>JBPCKC010000065.1:0-6780 GCA_051004675.1 Solirubrobacterales bacterium
AAGACGCTCGACGCGGGATCGGCGGCTACGTCGACCGCTACCACCACCGGCCGCACTCGCGGCTCGGCTACAACACGCCCTACGAGGTCAAGCAGACCTGGGAAGATCTACAAAACATCGCGGCCTAGCCTGTCAACTCGGGCGGGGAGCACATCACTCGGGCTCGCGTCTGGTGGTGGTTGCTTGTGCCGTTCGCTCGAGCCAGGGTGTTGCCTGCAGCCGCTCGAAGGTTGGGCGTGCTTCAGCGAGTATTGGCTCTGCCTCTCCCGCACGGCCCTGTGCGGTGAGCCATTCGGCGTGCTCGAGTTGGGTGACGGCGAGGTGGAAGACGAGGCCGAACTCGAGGAACAGGCTGGTGGCGGTGCTGAAGCGTTCTTCGACCTGTTCGTGGTTTCCGCGGGCGGCGTCGTGGCGGGCGCGCAGCCGGGCGGTGTTGGCGTGCAGGAAGGGGGTCAGCTCGCCGGGGTCGAGCGATTCCGGGATCGCGAGCAGTTCCTCTGCTTTGTCGAGGTCGGGGAGGGCGAGCGCGGCCTCGGTCGCCTCGACCAGCCCGCTTTTGATGTTCGTGTCGGTGATCGCCAGCTCGCCCAGGGTCGCAAGCGCCCGTTCGGCGCTCGCGAGGGCCTCGGCGGGGCGTCCTTGGGCGCGCAGCAGGCGCGCTTCCACGAGGTCATAGCCGGCCCTGCTTTGCCGGTTGTCGCTGTCGCGGAGCGTATTGGCGGCCGCTAGCAGGGCACCCGCCGCATCCAGATCGCCGCGCTCACAGTGGATAAGCGCCACGGCGAGCACCTCCCCTCTCCCGGCCTCGCTTGCGACGAGCGGTTCCTCCTCGGCCGCGATAGTGAGCGCCTCGTCCCAGCGGCCAAGCAGGAAGAGCGGGGTGAGGCTGCCGGTGCGCAGGTTCGACTCCCAGCGGCGGTCGCCGCGGCGGCGGGCAAGCGCGATCGAGCGCTCAAAGAGCTCGAGCACCTCGGCGTAGCGATCCGAAGCTTGGAGGACAACGCCGAGGTTGTTCTCCGCCCGCAGCGCGCTCGCGTAGAGCTGCTCGGTGTGCGCCCGGACGGCGGCGGCCTCGAGCAGGATCCGCGACTCGTCCAGCCGCCCCTGGTTCAGCACCACCACGGCCTTGCTGATGAGGGCTTCGACGAACACCTCGGGTAGCTGCAGCCGCTCAGCCAGGGTGAGCGCCCGCTCGAGCGGTGCGGAGGCGGCTTCGTTGTGGCCGGCGAGCACGCGCATGCGGCCGAGCTGGGCGAGCGCCGCCGCCAGCTCGCCGCCCGCCGTGCCCTGCTCGAGCTGCGCGACCGCCTGCTCCAGCCGGGCGGCCGCCTCCTCCAAGCGACCCTCGCCGAAATCGGCGTCGGCGAGCGCCGTGCTGGCACGGGCGGCGGCACGGGAATCGCCCGCCTCCGTGTACAGGGCGAGCGAGCGCTCGAGCTGTGCCCGTGCTTCCACCGGCTCATTCGCCTGCAGGGCGAGCCGGCCGGCCTGCTCGAGCAGTTTGGCTTCGAGCAGCGGGTCGTCGGCGAGCGCGGCCGCCTGCTGGTAGTAGCGTCTGCCTTCTTCGGGGGCGCCGAGCGAACCGGCACGCTCGCCTGCACGGGCGAGCATCTCGCGCGCTTTCGCCCGCATCGCCTGCGCGTCCTCTGCCTCGGGGGCGGCCTCGAAGGCGGCCAGGTAGTGCGAGGCTAGCACCTCGGCAATCTCGTCCTGATCAGCGAACACGGACCGCAGGTGCTCGGCGGCCGCCAGGTGGCGGGTCTTGCGCTCCCGCTTGGAGAGTGTCTCGTAGGCGACGTGGCGGACGAGGTCCTGCAGGAAGCCGTACTGGCCGCGCTCGGGGGAGCGCGGATCCGACTGGACGCCCAAAACCTCCTTGCGCACCAGCGCCGACAGGAACGGCTCCAGCTCCTCGGCCGGTATGCCCGCGAGCGTCGCGAGCGCGCGCACGGTGAAGCTCTTGCCGAGCACCGCCCCGTCCTGCAGCAGCCGCCGCTCCTCGCCGGATATCCCGTCCAGGCGCGCCGCGATCAACGCATGCAGCGTCTCCGGCACCTCCAGCGTCTCGATCTCACCAACGGGCGTGTAGACGGGCCCTTCCTGGGCAAGCAGGCCGCGGTCGAGCAGCATCCGCACCGTCTCCACCGCATACAACGGCACCCCCTGCGCGCGCGCCAGGATCTGGGCGCGCAGCCGCTCCGGCAAACCGGGAACCAGCCCCTCCAGCAGCGCCTCCATCGCCCCCTGCGAGAGCGGCTCCAGGTAGAGCGAGGTGAAGTTGCGCTGGCCGGCGCCCCAGCTCGGACGCCGCTCCTGCAGCTCCGGCCGGGCGAGGGTGATCACGTAGAGCGGGTAGTCGCGCGACCACTCGAGCAGGTACTCGACGAAGTCGAGCAGGCTCGTGTCCGCCCACTGCATGTCCTCGAAGGCGAGCACCGTCGGGTACACGTCGGCCAGCCGCTCGAAGAACAAGCGCCAGGCCGCGAACAGATCCTGCCGGTCGCCCGCCGCAGCCTCCTCTAATCCCAGCAGCAGCGCCAGCCGCGGCTCCACGAACGCCCGCTCCTCGGGAACGAGCAGATGCTCCTCCAGCGTGGCCTGGAGCTTGAGCCGCGCTGAGGCGGGCTGCTCGTCCTCGGCGATGCGGCAGCGCATCCGCACCATGTCGGCCAGCGCCCAGTAGGCGACGCCTTCGCCGTAGGCGAGGCAGCGTCCCCGGTGCCAGTACACCTGCTCGACGATCCCATCGAAGTACTTGTAGAACTCCCAGGCCAGCCGCGACTTGCCGATCCCCGCGATCCCGGTCACCGAGACCAGGTGCGCCCGCCGTTCCTCAGCGCAGCCGTGGAAGAGCTCCTTGATCAGCTTCAACTCGCGCTCGCGGCCCACGAACGGGGCCTCCAGCCCGGCCGACTTGCGCTGCCCGCCCACACCCGAGACGACCCGCAGCGCCCGCCACAGCGCCAGCGGCTCCGCCTTGCCCTTCAGCTCCCGCTCGCCGGCGCTCTCGTAGACGATCGCCTGGTCGGTCGCCCGGCGTGTCACCTCGCCCACCAGCACGGTGCCCGGCTCGGCTGCCGATTGGATGCGCGAGGCGGTGTTGACCAGATCGCCCGCGACCATCCCCTCGCCCTCGGCGCCGATCGTCACCGCCGCCTCGCCGGTCAGCACGCCCGCCCGCGCCCCGAGCGCCGGATCCAGCTCCGGCACCGACGCGACCAGATCCAGCGCCGCCCGCACCGCCCGCTCAGCGTCACTCTCGGTCGCAACCGGCGTCCCCCACACCGCCATCACCGCGTCGCCGATGAACTTCTCCACCGTCCCCCCGTACCGGGCGATCAACGTCCGCGACAACTCGAAATAGCGCGACAACAGATCGCGCGTCTCCTCAGCATCACGCGACTCCGACCATGTCGTGAACCCGACCAGATCCGCGAACAACACCGATACCAAACGACGCTCCGCCACCGGCGCGCTGGCTGTTGCCGGGGCTGAGACGGGCACGACCGAAACCGCACCAAGCTCGAGTGGCGCCCCACAGTCGCCGCAGAACCTCTTGCCAGGCGCGTTCGAGCTTCCGCAGGAGGAACAAGCCGAAGCGAGCACGCTCCCGCAATCGCCACAGAACTTCTTCGCCAAAGGATTCTCGGCGCCGCAGCTCGAGCAGATGATCACATCAGGAGCCTAACCCGCAACCATGCAGCTAACAGCGGAGAGAAGGTCGGAGGTCGGTGATGCCAGCAACGCCGGTCGCCCCCACCACCTCTCGACCGCTCGCCACTTGACTGGTTGCAAGTCAGTCCGGTTGCCAGACTTCAGTCTGGCACCGGGGTACCCGGGACCGCTGCGGAACGCGGCCTTTGGCTTCTCGCGGCGCTCGTCCTTCTCTGTACGCCGAAGCCAGACTAAAGTCTGGCACCGGATCTCATTTCCAACGAAGTGCAGCGGCTACAGGCCTAGATGCTTCGCAATCACCATACGCTGCACTTCGTTGGTGCCCTCACCGATCTCGAGGATCTTCTGGTCTCGATAGAGGCGCGAGATCGCGTACTCCTCCATGTAGCCGTAGCCGCCGTGGATCTGCAGTGACCAGTTGGCGGCGCGGTTGGAGAGCTCGCCCGTGAAGAGCTGGGCCATGGCGGCCTCCTTCGCGAACGGCCGGCCCTGATCCTTGAGCCAGGCCGCCTTGTAGACGAGCGCTCGCCCAGCCTCGATCTCCGTGGCCATGTCCGCGAGCCTGAACTGGACGGCCTGGAACTTCGAGATCGGCCGCCCGAACTGTTCCCTGTCGAGGGCGTAGTCGTACGCGAGGTCGTAGGCGCCCTGCGCAAGACCGACGCCCATGGCGGCCACCGAGATGCGACCCCCGTCGAGAATCTCGAGGAACTGGTGGTACCCGCGTCCGGGCGCTCCCAGCAGGTTTCCCTCCGGGACGGCGCAATCGTGGAAGGAGAGCTCCCGCGTGTCCGAGGCGTGCCACCCGATCTTCTTCATCGGGGCGGAGATCTCGTAGCCCGGCGTGCCGTTGGCGACGATGATGTTCGAGATCTCTCCGTCGCCCGTCAGCGCCGTGATGGTCACGCATGCAGAGATGTCGGTGCCCGCGTTCGTGATGAAGATCTTCGAGCCGTTGACGACCCAGGAGCCGTCACGGCGCTCCGCGCGGGTGCGAGTGGCGCCGGCGTCGGACCCGGCGCCCGGCTCGGTCAGGCCGAAGGCGGCGAGGCGCTCACCGGAGGCCAACCGAGGGAGCCACTCGCGCTTCTGCTCCTCGGTGCCGAACATGTAGATCGGCATCGTCCCGAGCGAAGTGTGCGCGGCCATGGTGATCGCGACGGAGGAGTCGATTCGCGTCAGCTCCTCGACCGCGATCGCGTACGACAAGGTGTCGGCTCCCGCGCCCCCGTACTCCTCGGGAATCGGCATCCCCATGAGCCCGAGCTCGGCGAGCTCGGCGACGATCTCGTACGGGAAGCGCTCCTCCCGGTCGAGCTCCTCGGC
This sequence comes from Solirubrobacterales bacterium, assembly GCA_051004675.1. Classification (GTDB taxonomy): domain Bacteria; phylum Actinomycetota; class Thermoleophilia; order Solirubrobacterales; family 70-9; genus JBDTSW01. The sequence goes on from JBPCKC010000065.1 coordinate 5,002, forward strand.
CACCGGCGCCACGCGCTCGAGCGCGAACTCGCGCACCGTCCGGCGAACGAGTTCGTGCTCTTCGGAGAGGTCGAAGTTCATCCGCCTTTTTCCGTGGGGCGAAGCGCCCCATCGACAACCTTCAGGGAAGTCACGCTTTTTCAGCAGGAGAACGGCGAAGCCGTTCTCCAAGTTCCACTATCAGTCGCACCCCGAAGCCGGTGCCGCCGCGCTGCGTGAGGTAGTCGCCCCGGCTGTAGCGCAAGAAGGCCGGCCCGGCTATGTCCAGATGGGCCCAGGGACCGTCTCCGGTGAACTCGCGCAGGAACTCGGCCGCGAGAACGGGCGATCCCTGCCGGAGGATGGACGAGTTCTTCATGTCGGCGAAGTGTGAGTCGATGTACCGGCGGTAGCGGGGGTGCAGCGGGAACGGCCACACGTGGTCGCCGCTCACCTCGCCGGCGGCGCTGATCTGTCTACCCCAGTCGTCGTCGTTGGCGAACAATCCGGAGTAGAGATCGCCGAGGGCGAGCTCCATCGCGCCCGTGAGCGTGGCGAGGTCGAGGAGATGCGTCGCCCCCTGTTGACGCGCGTACCAGAGCGCGTCTGCGAGCACGAGTCGCCCCTCCGCATCGGTGTTGATCACCTCGATGGTCTTCCCGTTCATGGCCGTGAGGATGTCGCCGGGCCGGTACGCGCCTCCACCCGGCATGTTCTCGGTGGCTCCGACGACCGCGAGCACCTCGATCGGTGACTCCACCTCGGCGAGCGCCCCCATTGCCTCGATCACCGCGGCGCCGCCCGACATGTCACCCTTCATGTCCTCCATGTAGAGGCCCAGCTTCAGCGAGATGCCGCCGGTGTCGAACGTGACGGCCTTGCCCACCAGGCCCAGAACGACGTCGTCGCGCGCTCGGGAGAGGGGCTGGTACCGCATCACGATCAGCCGCGCCGGGTTGTGGCTCCCCTGCGCAACGGCGCCGAATGAGCCCATGCCGAGCTCACGCATCTCGTCCGGCCCGAGCGCTTCGACCGTCAACGTTTCGAACTGCTCGCCGATCTCTCGCGCGCGCTCGGCCAGGCGCTCCGGCGTCAGTTCGTTCGGCGGCATATTGGCAAGGTCGCGGGCGCGGTTCGTCCAGTCCGCCACACGCCGCGCGCGCTCTGCCGGCCCGGTGAGGTCGGAATCGCCGTCGCTCCAGAGCACCAGCCGCCTCGAGGGGCGCCGATCCGCCCCGTCGGTCTTCCAGAGGCCGGGGTCGTAACCCCCCAGGATGGTGCCCTCGACGACTGCGCGCGCCTGCTCTGGCAACGAAAGGTCGAGCTCGTCCTCGAGCATCCAGGCGACGGTCCGGCCGAAGTCCTTCGTCGCGCGTGCCACGGCCCCTGCGGCGGTCCGGAAGGTGTCGGCTTCGATCTCCGTTCTCGGGCCGAGCCCGGCGAGTGCGACGCGAGGCGCGGGCAGCGCGCCGTCCACGTGCACGACGGCGACGTGATCGAGGCGTCCTCTGACCTCACCGTCGCCGACGAGGCGGGAGAGCCGACCGTCGAGCCGCCGGTCGAGCTCGGCGGCTCGGCCGGCGAGCGGAGGGACGGGCTCGGCGACGCCCACGACGACGACATCCGCCTCCGCGGCTTCGGAACGGGCAACCTCGACTGCGACCTGCATCGGCGGCGATGCTATCCGAGAGGCTCCGTCGTTTAGCCTGGATCCACCGTTTTGAGCGGGCGTCGTGCCCGTCTGAGCTCGCCAGGCCGCTTCCCGGCTGAGCGAGGTGGGACCGCGTGCCGCCGGTCGCG
>JBPCKC010000066.1:0-7274 GCA_051004675.1 Solirubrobacterales bacterium
GGGCGTTGCGCCGCTGGGGAGGGGCAGAGGGGTGTCTGCGCGTTGGAGCCTGGACACCCGACGGCTGCGGGGCCCCCCGCCCCCGTGGGGGCTTTCGCATGCCGGGGACGAGGGGTGAGAATCCCGGCTGCGGCGACTACGCTGCCGTGCTGATGATGGGCTCGATCTCCGCGGCCGGTCGATCGCAGGACTGGCGCACCCTCTTCACGAGCCTCTACCGGCGCGCCCTGGTGGCCAACGCGGTGGGCGCGACGCTGGCGTTCGTCTATCTGAGCTTCGTGGCTCCGCCAAAGCCGGCTCCTCCCGACCACGAACGGTTCCTCGTACTCGGGGTCGCCCCGCTCTTCTTCCTCGCCGTCGGCGTAATCGGTTATCTGGTCGGCAGGAGGGGCTTCCGCCCCGCGGGGCTCTGGCTCACGGAGAAGCGGCCACCCACCGGCGTCGAAACCAGGTTCGTTCTCGGCCTGCCTTGGCGAGCCGCGGCCCTCGTCGCCACCGGCTGGCTCGCCGGCGCGATCCTCTTCGGGGTCATAACCGCGACGCACCATCCGGCCATCTACGTGGCCGGACTGGTTGTGGGGGTCCTCCTCGCCGGTCTCACCACCATGGCCGTCACCTTTCTCACGATCGAGCGTGCGCTTCGCCCCGTGTTCGCCCTCGCCCTCGCCGGCGAGGCCCCGGCGGAGCAGGCCTCAGCCAGCCCCGCGGTCCTCGGCACCGGCGCTCGCCTGCTGGTCTCGTGGGCCCTGGGCTCGGGAATCGCGTTGCTGGCGATCGCCCTCGCGTTCCTGGGCAGGGGCGAGGCGACCGGGGATGAGCTGCTCGGGCCGGTCCTGTTCCTCGTAGCCGCCGGCCTGTTCGCCGGCGGCGTCTTGATCACCGCCGCGGCGCGCTCGCTTTCAGAGCCCGTGGACAGGGTTCGGGCGGCGATTGCCCGCGTTGAGGAGGGCTCCTTCGAGGAGGAGGTGGTCGTCGACGACGGAGGGGAGATCGGGTTCCTCCAGGCGGGCTTCAACCGCATGGTGGCCGGGCTGCGCGAGCGCGAGCGGATCCGGGAGGCCTTCGGCACCTACGTCGATCGCGAGGTCGCGGACCACATCCTGCGCGAGGGAACCTCCCTCGCGGGCGAGGAGGTCGAGGTGACGATGCTGTTCCTCGACATCCGCGGCTTCACGAGCTACGCGGAGAGCCTCCGCGCGCCGGAGGTCGTCGCAACGCTCAACCGCCTGTTCGAGCGGATCGTGCCGATTGTCCACAGGCACGGCGGACACGTGGACAAGTACGTCGGAGACGGCCTCCTCGCGGTCTTCGGAGCCCCTCGGCGTCAGGCCGATCACGCCGATCAGGCGCTGGCTGCCGCCCTCGAGATCGCCGCGGCGGTGGAGGACGAGTTCGGACAGGAGCTCTCGGTCGGGATCGGCCTCAATTCGGGTCCGGTGGTCTCCGGCAACCTCGGTGGCGCGGGGCGGCTGGAGTTCTCGGTGATCGGCGATGCGGTCAACGTCGCTGCGCGGGTCGAATCGGCGACGCGCCAGACCGGCGACAGGGTCCTGGTCGCCGCGCGCACCCGGGAGCTGCTCGAAGGAGAGGAGATCGCGTTCGTCGAGCGCCCCGGGTTGACCCTGAAGGGCAAGGCCAAGCCGGTTGCCATCTATGCGCCGGTGCCCGACTATGGCTCACCCTTCGTCGTGGGGCCGCCGACCCCGAACCGCCCGGCGGGCCCGCCGCTTCGTCGTCCGGCCTAGTGCCCCATCGACTCGTGCTCTGGCGCCGCCTCCTCTCCCTCGGTCGGGACGCCACCGGCTGGCGACGGCGCTCCGTACCACTCCTCGCGCCAGGAGTTCATCTCCTCGATCTCTCGTGACTGGACGTCGATGATCGACTGCGCGATGTCGTATAGCTGCACGTCCTGTCCCTGGTCGAGCTGGACGCGGGCCATGCGGATCGCCCCCTGATGGTGCGGGACCATCATGTCGATGAAGGCGCGGTCAAACGGCCTCGCCGATTCCAGCTCGGCCGTGTTCATCTCCATGCCGGCCTCGTGCGGTTCCAGCCCCAGCGTGCCGTGATCGCCCTCCTCGACCGGGTCGGCGAACAGGCGCTGGTGGATCCCCGCGAGCAGGTCGATCTCCTCTCTCTGCGAGGCGAGTATGTCGCCCGCCAGCTTCCGGATCTCGGGGTGCTGCGCCCGCTCCTCGGCCATCTTGGCCATCTCGATCGCCGACTCGTGGTGAGCCGTCATCTCCACGATGAAGGCACCGTCGGTCTCGACAGCGGCCTCGTCGGCGTCATCGCCCCCGCAGCCGGCGACCAGCAGGATCGCCGGCGCCAGAGCGCAGGCGAGTAGAGCTCGTCTCAACATTGTTGTGCTCCTTTCGTTGATCGCACCGAGCGCGGACTGCGCGCCCGGGATAACACGCAGGGCGGGCTCGTGCGAGCCCACCCGGCCAGCGATCAACGACGGAAGACCTGGAGTGAAGCCGGGCCGTCGCGCGCCGAGGTGAGCGGGATCACCGGTGCGCGGACGAGTGGAATGGCCGCCGGCCAAATCGTCATCTGAGGCCGCAGCCTGCGCATCGACGCGACACCGACGGCCGACAGGATCACGACGGCGGCGCCGCCGAGTACCGCCAAGCACAGCGAGGCGACCTCCCCTACGTGTTCCTGCCCGAAACCGCTGTGCTCGACGGTCAAAGCCACGCACAGGGCCGCGAGAACCGCCGCCAGAGCGATCCGCGAACGGTGACGCTCGAGAAGGCACCTGAGGCGGATCATCGGATTGCCGAGTCTACGGCCGGACGTTGCGGCGCCGGGAGCATCGCGGTGTGGTCAGGCCGCCGTGGCCGGCGCCGGCTTGCGTGCGGACACGCGCTCGACGATCCCCCACTTGCTTCGTTCGAGCTCCGCGATCTCGAAGCCGACATCCTCGAGATGGTCAGCGGGATCTCGCAGCAGGTGATCGGCCTCGAATCGAACCGCCAGCGGCTCGAGCAGTCGCTGGCCGGCTCGCACGGGCCGGGACCGGCTGCGGACGTGCTCCAGCAGGACCAAAGACCCCCCCGGGCGGAGGACGCGATGAGCCTCCGCCAGGCCGCGGCGCGGATCGGGAATCGTGCAGAACCCCAGCGTGCAAACGACGGTGTCGAAGCTCTCGTCCTCGAAGTCGAGGTCCTGCGCGTCACCCTCCTGAAGCTTTGCCGGGTGTCCGATCTCCTCCGCGCGCCGCCTGCCCAGCGCGAGCATCTCGGGGCTGAGGTCTACCCCCGTCAGCTCCACGTCCTCGCGATAGAGCGGCAGGTTCCGGGCAGTGCCTACCGCCAGCTCCAAGGTCCTTCCGCGCGCCCGCGCGCAGACCCATTCGCGTCCTCCACTGAACAGGAGGCGCTCAAAGAACGAGATCTGGCGGTCGTAGCCCGATGCATGCTTGTCCTGGACCCGCCGAACCCGCTCCGTCTCACCGCGCCTCTTTTCACCGCTCATCTCTTAGATCTCATCACGACCACCGCGCCGGTGCGCCCCCCGCAGCTCAGCGACCGGTTCGCCGGGACGCGGTCGACGCCGCGCCGACGCCGGCCGTTTATCGTCGCTCGTGTGATTTCCGCTAGCCGCAATCCGGTTCAGGCGAGGGCTATACGCGGCGCGCGGATGCCCCGGCCCCTCGTCTGGATGGCGCTCATCTGGATCATGATCGTGCTCACCGGATGCGGTAAGAACGCGCAGGAGGACAGCGCCCGTGCGCTTGGCGGCGCCCCGACCAGCGAGGACCCGGGGCCCATCCATGTTCACGGACTGGGCGTCAACCCTGCCGACGGGGCGCTTTTCATCGCTTCGCACACCGGGCTCTTTCGCGTTCCGGAGGATGCTGAGGAGGCGGAACGAGTCGCCGGGCGCTACCAGGACACGATGGGGTTCACGATCATCGGACCCGATCGTTTCCTCGGATCAGGGCACCCCGACGGCCGTGAGGATCTGCCGCCCTTCCTCGGCCTGATCCGCTCCGTCGACGCTGGAGAGACCTGGGATCCCGTCTCGCTCCTCGGAAAGGCTGATTTTCACCTCCTCGAATCCGGCGGGGACGTCGTCTATGGCTACGGCTCGGATTTCAAGACGCGGGAGCAGCAACTGCTGGTCAGCGCGGACGGCGGGAAGAGCTGGAAGCAGCGACCGCTGCCGGAGCGAGCTTCGGATCAGCTCACGCAGGAATCGTTGCGCTCGATCGTGCTCGACCCGGAGAACCCCTCGGTCGTCGTCGCGTCCGGACAGGAGGCGCTGTGGACTTCAACCGACCAAGGTCGCCACTGGAGCTTCCTCTCGGCGGACACTGGTCTGCTCGCCTGGTCCGAGTCCGACGAGATTCATCTGGTCACCGACGAGGGAGAGGTCAAAACCAGCGGCGATGGCGGCCGCACCTGGGCGCCGGCCGGCTCGATCGGCGGCGCGCCGGCAGCGTTCGAAGCGACCGGCGACGGCCTCCACGTAGCGCTGCACGACGGCGCAATCAAGCGCTCGGATGACGGCGGCGCGACCTGGAGTGTGCGCTCGACGCCGTAGAAGCGGTCGCCTCGCAGGAGGCTCCCTTCCATGCGTAGCTCGGCTGAGCTTAGACTCAACGATCGTGGAGGACGCGATCAGGACGGTCGAGGACAACGTCGAGGCGACCGAGGCCTGGAACGGTCCGCTTTATGACGTCTGGATGGACTACCGGGACATCGTGGCCGAGGGCCTGCGAGACCACGGAGCGGGCGCGCTCGCGGCCGCTCCTCCCCAGGAGGGCGACCGCGTGCTCGACATCGGCTGCGGGCTGGGCGATACGACTGTGCGCCTGGCGAGCATCGTCGGCTCGGGCGGCCATGCCCATGGCGTGGACGTCGCTGAGCGGATGATCGAGACGGCGATCGCCGAGGCCGCCGAGGCCGGGATCGAGAACGTCAGCTTCGCGGCACGCGACATCGAGGCGACGAAGTTCGACGACACCTTCGACTACGCGTTCTCCCGCATGGGCACGATGTTCTTCGCGAATCCGGTCGCGGCGCTTCGCAACGTCCGCGAGGCGCTCGGGCCCGGGAGCCCGCTGAACATGGTCGTCTGGCGTCGCAAGCTCGACAACGAGTGCATGCACCGCGCCGAGGAGGTCGTCGCCGAGTACCTCGACGAGCCGGAGGACTCCGACGCGCCCCGGTGCGGGCCGGGGCCGTTCTCGATGGCCAACGCGGACACCCTCACGGACGTGCTCAAGCACGCCGGCTTCGAGGACATTCGCCTGGCGCGCCAGGACCTGCCCTACAAGATCGGCAGGGATCTAGAGCACGCGGTCGCGTTCAACATGGCGCTGGGCCCCGCGGCCGAGGTGCTTCGCATGTGGGGCAAGCGGGTCGATGAGATCAGGCCGAAGATCGCCGACTCGCTGCGCGCGGCGCTGGCGGATTTCGTGGTCGATGGCGGAGCCGTGGTTGCCCCGGCCTCGACTTGGGCCGTGACCGCGCGGGCGCCGCGGTAGCTCAGAGGGCCGAGGCCGCGGCCTACGTGGGGGCGTCCCGCGCGCACTGAATACACAGGGCGCTCTCCGGGGCCGCCTTCAGCCGCCCCGCCACGATCGGATCCGCACACTCGTCGCAGGTTCCGTAGCTCCCCTCCTCGAGCTTCGCCAGCGCGCGCTCGATCCGCTCCTCGATCGCGTGCAGGTCGTTGGCGACGCCGACATCGGTGAACTGCGAGGCCGCCTCGTTGGTGCCGTCGCCGATCCGCTTGCCGAAGCCGATCTCGGAGCCGCCCTCCGGCGGCTTGGTCAGCTCGGCGATCCGCTCGTGGGTTTCGGCAAGGCGGGCGCGGAGGTCGCGTTCGACCTCGGCCAGGTCGAGATCGGCTGAATCCGCGCGAGGCACCCCAAGGACGGTAGCGCCTCGCCCTCGCTCGGCCCGCCACGAGGGCCTTGCCGGGCACGGCGCCAGTCACCGGGCAATGCGGCCCGGCGCGCGACCCGCTACCGTTCGGGGAGTAATCAGCGGGATCGTCCCGCTACTTAGTGTCGTGGCGTACTTCTCGTTTGACCATTCGTCCCGAGTAGTTCCCAGGACAGGAAGAAGGACAGATGGCAAGCGGAACAGTCAAGTGGTTTAACGACGAGAAGGGCTTCGGCTTCATCTCCCCTGACGACGGGTCCAAGGACCTCTTCGTGCATCAGAGCGCGATCGTGGGCGAGGGCTTTCGCACCGTTGCGGAGGGCGCCAAGGTGACCTTCGAGCAGGAGGAGAGCGACAAGGGCCCCCGGGCGGTCAACGTCCAGACGGTCTGAGTCGTCTCGGCCGCTAGGCCGAGCCACTCGAATCTTGGAAGGCCTCCGCGAGAGCGGGGGCCTTCTTTTTGTCTCGCCCCGCTTCAGGCCACGGGGGACGAGGCGCGGCGCGCGAGGTTAGCGCCCGGCCCACGACCGGGGAAGAACTCGCCCTGAGCAGGGATTTCAACGAGCAAACGCTCACAAACGGCACATAACGTGTGAACCTTGTGCTAGGGTGCCGCCACCTTCAACCCGCTGAATCTCCGCCACATATCGCGGAGAGCGGGGGACCCAACTGTTGGGGCGAATCTGCGGCGTCAGCCGCGTAGCGCCAGATCTCTTTCGGCGCGAGCCCGTCAGCTAACCCCGCAAGCGCTTCAGAAAGAGAGCAATGTCAGAAGGCGATAACCGCCCCCGGGGCGGAACCAAGAACGTAGACACGGGCCTCGGCATCGCCGAGCGCGTCCGGATGGTCGTGGTCGGCGTGCTCGCCTCCGCGTCGCTCGCCGGCCTCCTCTTCGCCACGGCCGCCCAGGGTGGCTCCGGCGGGGTCAGCCCGGACGGTGACGGCGACGGTTCGAGGGCCTCCAAGTACGACAGCATCTGGGACGACTTCACCGACCGGCAAAGGCGGTGGGCGCGGCAGACCTCCGAGTGTGAGTCCGGCGGCGACCGCAACATCCACGGCGGCGGCGGCGCCTACCACGGCGCGTTCCAGTTCATGACGTCCACGTGGCAGAGCTCCCCGAGGTCGGTCGGCAGCGACCCGCACGAGTACTCCTGGAAGATCCAGGCGGTCGTGGCGGTCCTGCTGAAAAAGCGCGACGGCGCCGGGCACTGGCCCAACTGCGGCTAGCGCAGAGCTCCAAAGAACCCCCCCCAGCGAAGGGCCGGCCAAGCGCCAGCCCTTCGCGTTCGAGGCTTCGGTGGGCGGGAGGGACAGGTGGGTGGAGCCGGGCCCCCCGGATCCCGGCCGACGCGTCCGCAACAGTTTTGGCGT
>JBPCKC010000067.1:0-55106 GCA_051004675.1 Solirubrobacterales bacterium
CCTACCGGCGGCGCCGCCCTTTTCGTTTGCCCTTTTTGCCTCGGTGCCTTCATGCGCCGGACCTCTGTCGTCTCGGGCTGGGCCGATGCCGCCGCCGGGCTCGCACCTGCCGTGGAGGCGTTCGCGAGCGCCGAGGGATTCCCCGTGCACGTCGAGCCCGCCCGGGCCCGGGCCGGCCCGTGATGCGCGAAACTGCTCGTTTGCAGGAGCTTTAGCCGATGAGCCGCAGCGCTGAGATCAACCGCAAGACGGGCGAGACCGATATTCGCCTGGGCGTCGACCTGGATGGGGGCGAGGTCGCCGTGTCCACGGGCGTCGGGTTCTTCGACCACATGCTCGAGCTGGTGGGCCGCCACGGACGCCTGGGCCTGCGCGTCGACGCCAAGGGGGACCTGGAGACGGGGGGCCACCACACCGTGGAGGACGTCGGAATCGCGCTCGGCCAGGCGCTCGACGAGGCACTGGGTGACCGGGCCGGCATCCGCCGCTACGCGCACGCCGTGATCCCCATGGACGAGTCGCTCGGCGAGTGCGCGATCGACATCTCCGGGCGACCCTTCTGCCGCTTCGACTCGCAGGTCCCCGACGTGACGATCGCCGGCTTCGACGCCGAGCTGGCCGAGGAGTTCTTTCGCGCCGTCGCGTCGAACGCGAAGCTCACCCTGCACGTGGGCACCCGCTACGGGTCTAACGCCCACCACCTGATCGAGGCCGCGTTCAAGGCGTTCGCGCGCGCCCTGCGCGAGGCGGTGGCGATCGACCCCGGGGAGCCGGGCGTCCCGTCCACGAAGGGCACGCTTACCGACTGATTCATACTTGCCGCGTGATCGCCATCTTGGACTATGGGATGGGCAACCTGCGCTCGGCCGAGAAGGCCCTCGCGCGGGTGGGCGCACGCGCCGAGCGCATCACCGACGTGGCCGGCGCCCAGGGTGCCGCCGGCCTCGTGCTGCCCGGCGTCGGCGCGTTTCCCGAGGCCATGCGGCGCCTGCGCGAGCGCGGCTTCGACGCGCTCGCCCGCGACTGGGCGGGGGCCGGCAGGCCGCTGCTGGGGATCTGCCTGGGCATGCAGCTCCTGTTCGAGCGTTCCTCGGAGAACGAGGGCGCCGAGGGGTTGGGGCTGCTGGGCGGCGAGGTCACGGCGCTCGAGGCGCCCGGCCTCAAGGTCCCGCACATGGGCTGGGAGCCAGTGCGCTGGGAGCGCGCTTCACGCCTGGCGCCGACCCTGGGAGCCGCCGGCGGCGAAGCAGCGTTCTACTTCGTCCACTCCTTCGCCGTTCGGCCCGCCGATCCGGAGGTCGTGCTCGGCACTGCCCAGTGGGGCGAGCGCTTCGCTGCGGTCGTCGAGCGCGACTCGATCATCGGGGCGCAGTTTCACCCAGAGAAGTCCAGCTCGGCGGGCCTCGACCTGCTGGCCTCCTTCGCCGCCGCCTGCGAGCCGGTCCCCGCCGCTTGATGCGCAGCCCGTCGTGAAGCTCTATCCGGCGATCGACATCCGCGGGGGCCGCGCGGTGCGCCTCGTGCAGGGCGACTACGAGCGCGAGACCGCCTTCGACGCCGATCCGCTCGACGCCGCGCGCCGCTGGCTGGAGGCGGGCGCCGAGGCGCTTCACGTGGTGGACCTCGACGGCGCCCGCTCCGGCGAGCCCGCGAACCTCGAGCACGTCCGCCGGATCGCGGGCGCGGCGACGGTCCCGGTGCAGGTGGGAGGGGGGCTGCGCAACGCCGACGCGGTCGCCCACGTGCTGGAGGCGGGCGCAACGCACGTCGTCCTCGGAACGGCCGCGCTGGAGAACCCGGCCCTCGTCGAGTCCCTGGCGGCGGAGAATCCCGGCCGCATCGTCGTCGGGGCCGACGCCCGATCGGGCAGGATCGCGGTGGAGGGCTGGGAGCGCGAGAGCACGACCGCGGCGGCGGCGCTCATCGCCGACCTCGCCCGGCGCGGGGTCAGCCGCTTCGTCTACACCCCCGTCGAGGTCGACGGAACCCTGGAAGGACCGGCCATCGAGGGCCTGGCCACGGCCGCCGGGGCCGCGCTCGAGGCCGGCGCCGAGCTCACCTACTCCGGTGGGGTGGGCACGCTCGAGCACCTGCGGAACCTGAGCGAGCTGAACCTGCCGGCGCTCACGGGCGTGATCGTCGGCAGAGCCCTGTACGAGGGCCGCTTCACCGTCGGCGAGGCCATCGCGGCGCTCCGCTAGCCTCGCTGACGTCATGTTCTGGCTCCGAATCCTCGCCGTCGCCCAGGTCGCGCTGCTGGCCAAGCGCCACCTCGAGCTCCTTGAGGCCGACGAACGCAAGCGCCTCGGGAGCCTGGTCGCGAAATCCAAGGGGAGGCCTCGCAAGAACCTCTCCGCGAACGAACGCGAGGAGATGCTCCGCCTGGTCAAGAAGGCCGAGCCCGGGCAGTTCGGCCGCGGCGCCTTCACGCAGGTCGTCCGTGGCGGCTCCGGCAAGAAGTAGACCTCGCGCGTGGCTCTGAAGCGCGTCATACCCTGCCTCGACGTCGAGTCCGGGAGGGTCGTCAAGGGCACCAACTTCGTGGGCCTGCGCGACGCGGGCGATCCGGTCGAGCTGGCCGCCCGCTACGACGCGGAGGGCGCCGACGAGCTGGTCTTCCTCGACATCACCGCCTCGCACGAAGCGCGCGACACGATCGTCGAGCTGGCTCGGCGCACCGCCGACGATGTCTTCATCCCGTTCACGATCGGCGGGGGGATCCGGACCGTCGAGGATGCCCAGTCGGTGCTCGACGCCGGCGCCGACAAGGTGTCGGTGAACTCCGCGGCGCTCGACCGCCCGGAGCTGATCGGCGAGCTGGCCGAGGTCTTCGGGGCGCAGTGCGTGGTGGTGGCCATCGACGCGAAGGACAGGGATCCCGCCGCCCCCGGACGCGAGGCCGAGGAGGCGGCGGGACGTGCTTGGGACGTCTACGTCCACGGTGGGCGCAACGTCGCGCCGGGCCGCGACGCGGTGGGCTGGGCGCGAGAGGCCGTGGAGCGGGGAGCGGGGGGGATCCTGCTGACGAGCATGGACCGCGACGGCACGACCGCGGGCTACGACCTGCCGCTGACGCGAGCGGTGGCGGACGCGGTCGGCGTGCCCGTGATCGCCTCAGGCGGCGTCGGCGAGCTCGAGCACCTCGTGGCGGGCATCGTCTCCGGCGGGGCGGACGCGGCGCTCTGCGCGTCGATCTTCCACTACGGGACGCACACGATTCGCGAGGCCAAGGAGCACCTGCGGGCGGCCGGGGTGCCGGTCCGGCTCTAGGACGGCTCAGCCCTTCGCGGGCTTCCCGCCCTTGCCCGGGGCGGCGCCCTCCGCCTTCCTGGCCTCCTGGCGCGCTTCCTTCTTTCGCTTCTCCTCGGCCTGGCGCTTCTTTCGATCCTCGATTCGCTGGAGGTCCTGCTTCGAGAGGGGACGGAAGGCGCGGAGGCCGACCTCGCCGGTCAGGTACAGGCGCTGGCCATCGGTCACGGCGGGGTTGTACTCGCCCAGCTCGTGGGTGAAGACCTCTTCGCCGGTCTCCGCGTCGTAGCCGATCGTCCCGTTCATCGGGCCGATGACGCCGGCGTAGACGATGTCGCCGATCACGCTGGGCGCGCCAAGCAGAATGCCGCCGGTGAACTGCTTCCAGCGCACGTCCCCAGTCGTGGCGTCGAGCGCGTACAGGTACTTGTCCTTCGAGCCGATGTAGACGGTCGGCGGCGCGTCGCCCACCTCCGCGACCGCGGGCGCCGAGTACACCCAGTCCCCGGTGGACTGGCTCCAGGCCACGGCGCCGTTGTCGGCGTCGAGGCTGTAGACGCGGCTGTCGATGCTGCCGACGAATACTCGCCCGTAGGCCACGGCGGGCGTCGAGTAGATACTTCCCGTTCGACCGAAGCTCGAACCCTGCGTCCCGGATTGCCACCGCACCGACCCGTCGTCGGCGTCCACCGCGTAGATCTCTCCGGCGTAGTTGCCGAAGTAGGCGGTCCCGCTGTTGATCGCGACTCCGCCCTTCACCGCGTCGGCGGTGTCTATCGACCATCTCGTGTTGCCGGTCTTGACGTCCAGCGCGAATACCGTTCCGGACTCGTTGCCGACGATCACCTTGTCCTTGAATACTGCCGGCGATGTCTCGCTGCGCGCCCCGAGGTCCCTCTCCCAGAGCACCTTTCCGGTGCGCGGGTCGAGCGCCTGGACGTCGCCGGGCTCGAGCGTGACGACGAAAAGCCTGCCGTCGGCGTAGGCGGGGGAGGCGGCGCTCAGCCCGCCGACGTCGGTCGCCCACTTCTGCTTGCCGGCCTTGGAGTCGAGGGCGATGACCCGCGCGTTCTTGTCGACGATGAAGAGTCGGTCGCCGTGGATCACCGGCGAGAACTCGAGGAGCGTGCCCGCGACGTAGCTCCAGTCCGCCGAGTCGTAGGGCGGGCCGACGCGCTTGGTGGGGAAGTAGCGGGTGCGGGCGTCGTCGTAGCCGTAGACGGGCCAGTCCACGGTCTTCACCTTGGGCGGCTTCGGCTTCGCCTTCGGCTCGGCCTCCAACTCGCACGGAGGCGGGCAGGCCTTGTCGGAGTCGCGCTTGAGCACCAGGTAGGCGGCGACGGCGCCGCCGGCGATCACGACCACGATGCCGCCGACCAGCGCCAGGCGCTGCTGCCTGCTCCAGCCACGCCAGATTTCGAGCAAGCGACGCATCCGCGAGGGCCGTCATGGTAGGGAATGGCCCTTCGGAGGCCGATCGAGCGTGGCTTTGAAAATCGACCCAGACGAACTGGGAGCGCGGATCGGCGCTCTGCCCGGCATCGAGCGCCTGCGCGGTGCGGCCGCCGGCGTGGGTGCCCACATCGTCGGCGGCGCTGTGCGCGACCTGATGCTGGGCCGCGAGCGGGTCGACCTGGACGTGGTGGTGGAGGGCGACGCCGTGGCGCTCGCGCGGGCGCTCGACCCCCGACCGGTCGTGCACGAGCGCTTCGGCACCGCAACCGTGCGCCTTGGGGAGCTGAGCGTCGACCTGGCATCCGCGCGGTCGGAGAGCTACCCGCGCCCCGGCGCCCTGCCCGAGATCCGCCCGGGAAGCCTGGCCGAGGACCTCTCCCGCCGCGACTTCACCGTGAACGCGATGGCGGTCTCGATCGGCGGATCGGGGGGGCTCACCGACCCGCACGGCGGGGCCGGCGACCTCGCCTCGGGGACGCTGCGGGCGCTCCACGGCCGCTCGCTCGGCGACGATCCCACGCGCGGGCTCCGCGCGGCGCGCTACGCGGCTCGCCTGGGCTTCGCGCTCGAGCCGCAGACGGAGGCGCAGATCCGCGGCGCCGATCTGGGAGCGGTCTCGGCTCAGCGGGTCGAGGCCGAGCTGCGGTTGATCGCCGCCGAGGCGTCCCCGGTCGAGGCGCTTCGCCTGGCCGCCGAGTGGGGGCTCCTCGCGGTCGAGCCGGACCACCTCGCCCTCCTCGCGGCCGCGCTCGATTCGCTCAACCGGGCTCCCTGGCCGGGCCTCTCGACGCCGGCCGAAGCCGTGCTCGCGGTGATCCGTGCCGAGCTCGAGGCGCCCCGCGCTCTGGCCGAGCTCGAGGCGCCCGCGCCGGCCGACGCGGTCGAGGCAGCGCACGGGCATACCGGGACCTCGCTGCTGCTCGCGATGGGGCTGGGCGCCGAGTGGGTCGAGCGCTACGTGGCCGAGTGGCGACACGTGCGGCCCTCGATCAGCGGTCACGACCTCATCGCCGTGGGCGTGCCGGAGGGCCCGGCAGTGGGGCGGGGCCTCCGCGCCGCCCTGCGCGCGAAGCTCGCGGGCGACGCGCCGGCACGCGAGGACGAGCTTCGCGTGGCCATCGAGGCGGCGGGCTGATGGAGTGGCGGGAGGAAGCCGGGGTGCGATGGCTCGAGGCTGCGCTGCCCGGGGCCCGGGCGGTCTTCTCCACTCGTAGGGGCGGCGTGAGCGCCCCTCCATTCGAGAGCCTCAACCTCGGCCTGCTGACCGGCGACGAGCCCGGAAGCGTCCGCGAGAACCGCCTGCTCCTCGCCGATGCCGTGGGGATCCATCCCCACGGCGTCCTGATCGGCCGGCAGGTACACGGGGCCGAGCTCAGCGTCCATTCCGAGGCGCAGGAGGCCGACGCCTTCGCCCGCCCGGGCCCTCGTTTGGCCGAGGTAGACGGGCACGCCACCGCCCGCCCGGGCCTGGTCCCGCTCGTCTTCGTCGCCGATTGCCTGCCGATTGCCCTCGCGGGGCCGCGGGGCGTCGCGATGGTGCACGGCGGCTGGCGCGGCCTTGCGGGCGGGATCGTGGAGCGCGGGGCGGAGGCCGTTAGCGCCACGGCCGCCGCCGTCGGACCCGGGATCGGCCCCTGCTGCTACGAGGTCGGCGAGGAGGTGCTCGACGCCTTCTCGGGGCTGGGCGCCGGGATCGCCGAGGGCCGCAGGCTCGACCTGGCGGAGGCGGCGCGGCGCCTGCTCGCGGCGGCCGGCGTCGGCGCCGTCGAGTCGAGCGGGATCTGCGTGTCGTGCGAGCGCGAGCTCTTCTTCTCACACCGCCGCGACGCGGGCACGACCGGGCGCCAGGCCGGGATGGTGGAGCTGTGGCCGAGCTGATCCGGGGCATCGACGGGCGGGTCGTGGCCGCCAACGTCGAGCGCGTCCGCGAGCGGGCCGGGCCCGCCGTCGAGCTGTTGGCGGCGACCAAGTACGTGCCCCTCGAGGAGATGGGGACGCTCGCCGAGGCCGGGGTGAGCCTCGTGGGCGAGAACCGCCTGGCCGACCTCGAGGCCAAGCAGGGCAGGTGGGGCGACGCGTTTACCTGGGACTTCATCGGCGCGGTGCAGAGCCGCAAGGTTCGGGCCCTCCTCGGGCTCGTACGGTTGATCCACTCGATCGCGAGCGACTCGGCGCTGCGCAAACTCGAGGCCCACGCGGAACCCGGCGCCGAGGTGCTCGTGGAGGTGAACCTCTCAGGCGAGGAGAGCAAGGGTGGCATCGCCCCGCAGGAGCTGGGCGACTTCATCGCCCGCTGCCCCGTGCGGGTGAGCGGGCTGATGACGATGCCGCCGCTCGCCGCCGACCCCGAGGCATCCCGCCCTTACTTCGCGCGGCTTGCCGCCCTCGCCGCCGAGCACGAGCTCGAGCGCCTGTCGATGGGCACCAGCCAGGATTGGGAGGTCGCGGTCGACGAAGGCGCGACGATCGTGCGCCTCGGTGGCGCCCTCTACCGGTAGCGATCGGCCGCAAAGGTCTTTTCAGGCCGCGATTTGCGGGCATAATGTGGAAAGGAGAAGCGGTCCGCGAGGCGAAAGACCGCTCGACATGGCTATACGCGACACATGGCACCGCGCGCTCGTCTACTTCGGCTTGGCCGAGGACCCCGACTACGTCGACGAGGGCTACGAGCAGGAGACCGGTGCCCAGCCCGACCTGTACGAGTCCGCCGCACCGCGCACCGCGACGGTGAGTCGCCTGGGCGAGCGCCGGCGCATGCGCGACGAGATCGACGACATCTTCTCCGACGACGACCGGGGCGGCGGGCGTCAGCTGCGGCCGGTGGGCGGCGGCAATGGCGCGGACGTGCGCGTCCACCTCGTCCAGCCCCACAGCTTCAACGACGCCCAGGAAGTGGCCGACCGCTTCAAGCAGGGCGTGCCGGTGATCCTGAACCTCCAGACCACCGACGGCGAGCTGGCCAAGCGCCTGATCGACTTCGCGTCCGGCCTCACCTACGCGATGGACGGCGGCATGCAGAAGGTGGCCGAGAAGACGTTCCTGCTGACCCCGCGCAACGTCGAGGTCTCCGCCGAGGAACAGGCCCGCCTCGTCGAGAAGGGCTTCTTCAACCAGTCTTAGGGCAGCGACCGGCCCTCGATTGTGGGATTTGCGGGGTCATGGCGCCGCAAATACCGCATCGGCACTTGCGTTTGAGGACGAGAGGCGCACTGTCCCTCGGCTCGTCGGCGGCGCTCGCATACGCTTGAAGCGTGATCGTCGGATTCGCAGGCGCGGGGAACATGGCTGCCGCCATGGCCCGGGGATGGGCAGGGGCCGAGGGCGGCCCCCGGATGCTGTTCTGCGATCTCGATCGTGAGCGCGCCGCCGCCCTCGCCGCCGAGGTCGAGGGCGAGGTGCGCGATTCGCTCCCGGCGCTCGCGGCCGACTCGGAGGTGGTGCTGCTAGCGGTGAAGCCCGCCGCGCTTGACGACGTGGCCGAGCAGATGGGGCACCGGGCCCCGGCGCTCCTATCCGTCATGGCGGCCACGCCCACCTCGCGCCTGGCGGAGGCATTCCCGGCCGTCCCCGCCCTTCGGGTCATGCCCAATCAGCCCGTGGAGGTCCGCCGCGGCGTGATCTGCCACCCACCGGCGGTCGCGATGCCCGAGGAGCTCGAGACCCGGCTGCTGAACCTGCTGGAGGCGCTGGGATCGCTCTTCGAGCTGCCGGAGGAACAGATCGAGACCGCGATGGCGGTGATGTCGTGCGCGCCCGCGTACGCGGCGGTGTTCGCCGGCGCCCTCGCCGGCGCCGGCGCAGCGGAGGGCCTCGACCCGCACGTCTCGCTGGAGCTGGTCGCGGAGACCCTCGCCGGCACGGCGGAGATGCTGGCCCACCGAGGCGCCGAGGAGATCGAGAGCGCCGTCGCGCCTCCCGGGGGCGCGACGGAGGCCGGGCTCGACGCGCTGCGCGATCGCGGCTTCGAGGAGGCGATCGCCGCCGCCGTGGCGGCCTCGCTGGAGCGCTTTCGTTGAGCCTGCTGTTGGCGGCGATCGGCCGCGAGGAGATCGCGGACTACGTCGAGGCGCTGTTCTTGGTGTACCTCGTGCTCATATTCATCCGCGTGCTGCTCTCATGGGTTCCGCGGATGCCCTACATCATGTGGCTGCGCGCGATCGTGCGATTCATCGAGGAGACGACCGATCCCTACCTCAACCTCTTCCGCCGCGTGATCCCGCCCATCGGGGGCCGGCTCGACATCAGCCCGATCGTGGCGATATTCGTGCTGCTGATCGCGCAGGGGCTCGTGGTCGGCGCGATCCGCGGGTGAGCGGCTCCGCGGCGAGGCGCAACTGGGTCGCCGCGGTGGCGCTGGCCGCCGCGGTCGTCGCGGTCGACCAGCTCACCAAGGGCCTCGTGCGCGGGGCGCTCGAGCCGGGCGAGCGCGTTGACCTCATCTTCGGGATCGACCTCGCGCTCGTCTCCAACCGCGGCATCGCGTTCGGCTTCCTGGGGGACGGTGGCACCGGCGTCCTCATCGTGACCGTCGTGGCCCTGGCGGCGATGCTGGCGTGGTTCGTCGCCGCGCCTCCGCGCGCCGGCCTCTGGGTCGCCGTCGGACTGCTCGCGGGGGGAGCGATCGGCAACCTGATCGACCGCCTGCGCCTTGACGCGGTCACCGACTTCATCGACCCGCCCCTGTGGCCGGCGTTCAACTTCGCCGACATCGCAATCACATTCGGGGCGGTCGCGCTCGTCGTCTCGGCCATCTGGGGCGACGGCGCGGAGCGCGGGCCGGGATGAGCACCGCGCCGGCGCTCGTCCACTCCGACGAGTGGCTGGCCGTGGTCGAAAAGCCACCCGGCCTGGTGGTGCACGCCGCGCCCGGGCACCGGGGCACCACCCTCGTGGCGGAGCTCTCGGGCATCCTCGCCGGCGGCGAGGACCCCGTGCGGCCGGGCATCGTCCACCGCCTCGACAAGGACACCTCGGGCCTGATGATCGTCGCCCGCACCGACGAGGCACACCGGCGGCTGTCCGAGATGATCCGCCGCCGCGAGGTCGATCGGCGCTACCTCGCGCTCATCGAGGGCCGCCCGAGCGCGCCCTCGGGCACGATCGACGCGCCGCTCGGCCGCGACCACCGGGCGCCCGAGCGCAGGGCGGTCGGGGGGCGGGGCGCCCGCGATGCGCGCACGCACTTCGAGGTGGTGCGCGCGTTCGCCGACGACACCCTGGTCGAGGCGCGCCTGGAGACCGGCCGCACCCATCAGATCCGAGCGCACTTCGCCGCCATCGGCCACCCTGTGGCGGGGGACCCTCGATACGGGAGCCCGGGCCGCCACGGCCTGGACCGCCAGTTCCTGCACAGCGCCAGGCTCTGCTTCCGCCATCCCATGAGCGAGGAGGACATGGATCTCACCTCGCCGCTGCCGGAGGACCTGGCCACTCTTCTACACTCCCTGCCCGACCGGTAACCGACCCCCGCCGGCGGCAACCGGGGCCCTGCCCGGCTCAGCGGCGCGACGCAAGCGCCGAGAGGCCGGGTCCCCGCGAGCCCGACGGGAGACATCCAAAGACCACAAGGGAGCACCAATGCCCGAGACGGACGTCCGGGAGCTGCTGCAGGCAGGCCTCCACTTCGGACATCAGACACGTCGCTGGAATCCCCGCATGGGGCGCTACATCTGGGGTGAGCGCGACGGCATCCACATCATCGACCTGATGCAGACGCAGAGGCTGCTCGACGCCGCGCGCGACTTCGCCTCGGAGGTCGCGGCGCAGGGCGGCACCGTGCTCTTCGTCGGCACCAAGAAGCAGGCTCGCGACGGCGTCAGGGAGTGGGCGCTGAAGTGCGGCATGCCCTATGTCAACCAGCGCTGGCTGGGCGGTCTGCTGACCAACTTCCACACGATCTCCAAGCGCATCGACCGCCTGCACGAGCTCGATGACCTCAAGCAGCAGGGCCAGCTCGACCTGCTCCCGACCAAGGAGCGAATGTCGATGGAGGCCGAGCTCGAGAAGCTCACCTACAACCTCGGCGGCGTCCGTGACATGGAGCGTCTGCCCGAGGCGATCGTGATCCTCGACGTCAAGACCGAGGCGATCGGAATGCGGGAGGCCGAGATCCTGCGGATCCCCATCATCGCCCTGGTGGACTCCAACGTCGACCCCGGATCCGTCTCATACCCGATCCCGGGGAACGACGACGCGATCCGCTCGTGCGACCTCGTGATCCGCACGCTGGGCGAGGCGATCTCCTCCTCGGCGTCCGCGTACCGCGAGGCGGAGGCCAAGCGCCGTGCCGAGGAGGAGGAGCGACACCGCCGCGCCGAGGAGGAGAAGCGCAAGCGCGAGGAGGCCGAGCGCGCTGCCAAGGAGGCCGCCGAGGCGGCCGCAAAGCAGGAGGCGGCCAGGGCCAAGGCCGCCGAGCAGGGCGCGCCGGCGGCGACCGCCCCCGCGGCGGCCCCCGCACAGCCGGCCGCCCCCGCACAGCCGAAGGAGGCTTCCTAGATGGCAGAGGTCTCAGCCGCCGATGTCAAGGGCCTGCGCGAGCGGACCGGCGCCGGCATCATGGACTGCAAGGCCGCCCTCGCCGAGGCCGAGGGCGATATGGACCGCGCGATCGAGATCCTCCGCGTGAAGGGACAGGCCTCGGCCGCCAAGCGAAGCGGCAAGGACACCAGCGAGGGTCTGGTGGCCTCCTACATCCACGCCACCGGGACGGTCGGCGTGCTGGTCGAGGTGCAGTGCGAGACCGACTTCGTCGCCCGCTCCGACGAGTTCAGGGGCTTCGCCGACGAGGTCGCAATCCATATCGCGGGAGCGCCCAGTCCGCCCGCGTACGTCTCCGCCGATGAGATCACCGAGGAAGCCCGCGCGGCCGAGCGCCGGGTCTTCACCGAGAAGGCCAAGGAGGAGGGCAAGCCCGATGCCATCGTCGAGAAGATCGTCGAGGGCCAGCTCTCCAAGTGGGCCAAGGACGTCGCCCTGCTCGAGCAGGAGCACATCCGCACCGACCGCCACGAGGGCAAGTCCATCGAGGAGCTTCGCGCCGAGATCGCATCGAAGACCGGCGAGAACGTACGGATCGCGCGGTTCGCGCACTTCAGAGTCGGCGAGGAATAACCCGTAGCGCCGATGGCCGAGCCCACCTTCAAGCGAATCCTGCTGAAGCTCTCCGGCGAGGCCCTGATGGGTCCGCTCGAGTACGGCACCGACCCCCAACAGATCGAGCGGATCTCGAAGCAGGTCCACGATCTCGCCGAGACCGGGGTGGAGGTCGCACTCGTGGTGGGCGCGGGGAACATCTACCGCGGCCTCGACGCCGCCGCCCAGGGGATGGACCGCGCCACGGCGGACTACATGGGGATGCTCGCGACGGTCCTCAACGCGCTCACGCTTCAGGACGCCCTCGAGGGACTTGGCTGCTACACCCGCGTTCTCTCGGCGATGGACGTGACCGAGGTGGCCGAGCCATACGTGCGCCGGCGGGCCATCCGCCACCTCGAGAAGGGACGCGTGGTGATCTTCGCGGCCGGCACCGGCAACCCGTTCTTCACTACCGACACCGCCGCCGCCCTGCGCGCCCTGGAGATCCACGCGGAGGCCATCCTGATGGCGAAGAACGGCGTCGAAGGCGTCTTCTCCGCCGATCCCTCCGAGGACGCCGACGCCGAGTTCCTGCCCGAGATAACGCACCGCGAGGCGATCGAGCGCGGCCTGCGCGTAATGGACGTGACGGCGCTCTCGCTGTGCATGGACAACGCGCTGCCGATATACGTCTTCAACATGGCGGTGGAGGGCAACATAGATAGGATCGTCCGCGGAGAGCGAGTGGGCACGATCGTCAGCACCAACGGCGTCCTCGCCCGTCACGCGACCGGCCAGGAACCCGCTCCGAAGCTATGAGTGAATTCACAGACGAGCTCGTCGCCGACGCCAAGGACCGCATGCACAAGTCGGTCGAGAACTGCAAGCACGAGCTGGCGACGGTGCGGACCGGCCGCGCGTCGCCGCACCTGCTCGACCGTTTGATCGTCGACTACTACGGAGCCGAGACGCCGATCAAGCAGCTCGCCAACGTGGCCGCTCCCGACGCCCGGCTGCTCACGCTGACGCCGTTCGACAAGAACTCCATGGGCCTCATCGAGAAGGCGATCATGGAGTCCGATCTGGGGCTGACACCCAACAACGACGGCAACGTCATCCGCCTCCAGATCCCGGAGCTGAACGAGGAACGCAGGCGCGAGATGGTGAAGGTGGTCCACGGGGTCGGCGAGGAGGGCAAGGTCGCCATCCGCAACATCCGGCGCGACGTCATGCATGACCTCCGCGAGCTGAAGAAGGAGGGCGACGTCGGCGAGGACGACGAGCGCCGCGCGGAGGCCGAGCTTCAGAAGGTCACCGACGAGGCCACGAAGGACATCGCCGGCGCGCTGAAGTCCAAAGAGGACGAGATCCTCGAAGTTTGATGGCCGCCAGGGCCGTCGCGATCATCATGGACGGGAACGCCCGCTGGGCGGCCGAGCGCGACCTGCCGCTGCTCGAGGGGCACCGAGAGGGGGCGCGGACGCTGAAGCGAACGGTCAAGGACGCCGTCCGGCTGGGCCTGGGGGAGCTCTGCGTCTACGCGTTCTCCACCGAGAACTGGTCACGGCCCGACGACGAGGTTGCCGGCCTGATGTCGATGTTCGCCGACCTGATCATCTCCGAGACCCCCGAGCTCGACGAGGAGGGAGTGAGCATGCGGTTCATCGGTCGCCGCGAGGGCGTCGGGGAGGAACTGCTGCAGAGGATGGAGTGGGCGGAGCGGACCACGGCGGCCAACGAGCGCCTGCGGCTCTTCGTCGCGTTCAACTACGGCGGGCGGGCCGAGATCCTCGACGCGGCCGAGCGCTACGAGGGCGGTGGGGAGCAGGCGTTTCGGGCGGCGCTCTACGCCCCCGAGATGTCCGAGCCCGACCTCGTGATCCGCACGAGCGGGGAGAGCCGCCTCTCGAACTTCCTGCTGTGGCAGACGGCTTACTCGGAGCTCGTCTTCCCCGATGTCCTCTGGCCCGACTTCTCGCTCGAGCACCTGCAGGAAGCGCTGCGTGCCTACGAAGCGCGCGAGCGGCGTTTCGGCGCCCGGTAGATTCGGCCGATGGAGTCCTCGGGTGGAGGTCGCGGCGACGAACGCTCGCGCGCGTTCGACTTCGACCTCAACGTCGAGCTCGAGTTCGACCGCATCGGGCGTGAGGACGAGCGCGAGCCCCTGGGCGGCGAGCTCGAGCCGGCGCCCTTCGTAAGCGAGACCCCCGCCGAGGGCGCGGCCCCGGTCCGCCCGTCCGGGCCGGCCGCCAAGCCGCGGCCCCGGAAGCTGCCCGCGGAGCGCGGGCCTCGCAGCGCCCGCTCGGAGACCCTCGCTCGGATCCTTTGGGCGATCCCGTGGATCGTCTACGCGGTGACCATCGTCGCGGTCGGCGGTCTGCTGTTCGCCGGCGCGATGATCGCCTTCGCGTTCATCGGGCTCTCCGAGCTGTTTCGGATGGCGAGCGCCGACCGCCCTCTCCAGATCGTGGCCTTCGTCGCCAGCGCGGGCATGATCGTGGCGGCCTACTACGGCTCGAGCTTCCAGATCGTTCTCGCCGGCGCGGCCGCCTTCCCGGTCATGTTCTGCGTGGCGGCAACACGCGGCTCGATCGACGGGGTCACCCGCTCGATGGCGATGACGGCGTTCGGGGTGCTGTGGATCGGCCTCCCCTTCGCCCACGCGGTACTCCTGCGCGAGCTGCCGCTCCACGGCGGGGCGCTGCTCATCAACGTGCTCGTCGCCACGTTCGTGGCCGACACCTCCGCCTACGCGGTGGGCCGCATGGTCGGCCGCCACAAGCTGGCCCCGGACCTCTCGCCGAACAAGACCATGGAGGGAATGATCGGGGGCTTCATCGGCGGCACGATGGGCTTCTGGTTCGCCGGGCTCTACCAGGACTGGCTCCCGGGCATCGACGCGCTGCTGATGGGGATGGTCATCGCCGTCCTCGCCCCCATGGGCGACCTGTTCGAGTCGATGATCAAGCGCGATCTGGGCGCGAAGGACTCCGGAGGGGTCTTCGGGCCCCACGGCGGGGTGCTGGACCGCCTCGACGCCGTCCTGTTCACGATCGTCGCCGGCTACTACCTCTCGATCGCGTTCGTCTACTAGAGGGCGCAAGGTAGCAACGCCATGCCCCGTGCCAAGCCGGTGGCAGCCCCTCAGGCGAGCGCCGTGCGGACGAACTCGAGGTCGGCGGGATGCCCGGCGCCCGGGGTCTCCACGATCACGGGCGCCTGGCAGGCTCGGATCATCGCGCGAATGTCCTGCGGGTCGATCTCGCCCGCGCCGAGGTTGGCGTGGCGGTCCGCGCCCGTGCCGGGCGGGTCGCGCGAGTCGTTCGCGTGCACGAGGTCGATCCGGCCCGTGATCGCGCGGATGCGCTCGACCACGTCGGCGAGGTCCTCGCCCGCGGCGTGGGCGTGGCAGGTGTCGAAGCAGAAGCCCAGCGGGACTCCGTGCTCGGAGGCGTTGAGCTCCTCCCAGAGCCTGGCGAGGGCGTCCACCCGCCGAGCGACGGCGTTGTCCCCGCCGGCGGTGTTCTCGAGGTAGAGGGGCACCTCGCTCTCCAGAAGCTCCAGCGTGCGCGCCCAGCGCTTGACGCCCTCCTCGATCCCGTCCTCCGCGTGCCCGGGGTGGACGATTAGCGCGGTCGCGCCGAGCGCCGCGGCGGCCTCGCACTGCTGGGCGAGGATCTTGCGCGAGCCGTAGCGGATGTTGGGCTTCGGCGAGCACACGTTGATCAGGTAGGGAGCGTGGATGTAGAGGTCCAGCGGCGAGGCGCGGAGCCCCTCGGCGTCGTCGCGGGGCGGCGGCCTCTGCCAGCCCTGCGGCTTGCCACTGAAGATCTGGATGATCTCCACGTCCACGGCAGCGGCCGCGGCGAGGGGGGCGTTGTGGTCCACATGGGCGCCGACCTTCACCATGCCGGGAGGGTAGTGGCCCGTCCGCCGCGCGCTCAGGCGCGGTGAAGAGGCGTCCCTACACTCCAGGCCCATGCCCAAGAAGGTCCTCATCCTGGGCTCCACGGGGTCGATCGGCGAGCAGGCGCTCGAGGTCGTCGCGAGCTCGGAGGAGCTTGAGCTCTGCGGCCTGTCGGCCGGCCGGCGCTGGCAGCGCCTGTGCGAGCAGGCGGGCGGGCACGGAGTCGGCCTGATCGCGCTCTCCGATCCCGAGGCGGCCGAGCAGGCCACCAGGGATCTCGACGGCAGGGCGCGTGTCCTCTCCGGCGACGCCGGGGTACGCGACCTGATCGCGGCAAGCGAGCCCGACCTGGTCTTGAACGCGATCGTCGGCTTCGCCGGGCTTGGCCCGACGATCGCCACGCTGAGCGCCGGAATCGACCTCGCCCTGGCCAACAAGGAGAGCCTGATCGCCGGCGGCGAGCTCGTCATGACCCTCGCAGAGGCCGGCGGGGCACGCCTGATCCCTGTGGACTCCGAGCACTCCGCGCTTCACCAGCTCGTCGGCGGCGAGGCGCCCGGGACCGTTGACCGCCTTGTCCTAACCGCCTCCGGCGGGCCGTTTCGCGGCCGCACGGACCTCGGAGGGATCACCCCGGACGAGGCGCTGGCGCATCCGACGTGGGAGATGGGGGGGAGGATCACGGTCGACTGCGCCACCCTGATGAACAAGGGCTTTGAGGTGATCGAGGCCCACCACCTGTTCGGGTACGCCTACGAGCTGATCGACGTGGTGGTCCACCCGCAGTCGATCGTCCACGCCCTCGTGAAGCTCAACGACGGCGCCTCGCTCGCCCACATGGGCCACCCGGACATGCGGGTCCCGATCTCCTACGCGCTCCACCTGCCCGAGCGCGCCGACGTGGACGCGCCCCCGCTCGACCTCGCCGCTGTGGGTGAGCTGACCTTCGAGTCGCCCGACACGGAGGCCTTCGCGTGCCTGCGCCTGGCGCGCCAGGCCGGGCTGGCCGGCGGCACCGCCCCCTGCGTGCTGAACGCGGCCGACGAGGTCGCCGTCGAGGCCTTCCTGGCCGGCCGGCTCCCGTTCACCGGCATCGCCGAGGTCGTCGCCGAGACGCTGGACGACATCCCGGTGCGCGCCCCCAGCCATTTCGAGGAGCTCTTCGCCGTGGACGCCGAGACACGGGAGCAGGCGCTCGCCGTGGCCGCCCGAATCGCCGGCTCGGCCGTGGCGGGAGCGGGCTGATGGACACCGTGCTCGCGATCGCGCTCGCGATTTTCGGGATCATGGTCCTCGTCGTCCTCCATGAGCTGGGGCACTTCTTCGCCGCCCGCGCCGTGGGCATGCGCGTCGAGAAGCTCTACCTCTTCTTCGGCAAGCCGATCTGGAAGGTCCAGCGCGGCGAGACCGAGTACGGCGTGGGCTCGATCCCGCTCGGCGGCTACGCGAAGATCAGCGGCATGAACCCGGAGGAGGAGCTGCCTCCGGAGGTCGTGCCCAGGGCCTACTACACGCAGGCGGTGTGGAAGCGCTGCTTCGTGATCCTCGCCGGCCCGTTCGTGAACGTGGTCGTCGCGTTCGTAATCCTGTTCGGGCTGGCGTTCACCGCGGAGGAGCCGACGGCGCTCGCGGTCGGGGCGATCGTGAAGGCATCGCCGGCGGAGGGCGAGCTTCTAGCCGGCGACCGCATCCTCGCGGTGGACGGCCTGCGCGCCGACCCCGACGAGTCCCTCGAGCAACAGGCCCAGGCGCTCTCGGAGGCGGTGAGCGCCCACGAGTGCCAGTCGGAGCCGCGCGACGGCTGCCGTGCCGCCACCCCGGCGCGGATCCTCGTCGAGCGCGACGGCGAGACCCTCGTCCTCTCCCTGCGGCCCTCCTACGACGAGGAGATCGCGCGTACGCGGCTGGGCTTTCAGTTCCGCGAGGCCGACTTCCAGCCGCTCAACCCATCCGTGCCCGAGGCAGCCGCCCTCTCAGGCGAGCTGATGTGGCTCGTGACCTCGGAGACGGCGAAGACCTTCGCACAGCTCTTCAAGGCCTCCGAGCGCGACAAGCTCGGCAGCGTCGTGGGCGCCGTCGAGACGACGCGCCAGGCGATTCAGATCGACGTCGAGATCGCCCTGCGCGTGATCGCCCTGGTCTCTCTTTCGCTGGCGCTCATCAACCTCATGCCGATCCTCCCCCTCGACGGCGGGCACGTGTTCTGGAGCATCGTCGAGAAGCTGCGCGGCCGCCGGGCGTCGCTGCGCACGATGGAGCAGGCCAGCGCCGTGGGCTTCATGCTGATCCTGGTCATCTTCGCGATCGGGTTCACCAACGACCTCGGCCGGTTCTCCAACGGCGATTTCGACCTGCGCTGACCCCCCGGCGCGGTCTCAAAGCGCCGAGGCTGCGATACATTCGTCACGTACGACTCCCGGAGGAGGGGCATCGCAATGGAAGTGACGACGGCTGAACGGTACGCGAGCGGCGGCGAGGGCAGGGACCTCTACGCGCAGAACCTGGCGAAGGCGTTCCACACGACGGCGGACAGGCTGGCCGACGATCCGGCGATCGTCGCCGGCGGCGAGGAGATCTCCTGGGCGGAGCTCCGCGAGCGCGTCGACCGCGTCGCGGGTGGGCTGGCCGCGCTGGGCGTCGGCAAGGGCGACACGGTCGCGATGATGATGAACAACCGCCCGGAGTTCTTCATCTGCGATCTCGCGATCGTCTCCCTCGGCGGGGTCCCATTCTCGATCTACCAGACCTCCTCGCCCGAGCAGATTCAGTACGTCGTCTCCGACGCCGGCGCCAAGATCGCGATCTTGGAGTCGATGTTCCTCGAGGTATTCGGGAAGGCGAAGGCGGAGCTGCCCACCGTCGAGCACCTGGTCGTCATCGACGGCGACGGCGGCGACTCGACCCTCGCCGACGTCGAGGGCGCCGACCCGGACTTCGACGTGAGCGAGACGGTCGAGGCCATCGAGCCCGACGACCTGCTCACGCTGATCTACACCTCCGGCACCACCGGCCCCCCGAAGGGCGTCCAGCTCACCCACCGCAACCTGATGAGCCTGGTCGGTGGGGTGGAGAGCCTGATCGAGTTCCCCGAGCGTGGCGCCCGCGTGATCTCGTGGCTGCCCGCCGCGCACATCGCCGAGCGGGGTGCCAACTACTACCTCCCCGTCATCCAGGGGCCGACGATTCACATCTGCCCGGATCCGCGCAAGGTCGTGGAGTTCCTGCCGCAGGTCAACCCCACCTGGTTCTTCGCCGTGCCCAGAATCTGGGAGAAGCTGAAGGCCGGGATGGAGGCGAAGCTGGCCGGCCTCCCCGACGGGGAGCGCGAGCCCGCCCAGCAGGGCCTCGCCGCCGCGATCCAGAAGGTCAAGCTCGAGCAGGCGGGCGAGGATGTGCCCGAGGAGCTGGCCGCCGGGGTCGCGAAGGCCGACGAGGCGATGTTCTCCGGGATGCGCAAGGCGCTCGGCCTCGACGAGATCATGGCCGTCAACGTGGGCGCCGCCCCGACGCCCGTTGAGGTACTGGAGTTCTTCCACGCGATCGGGATCCCGATCGGCGAACTGTGGGGGATGTCCGAGACCTGCGGCGTCGCCACCTGCAACCCGCCCGGCAAGGCCAAGCTCGGCACGGTAGGGCCGCCGATGCCCGGGATCGAGATCAAGCTCGCCGAGGACGGAGAGGTGCTGGTGAAGGGCGACTCGAACATGCTCGGCTACCGCAACATGCCCGAGAAGACGGCCGAGACGATCAACGAGGACGGGTGGCTGCTCACCGGCGACATCGGCGAGCTCGACTCCGACGGCTACCTGAAGATCGTCGATCGCAAGAAGGAGCTGATCATCAACGCGGCCGGCAAGAACATGTCGCCGGCCAATATCGAGGCGACGCTCAAGACCGCGAGCCCGCTGATCGGTCAGGCGGTGGCGATCGGCGATGCCCGCTCCTACAACGTCGCTCTGATCACGCTCGACCCCGATTTCGCCCCCGGCTGGGCTCAGAAGCACGGCCTGGGGGAGACCGCGCTCGAGGCGCTCGCGGACGAGGAGAAGGTGACCGCGGCGATCCAGGAGGCGATCGACGAGGCGAACGCGAAGCTCTCCCGCGTAGAGCAGATCAAGAAGTTCAAGCTGCTCCCGACCGACTGGCAGCCGGGCGGGGACGAGCTGACGCCGACGATGAAGCTCAAGCGCAAGCCGATCGACGAGAAGTACGCCGAGGAGATCGAGGCGCTCTACGCGGGCTGAGCCCAGTCCCGTTGCGGCCACCGGTACTGCCTGCGTGCCGAAGGCCGACAGTGTCGCCCCCGGCGTGCCTGAGGCCGCTGTCATCATGTGCCCGTGGCCTCGAAACGCCAGATATTCGTGGGCGGGGTGCCGATCGGCGGCGGTGCACCCGTGGCCGTCCAGACGATGACCAAGACCGAGACCGCCAACCTCGAGGCGACGATGGAGCAGATCGGCAAGGTCGCCGAGGCGGGGGCCGACCTCGTCCGCGTCGCCGTGCCGCGCGATAAGGACGTCGAGGCGCTACGGACGATCGTCAAGGACTCACCGAGCCCGGTGAGCGCCGACATCCACGTCAACCACACGCTCGCCCTGAAGGCGATCGACGCCGGCGCCCACTGCATCCGCCTCAACCCCGGGAATATCGGCGGCCGCGAGAAGGTCGCCGAGGTCGCCGTCAAGGCCACCCAGGCCGGGGTTCCGATGCGGATCGGGGTCAACTCCGGCTCCCTGCCCAAGCACCTGCACGAGCTCGAGCGCTCCAACCCCGTCGAGGCCTTGTTCACGGCGGCCGGCGAGTTCGTGGAGATGATGGAGTCGCTCGACTACGAGGACTTCAAGGTCTCGATCAAGTCCACGAACGTCCCCAACACGATCGCTGCCAATCGCCTCCTCGCCGAGCGCATCCCCTATCCCATCCACCTGGGGACCACCGAGGCCGGCACGAAGTGGTCCGGCTCGCTCAAGTCGGCCGTCGGCCTGGGCACCCTACTCGCCGACGGCGTGGGGGACACGATCCGGATCTCGCTCTCGACCTTCCATGCCGAGGAGGAGGTCAAGGTCGCGTGGGAAATCCTGAAGGCGCTCCACCTGCGCGAGCGTGGCCCGGTGCTGATCGCGTGTCCCACCTGCGGTCGCCTGCAGTTCGACATGGACACGGTGGTCGCCGAGATCGAGCGGCGCCTGGAGTCCTACAGCGACCCGATCGAGGTCGCGGTCCTGGGCTGCGCGGTGAACGGGATCGGCGAGGCGTCGCACGCGGACTTCGGGATCACGGGCGCCCGCAACGAGGGCCTGATCTTCGCCCACGGCGAGCCGATTCGGAAGGTCCCCCAAGACGACCTGGTCGATGCGCTCTTCGAGGAGATCGACAGGTCGGTCGAGCGCGGGGGAGGCGTCCAGGTCGACGAGCGCGAGGCGGCCGAGGGCGCCGAGTGGCTGGCCAGGATCGAGGAGGAGAACGCCGGTGACCTCACGCCTGAGCGGATCGCGCAGATGGAGCGCGAGGCAGCCCAGGCCGAGGGCAAGGACGTGACCGGCGAGCCCTTCTTGAAGCCCGTCAAGGGCAAGCGCGTGGAGCTCGACGAGGAGGCCTCGCCGACCGCCTCCAGGCGCTTCACCCGGGCGTAGTCGGTTGCGCCGCGGGCTCGAGATGATCGACGGGAGGAGAGGACACCATGGGTGATGCGCCCGGCCCATACGTCCGTCAACCGGGGGAGGCTGAGCTGCGGTGGATGGGTGACACCGCCACCTACTTCCTCGCCGCCGGCGCGGAAACCGCAGGGACCTTTTGCCTCGTCGACGAGCAGGCCAGTCGGGGCGAGAGCGTCCCGCTGCACCGGCACCCCGACGACATGGAGTCCTTCTACGTCCTGGAGGGCGAGCTGACGATCTTCATCGATCAGCAGCCGGGCGTCCGCGCACCGGCCGGAACGTTCGCGCACGTACCCGGTGGCGCCGTTCACGGCTTCCGAGTCGAGTCGGAGAAGGCGCGTTACCTCATCCTGACCACCGCGCGCCACGGAGAGTTCTATCGCGCGATCACGCTCGCGTCGGGACCCGGCGGCTCACCGCCCGGCGAACCGGTCCAAGGTGGGATCAAGCAGGCGGCCAGAGACTACGGGATCGAGTTCGTCGCGCCCTTGCCGGATTGAGCCCGCGTAGCCGCCAGGCGCCTCGGTTGGCTCGGATCGGGGCGGCAGATACCCTCCGCCCGCCATGAGCCGCCTCTCAACGCTCTTTCTCCCGACCCTGCGCGACGACCCCGCCGACGCCGAGGCGGTCTCGCACCGCCTGATGGTGCGCGCCGGCCTGATCCGCCAGCTCGGGGCGGGATTGTGGACCTGGATGCCGGCGGGCCATCGGGTGATCCAGAGGGTCGAGGCGATCATCCGCGAGGAGATGAACGCGATCGGCGGCCAGGAGATGCTGCTGCCGGTGCTTCAGCCTGCGGGTCCGTGGAAGCGCACGGGGCGTTACGAGATCGACGAGCTCTTCAAGCTCGACGACCGCAAGGGCTCGCCTCACGTCCTCGCGATGACGCACGAGGAGGCCCTCACGGTCCACGTCGCGAACGACGTCCGCTCCTACCGTGAGCTGCCGAAGCTCCTCTACCAGCTCCAGACGAAGGAGCGCGACGAGCCGCGCCCGCGCGCCGGGGTCCTGCGAACGCGCGAGTTCACCATGAAGGACGCGTATTCGTTCGACCGCGACGAGGAGGGGCTCGAGCGCTCCTACGCGCTCAACATCGAGGCCTATGACCGCATCTTCGACCGCTCGGGACTGCGCTGGTACCGAGTCGAGTCCGACGTGGGGATGATGGGCGGCTCGGGCGCGCACGAGTACATGGCCCCCTGCGAGGCGGGGGAGAACGAGGTCGCGCTCGCGCCTGGCTACGCCGCGAACGTCGAGGTCGCCTCCGCGCAGGCGCAGCCGGTCGAGCTGCCACCGGGCCTGGGCGAGCCCCGCGCCGTTCCCACCCCGGGCCTCACGACCGTCGAGGAGGTGGCCGGCGCCCTGGGCGTTCCGCAGGGCGCGGCACTCAAGGCGATCCCGGTCGTCGCGGCCGAGCGGGGATTCGTGCTCACGCTCGTGCGGGGCGACCATCGCCTGAACGAGACCAAACTGGCGAACGCGCTGGGCGAGGGGGTCCGGCAGGCCACGGCCGAGGAGATCACGCAGCGGCTTGGGCCGCCCGGGTTCATCGGGCCCGTCGGCGCAAACGTGCCCGTGCTGAAGGACACGGCGATCGCCGGCGACGGCTTCTTCTGCGGGGCGAACCGCCCCGACGAGCACCTGATCGGGGTCGAGCCCGGCCGAGACTTCCCCTTCGACGAGCACGACATCCGCGCGGTGGAGAGGGGCGACCTCTCGCCGGGCGGCGAGCGGCTGGAGATCGAGCCGGCGATCGAGATCGGCAACATCTTCAAGCTCGGGACCCGCTACTCGGCGCCGCTGGGGGCCACCTACCTCGACGAGGGCGGCGCCGAGCGCCCGATCGTGATGGGCAGCTACGGGATCGGCCCGGCCCGAATCGTCGCCGCAGCGATCGAGCAGGGCGCCGACGAGCGCGGGATCGTGTGGCCGAAGGCCATCGCCCCGTGGCAGGTCCACGTCGTCGGGCTGGGCAAGGCCGGCGACGAGACGGCCGCGGAGGCCGCACGCATCTACGAGGAGTTGGGCGCCGCCGGCGTCGAGGCGCTCCTCGACGACCGCGACGCGGGCACGGGCGAGAAGCTGACCGACGCCGAGCTCCTCGGCTGCCCGCTGCGGGTGACCGTGGGCAAGCGCACCCTGGCCGAGGGCGAGGTGGAGACTCAGGCACGGCGCAGCGGCGACGAGGCGCGCGTGGAGGCGGCAACCGCCGCCCAGCGGGTGCAGAAGCTGCTCGCCGGGCTCGATTAGCGATGCCGGCCTCCAAGCCTAAGGCTCCCGTGGCCCCGGTCGAGCGCGCCCGCCAGGGGTTCCGCCGGCTGGTGGGGATCGACCGCTCGGGCCCGGCGCCCGCGTCGACCCGCGCCGGGCAGCCGCTGCGGCCATGGACGATCCCGAACGTCGTCGGCTACCTGCGCATCGCCTCCATCCCGGTCTTCCTGGTGCTCGCGTTCTCCTCCGACGACGGGCGCGACCCAGGGGCTGCGCTGCTTTACCTGTGGATCACGTTCGGCGATTTCATCGACGGGTTCCTCGCCCGTGCCACCGGGCAGTACAGCCGCCTCGGCGCGCTGATGGACCCGGTCATCGACCGCCTCTCCGCGCTCTCGGGCGCGGCGGTCTGCTGGCACTTCGAGCTGCTGCCGCGCTGGGCGCTCATCGTGCTCGTCGTCCGCGAGGTGGCGACGGTGGGCCTGGCCCGTGCCGCCCTGCGCCGGGGCTTGGACCTCGAGATCAGCTGGGTCGGGCGCCTCGCCACCTTCGCCGTGTTCGGCGGGCTCTTCTGGAGCTTGGTGATCGACTCCCCGCTGACCACGACGCTCTTTTTCGTCGGCCTGGCGCTGGGGATATACGCCACCACGCTCTACGCGCTGGCGGGTCGCCGGGGCCTGCGCGAGCAGCGAAGCCGGGCCGCGTCTTGACGCACGCGTGCTCTCATTGCCTCAACCTCAACTTGACGTTTCCGGAGCCGATCTATACTCGGCGTGCCCTCGCGCTAGAGAGCGGGCGGGCCACCGGTTTCCGATCGTAAGGAGCAGCATGGAGGACACCTTCCCGGACGTCAGCTCGATGAGCGACGACGAGCTGAAGGAGCTGATCGACAGCCTCGCCGACGAGGAGCGAGAGGTGTCGTACCGGCGCCGGCTGCTTCACGGCAAGATCGACATCATGAGAGCCGAGCTCGTCAACCGGCTGAAGGCGAAGCACGGGGGCGGCAGCGACGCTCCGATCTCCGGGGCCGACGTGGAGGCGCTCACCGACATCCTGCTCGGGAAGGTCGAGTCGCCGAGGGACGAGCCGGGCTGATGGCCGTCCACTGCCCGGAATGCGGGTTCGCCAACGCCGAGGGCGCGAACTACTGCCAGAAGTGCGGCGCCTACCTCGCGCAGAAGGACGAGGAGACCGGTGACGCCTCGACGGTCACCTACAAGGTCAACGAGGAGACCGGCGAGTACCTGCCCGTCGATCTCGAGGACGAGGTCGCCCACGCGGGCGCCGCCGTCGTGATCCGCTCCGGCGGCGGCCGGGCGGGGGAGAGCTTCACCATCGACGAGGAGAAGGTCAGCATCGGGCGCACCCCCGACGCCGGGGTCTTCCTCGACGACGTGACCGTCTCGCGCAACCACGCCCTCCTCGTGCAGCGCCAGGACGGCCACTACATCGACGATCTCGGATCGCTGAACGGGACGTACGTCAACCGGCGCCGAATCGAGTCGCACCGCCTCGAGGACGGGGACGAGATCCAGATCGGCAAGTACAAGCTCAGCTACCTGGAGCGCTGAGGAAGTGGCGGTCATGACCCGCGAAGGGAAGCCCCAGGGTGGGCGCGAGGCGGCCGAGTCGCCCTCGCGCCCGCGCAAGGCGCTCACGATCGGAGCGGTCGCGAAGATCCTGAGCGCGGAGTTCGACGACATCTCGATCTCGAAGATCCGCTACCTGGAGGATCAGAAGCTGCTCTCGCCGCGACGCACCGCAGGCGGCTACCGCCTGTACAGCCAGGCCGACGTCGAGCGCCTGACGGCGATCCTCCGGATGCAGCGCGACGAGTTCCTGCCGCTTCGCGTCATCCGCCAGGAGTTGGCCACCGGCGACTTCTCCAAGCCGCGCTCCGGCGAGTCCGGCGGGATCGCCCGCCGCGCGATGGCGGTCGACGGCCCGCTCGGGACGCTCTCGGAGGCCGAGATGGTCGAGCAGGCCGGGGTCTCGGAGTCCTTCCTGCGCGAGCTCCAGGAGTTCGGGATCGTCCAGCCCGCCGGTCACGAGGGCCGGGTCTCCTACGACGAGACCGACCTGGAGATCGTCCGCGCCGCGACCGAGCTCTCGCGGTTCGGGGTCGGGGGGCGCAACCTGCGCGTCTTCCGCAGCTCCGCCGACCGCGAGGCGGCCCTGCTCGAGCAGATCGTGGGCGCGTCGCTGCGCTCCCGCAGCCAGGCGCGCCGCCGGGAGGCGGTCGAGAACCTCGAGAGCCTCGCGGGCATCTGCGGGCACCTCAAGCACCTGATGCTGGTGCGCGACCTCCGCACGCTCACCGGCGAGTAGCCCCGGCCCGTGCGCTGATGCCGAAGGTCGGGCGCTCACGCACGATCGGCGCTGCCGCCGATCGCACCTGGGAGCTCGTCTCGGACCCCCATCACCTGGCGCGCTGGTGGCCGCTCGTGCAGCGAGTGGAGGACGTTCGCGACGACGGCGAGGGACAGCGCTGGACCCTGGCGCTGCGCTCGGAGCGCGGCACGCAGGTACGAGCCGACTTCAAGGGTGGCGTGACCGAGCCCGGTCACCGATTCGCCTGGGACCAGCAGGTGGAGGGGACCCCGTTCGAGCGGATCCTCCGCTCGGCGCGGGTTCAGATCGATGTGTCATCCGGGGCGGGGCCCGACGAGAGCCTGGTGGCCCTCTCCAGTAATGAGCGCCTGCGCGGACTCTCGCGCCTGGGCGGCCCCATGATGCGCTCGGCGGCCGGCCGGCGCCTCGACGAGGCGCTCGACAACCTCAGCCGCGCCCTGGGCGGGACCGGATGAGCGGGCCCACCGCCCCCGTCACCCGCTGGTGGGGGTGGGGAGACCCGGACAAGAGCCCGGAGCTGGGCGCCGACGCGATCTCCATGCTCGCCGAGGTCGTCGGGCCCGCCGAGCCCGGCGACCGCGTCTCGATCGAGGAGGTCGCGCTCCCCGACGCACAGCGCCTGCCCGATGCGATCGCCGACGCGGTCGGCCCCCAGGCCGTGCTGGACGGGCGCGAGCACCGGATCCGTCGCTCGGCCGGGCAGAGCTATCCCGATCTGCTCCGCCTTCGCTCGGGCCTGCTCGACGAGGCGCCCGACGCCGTCGTGCTCCCGGAGGACGCGGGCCAGATCGCGCGCGTCCTCGAGATCTGCGCGGCCGAGGGCATCGCGGTCGTCCCCTTCGGCGGCGGCACGAGCGTCGTGGGAGGCGTCGCCCCGCACGGCGGTGAGCACGGCCGTGTGATCGCGCTCGACCTGCGCCGGCTGCGCGCCGTGGCGATCGACGAGCGCTCGCTGACGGCGACCCTCGGGCCGGGGCTTCGCGGGCCCGAGGCGGAGCGGGCCCTTGCCGAGCGCGGCCTCACCCTCGGCCACTTCCCCCAGTCCTTCGAGTACGCATCGATCGGCGGGTTCGCAGCGACCCGCTCGGCGGGCCAAGCGTCGAGTGGGTACGGACGCTTCGACGACCTCGTGAGCTCCGTCGGCATGCTCGCACCCGCGGGCGAGCTGCGCAGCCTCCCGACGCCGCACACGGCGGCGGGACCCGCGCTCCGGGAGCTCGTCGTCGGCTCCGAGGGCGTGCTGGGCGTGATCACCGACGTCACCGTCCGCGTGCGGCCAGCCCCCCCGGTGCGCCGGTACGAGGCGTGGGTCGTGGCTGGCTTCGCCGAGGGACAAGAGGCGGTCCGCTCGCTGGCCCAGACCGGGTCGCTGCCGGACGTGATCCGGCTCTCCGACGAGGCCGAGACCATGGGTTCCATGGGCCTCGCCGGCGTCAGCGGGGCCCGCAAGGCGGCGCTCGACGCCTACCTGAGGCTGCGCCGGCGCTCCGGCGGCTGCATCGTCATCTGCGGCTGGGACGGCGAGCGCGAGGCGGTCGATCGCCGCCGCGCGATCGGGGCGAGGATGCTGCGCGCCGCGGGGGCCGTGCCGCTCGGGCGCTCCCCGGGCGAGTCGTGGCTGCGCGGGCGCTTCGAGGGGCCCTACCTGCGCGAGGCGCTGCTGGACTTGGGCTACCTCGTCGAGACGCTCGAGACGGCCCACACCTGGTCACGCCTGCCCGAGCTGCATCGCGCGGTGGGCTCGGCGCTCACGGACGCGCTGGGGGGCGGGGGAGGGGGCAGCCTCGTGATGTGCCACCTCTCGCACGCCTACCGCGACGGCGCTTCGCTCTACTTCACGTTCATCGCCCCCCGGCGGCCGGGCGAGGAGATGGAGCAGTGGCGCGGGGCCAAGGCCGCCGCGTGCGAGGCGATCGTCGCCACGCAGGGCACGATCACCCACCATCACGCGATCGGCCGCGACCACGCGCCCTACATGACCGCCGAGGTGGGGGAGCTGGGCGTGGAGGCCCTGCGGGCCCTCAAGGAGCGCCTCGACCCAGCCGGGATCATGAACCCCGGCAAGCTCCTGCCGGGGTAGGGCGTCCCCGAAGCGATGGTCGAGAAAAGCCCGCATAGCGGGCATAACTCGACAATCGGTGGGACCTGACGCCAGACCCTGCGCGCGCCGCCCTAGCCGCCTGAGCCTTGAGGCGCCTGGGGCGCCGTGTCGCCTTCCGCTGCCCCGGCCTCCTCGCCGGTCGGCGTAACCGAGCCGCGCAGGACGCTCTCGCCGGTGTAGTCGATCACCGGGGTTCCCTCCTCGACCGCGACCGCGACCGCCTCGAGGAGCGGCTTGCGGGGCGCGAGCGAGACGTCCACAAGCTGGGTACGCGCGGCGAGCTCGGTGAGGAAGCTCGCGATCGGGATCTGCTCGGAGTACGAGCCCTCCTGGCTGGCTTGGAATGGCGTCAGCGGGTGGCCCTCGTCCTCGGAGGTCAAGAGCCAAAGAACGTACGCCTTGCCCGCCGGGGCCGGCTCGAGGTTCTCGATCTTCAGATCGACGAAGGCCTGGGACTCGCCCGCGATGCCGAAGGTCGCGAGGCCCTGCGCGTCGCCGCCGGCGGAGGGCTCGAGCGGTACGGCCTGGATGTCCTCGCTGGGAGCGTCCGTGGTCGTCGAGTCGGCGGCGCTCGTCCCACCGGGCGAATCCTCCTCGCCGCCGAACGCGCCGGTGATCGCCAGGACGACCACGACCAGGAGCACCGCGGCGGCCCCGAGGCCCACGATCAGGCGGGTACGGTGCGCCTCGTCGAGCGACCCCAGGCGCCCAAAGGACCTCCCGGCGGCCGCGCCCTCACCCTGCGCCGGCTTCGGCTTGGGGGATTCGGGCTTGGGGCGTCGGGGGCGCCGGCCGCCGCCGGGCGCGCCAGGGGGCTGGGGGAGCTCGGCGTCGGGCGCCAGCTCCCTCAGCGCGGCCAGCAGCTCGGTGGCAAGGCGGTTGTCCTCGGGATCCTCGCGCAGGTGGCGAGCGACATCCACCCGGTCGATCTGGTCCGCCTGACCGAGCAGCCAATCCGTCAGCGCGACGCTGCGATCGGGATCGGTGCCGCCGGCCAGCTCCGTCAGCGCCTCCCGGGCACGCCCTCTCGCCTCGTCCTTCGAAACGTCGAGGAGCGAGGCGATGTCCTCGTAGGTCTGGCCCTTCGCGAGGATGAGCTCGAGCAGGGCGTGGGCGTCGGCGGAGAAAGCCATGGGCTGGGAAGCCTAGGGGGTGGCGCGAAGTGGCGGCGCAGGGAACCCTGCGCGATGCGCCGGTTGCGAAGGCTATCGTCAGCGCCGTGCTGGACGCCCTTGCCGCCGCCGCATGGAAGCGACCGTGGGCTTTCCTCGGCGCTGCGCTCGTGCTGCTCGGTGCCCTGGTCGCACTCGCGGCAGGCGCCCGAGGCGAACTGGGCCATCCCGTCGGCGGCGCGCCGGCAGGCGGCGAGGTGGTCGTCGTCACCACCGCCGAGGGCACCGTCAGCGGGAACGTCTACGACGTCGCCCTCGAGGCGGTCACGGCCGGCCTCGAGGCAGGGCCCGGCATCGGACGCGTCAGCGTCCTCGAGCCGGCAGGCGAGGACGGGACCGCCGAGCTTGAAGTTGACGTACGCGCCGCGAGCGCGGCGGAGCAACGCCAGATCGTCGAGGGGCTGGCCGCGCAGATCGACCCGGGGCCGCTGCGCGTCGCGGTCGAAGGGAGGATCGCCGAGCTGCTGGCGGCCGAGGAGGCCGCTCTCGAAGGCCTCTGGCGGCTCGAGCTGCTGGTCGTCCCGCTGGCGCTGTTGCTGCTGGTCGCGGCGCTGGGACTGCGACTGACGGCGGGCCCGGTGCTGGTCGCCGGCATCGCCGTCGCGGGCGGAGTCGCATGCTTGACCGTCACCGGCGGCCTCACCGACCTCTCCGTCCTCGGGGTGGTCGCCGCCGGGGGCGTCGGGCTGGCCCTGGGAACCGAGCTGCCGGCGCTCCTCGTGGCGCGCTGGGAGGACGAGGTACGCCTCGGCACGCCGGAGCAGGCGCTCCGCAGCACGCTCGCGGACGGTGTCGGATCGATCTGCTTCACGGCCGCCTGCGCCGCGCTGGGCGCTGGGGCGATCATCGTCGCCTTCGCGCGCGACGCGCTCGATTCCGGGCTCTCGATGGCGCTGGGCGGTGCTTTCGCGGCGCTCTTCGCAACGATCGGCTGCCTGCTCACGATGCCGGCGCTGCTGGCCCTGGACGCGCGCCGCGGGGAGGAGCCCCGGCGTGAGCGCCGCCTGGCCACGGCGGCCGGGGCGATCCCCCGAGTTCTCGCTCGAGGGCGCGCTCGCACCCTGGCCGCCGTCGCGGTCGCGGTGCTGGCGTGCGCCGCCCTCGCCTACCCCGCGCTCGACGCCCCGACCCAACCCCTCGCCGAGACACCCGCGCGTTCGTTCACCGCCCAGCTCGCCATCGTCGCCGCCGCCGCCGCGGCCGTGCTGGTCGTGGCGTTCGCGGTGCGCTCGCGCTCCTGGCGCAGCGCCCCCGTCGCGGTGCTGGCGCTGCTGCCGGCCGCCGCTGCCCTGGGCCTGGTCACCCTCGTCTTCAACGACGGCGCCTCCGCGTTCGGTCTCGCCCTCGACGAGCCGCGGACCCCGACGACGGGAGGGGTGGCGCTGGCGCTCGTGGTCCTGGCCGCCGTCGCCTCGGCCCGCACCGCAGCCATGCTCGACGCGGTGCTCTTCGAGCGCGACCTCGATCCGGGCCCGCCAGGAGTCGCCGAGCGGGCCGCCCAGCTCACGATTCCCGGTGCGCTGGTCTCCACGGTGGTCGTGGGCGCGGCGTTCGCGGTCATGACGGGTGGTGAGCTCCACGCCGCGCATGAGCTGGGGGTCATGGTCGCCGCCGGCCTGCTGATCGACCTCCTCGTGGTTCGCCCGCCGGCGCTGGCGGCGCTCGCCCGGTGGGGCGCGCCGACGGATCGCCCGCGCTCAGGGCGTTGGCGGCTACGCTGGCCGCGATGGCCGACGCGCCGCCGACACCAGGAGCCGACGGCTTCGCCGACCTGATCGGCGTCGAGCACCTCGACGCGCCCGAGGGAGAGGCACGCGCCCGGATCGCCGTCGGCGACCATCTACGCCAGCCATTCGGCATCGTGCACGGCGGCGTGTACGCCTCGCTCGCCGAGACGATCACTTCGCACGCGACTCTGCTCGCGGTGCGCGACGAGGGGTTCGTGGCCATGGGGCAGTCGAATCAGACCACGTTCCTGCGCCCGATCACCGAGGGGCACGTGAACGCCGGCGCCGCGGTTCGCCACCGCGGCCGCACAACCTGGGTCTGGGACGTCGAGATCACCGACGACGAGGGGCGGACCTGCGCGCTGGTACGGATGACCGTGGCGGTGAGGGAGGCGCGGTAGCCTCTCCGACATGTGCAGAAACATCCGAGCCCTCCACAATTTCGAGCCGCCCGCCACCGAGGAGGAGGTCGAGGACGCCGCGCTTCAGTACGTGCGCAAGATCTCCGGCTCGACCAAGCCCTCGCAGGCCAACGCCGAGGCCTTCGGTCGGGCCGTCGAGGAGGTCGCGGCGGCCACCCGCCGGCTGCTCGACGGGCTCGTCTCGAGCGCTCCGCCGAAGGACCGCGAGGTCGAGGCGGCCAAGCGCAGGGAGCGCGCCGAGAAGCGCTTCGCGACCGCCTGAGCCCGCGGCCCGGCTCAGCCGCGGTAGCGGTTGGTGATGGGCATGCGCCGGTCGCGCCCGAACGCGCGGGGCGTGATCTTTATCCCGGGCGGGGCCTGGCGGCGCTTGTACTCGGCGCGGTCGACCATTGCGATCACCTCGTCGACCACATCCGGCGGCATTCCGGCCGCCACGATCTCGTCGCGCCCGCGGTAGCCCTCCACGTACTCGGCGAGGATCCGGTCGAGGATCTCGTACGGCGGCAGCGAGTCCTCGTCGCGCTGCTCGGGCCGTAGCTCGGCGCTGGGCGCCCGGTCGATCACCGAGTGCGGGATCGGGGGCTCGCCCGGGCCGCGGGCGTTGCGGTGGCGCGTGAGGCGGTAGACCAGCGTCTTCGGCACATCCTTGAGCACGGCGAATCCGCCCGCCATGTCCCCGTAGAGGGTCGCGTACCCCACCGACAGCTCGCTCTTGTTGCCCGTCGTCAGGACCAGCCAGCCGGTGCGATTGGAGATGGCCATGATCAGGTTTCCGCGGATGCGCGCCTGGATGTTCTCGGCGGCGAGGTCGATCTCCTCGCCCGCATCCAGCATCCCCGCATAGGCCCGCATCGCCGGCTCGATCGGCATCTCGACCAGCTCCGCGCCGAGGTTCGCGGCGATCCGGCGCGCGTCCCCCTGCGTGTCCACGCTGGAGTGGGGGGAGGGCATCACCACGCACGTGAGGCGGTCCCCGCCGACGGCGTCGGCCGCCACGAGCGCGACCAGGGCGGAGTCGATCCCGCCGGATACGGCCACCAGCACCCGCTCAAAGCCGTTCTTGGTGACGTAGTCGCGCAGGCCGGTCACGAGCGCGGCGTATGCCTCCTCCTCGGAGTCCATCCGCGGCCTCGTCTCCGGGGTGGGCATCGGCGCTCCGGTGGAGAGCGCCACGCTCGCCAGCACCGGCGCCCGGGCGGCATCGGCGAGCGCCTCCCTGGCCACGGGCAACTCGAGGTCGCAGAGGACCAGCTCCTCCTCGAACTGTGCGCCGCGCGCCAGGACCTCGCCCTGGGCCGACACGACGAGGCTGTGGCCGTCGAAGACCAGCTCGTCCTGCCCGCCCACGAGGTTGCAAAGCGCGAAGGCGGCGCCCGTCTCCGCCGCGCGCTCGACCAGCAGGCCCTGCCGGAACGTGCCTTTGCCCAGGTGGAAGGGGGAGGCGGAGGCGTTCACCATCAAGCCGGCTCCCGCTTGGGCCTCGACGGATGCGGGCGGGCCCGGGAACCAGACGTCCTCGCAGATCGTGAGGCCCACCAGCGCGCCGCCGGCCTCAAGCGTCGCGGGCGCCACCCCGGCTTCGAAGTAGCGCCGCTCGTCGAAGACGCCGTAGTTGGGCAGGAGCATCTTTCGGTACACCCCCTGCACGCGCCCCTCGCCGAGAACGGCCAGTGAGTTGTGGACGCCGGCGTCGCGCTCGGCGAAGCCCACCAGGGCGGTGATGCCCGAGACCTCCTCGGCCACTTCGTCGAGCGCCCGACGCCCCGCCTCCAGGAAGTGGTCCTTGAGCCACAGGTCCTCGGCCGGGTACCCGCCGATCGTCTGCTCGGGGAATACGACCAGCCCAGCGCCGGCGTCGCGCGCCCTGGCCGTCCACTCGGCCACGATCGCGGCGTTGCCGTCGATGTCGCCGACGGTCGTGTTGACCTGGGCGAGGGCGATCCGCAGCTTTACCGGCGAGGCCTCCATCGCCTTGATTATCGCGAGCCGCGTCTATCGCAGGCTCTCCCGCAGCTCCACCACGCGCACGCACGACTCCCGCGCCGCCGCCGCGTCGAGCGTGCCCCGGTCCAGCGCCCGGGAGAGCCGCTCGTAGACGTCAGGGGCGGAGTCGCCCGCAAACAGGAGCAGGTCGACGCCGGCCCGGGCCGCGCGCTCGGCGGCCTCGACCGAGTCGTAGGCGGCCTCAAGCGCCCCAGCTTGAAGGTCGTCGCTGATCGAGACGCCCTCGAAGCCGAGGCGCTCGCGCAGCAGGCGCTGGGCGATCGCCGCCTGAAGCGCGGCGGGGCCGTCGGCGCCGAGCGCGGGATAGGAGGCGTTGCCGACCATGATCAGGGGCACCTCCCGGGCGATCGCATCGCGGAAAGGGGCCAGGTCCTCGCGAAGATCGCCGCGCGATGCCTCGATCTCGCTCGGAGAGAAGTCCGTGTTCAGCACCGACTGCCCGAGGCCCGGGAAGTGCTTGGCCGTGGCCAGCACCCGCTCCTGTGCCAACCCGTCGGCGAACGCCAGCCCCAGCGCCGAGACTCGCTCGGCGTCGGTGCCGAACGCTCGCAGGGAGATGACCGCCTCGGCTGAGGCCGGAACGTCGAGCACGGGCGCGAGGTCGGTGTTGATCCCCAGGCCGCGCAGGAAGTTGCCGGTGGCCGCACCCTCCAGGCGGGCGTCCGCCGGGTCACCGGTCTCTCCAAGGCTGTAGGGAGAGCGCAGCGGCGGATCGGCCGGGAAGCGCTTGACGGGGCCGCCTTCCTGGTCGGTCGCCACGACGAGCGGTGGGTGCCCGCCCGCCTTCGCCGCTCGCTGAAGCCCCTTGATGCCCTCCTCGATCCTGGGCTGCTCAACGCCCACCGCGGGGAACACGATCACGCCGGCGATCTGGCCGGACCGGGCCCGGCGAAGGAGCGCGGAATCCGGCGTCCCGTCCGTGCGAACGACGATTCGCTGGCCGGCCAGACGCCCCCATGCCTCCCCGCCGGCGCCCTGGCAGGCCTCCGGGATGGCCGCCTGCGAAGACGTGGGAGGCCGCTCCTCGCCCGCTCCCGCGCCGACGAGGGCCCCCGCAAGGGCCGCGAGGGCCGCCACCGCGCCGAGCGCCCAGACCCTTCGTCGCCGGACCTCCCGCAGCGCTTGCTCCCGGTCGCGCCGGCGACGCGTCTCGC
This sequence comes from Solirubrobacterales bacterium, assembly GCA_051004675.1. Classification (GTDB taxonomy): domain Bacteria; phylum Actinomycetota; class Thermoleophilia; order Solirubrobacterales; family 70-9; genus JBDTSW01. The sequence goes on from JBPCKC010000067.1 coordinate 34,486, forward strand.
CGGTCAGGATACGGAGGCGCGAGGCGAAACCCGGCGTGATTTCTTCTGGCCCTTTGCCTCCACGCCCGCGGCGGCGGCGAGCTCCTCGATCGAGTCGACCAGGTCGCGGGCCAGCGACTCGAGGTCGGCCATCGCCTCATGGTCGCCGATCAGGCCGAAGTTGATCTGCCCGTCGTAGCTCATGATCCCGAAGCAGACGGCCTGGCGGCGGGCCAGCGGGACCAGCGGCACGACCGACGTCAGCCGGCGGCCCATGAGGTAGAGCGGGAACTGCGGCCCCGGCACGTTCGTGACGACGAGGTTGAAGAAGCGCTGCGCAGGCTGGAGCCTGGCCGCCTGGCCCGCGATGGTCGGCGGCGCGAAGTCCGAGAGCTGGGTCATCATCGTCGCCCCGACCGCCTGCTTGGACTGCTTGAGGTCGCCCATCGCCTCGCTGACGCGCCGCAGGCGCTCGACCGGGTCCTCCGCGTACACCGGGAGCGGCGCCATGAACGACGACACGCGATTCCCCAGCGCTCCGTGCTCGCCGGCGGCGCGGACGCTGATCGGCACCAGGGCCCGCAGCTCGAGCTCCTGGGTGGAGTGGCCGCGAGCGCGCAGGTAGCGGCCCAGCGCGCCCGCCACCACCGCCAGGACGACGTCGTTGACCGTCCCGCCCAGCTCGTTCTTGATCTGCTTGAAACGGCCGAGGTCGCTCTCGACCACAGCGAGGCGGCGGTAGGGGCCGATCTCGACGTTGAAGGAGGAGGCGGGGGCGGCCATCGTGGTCCGCGCGAACGCACCCGCGGCCTCGAGCGCGTCGACCGCGGACCGGGCCGCCTGTCGCGGCGCCCGGAACAGGGCCCGCGCGCCCCGGATCATCTCCGCGGGCGAGCTCGCCCGCTCGACGAGCGCCTCGGCCAGCACCTCGGCGCCGCTCGGCTCCGGGCGGGGGGCCCATGGGTCGGGCGCGGGCGGATCCGCCGGCTCCGGGTCCAGGTCGAAGAGCACCGTCGAGATGTCGACCCCCGACACACCGTCCACGAGGCAATGATGCGACTTACCCACGACGGCGAAGCGGTCGCCCTCGACGCCGTCTACCAGCCACATCTCCCACACCGGCTTGGCCCGGTCGAGCCGCTGGGAGAAGATCCGTGCCGCGAGCGTTCGCAGCTGCTCGGTGGAGCCGGGCGCGGGCAGGGCCGTGTGGCGCACGTGGTAGGAGAGGTTGAAGCGCGGGTCATCGACCCACTTCGGCCGGCCCTGGTTGAACGGCACGAACCGGAGCTTCTGGCGGAAGCGCGGCACGAGATGGAGCCGCGAGGCGATGTGGTCGCGAAACTCCTCGTACGCGGGCGCCGGGCCCTCGAACAGTGAGACCGACGCGATGTGCATGTGAGCGGGGCCCCGCTCGAGGTGGATGAACGAGGAGTCGAGGCCGCTGAGGCGATCGGGATTCATGGGGACCCTCCGATCTTCTCAAACCGCTACGGGTGTGAGTGGAGCGCGTCCAACCTAGACTTCCCCCCATGAGCACGGAGGCGAAGAACCTCGAGGCGATCACGAAGGCGATCGAGCAGCACAACCGCAACTGCCCGTTCCCGGCGACCGAGGTGCGCATGAACCCGTTCGAGATCGATCGCCTGGGCTGGGACGAGATCATGGGGTTGCCGATCACGGGCGATCCCGCGCTCGGCACCGGGGCGTTCAGGATCATCTGCCCGCGCGACGGGGAGGGCTCGGAGCTCGAGGAGGTCGAGGCGATCGGCGATCCGATCGAGATCGCGATCCCCGAGCCGCAGGGCCCGCCCGTCTAGATGAGCCCTAGAGGTTGAGGCCCAGCTCCCGCGTGAGCTTCTGAGCCTCGATGTTGAGCTGGAAGAACTCCCCGGTGAGGATCAGGATCCCCATCGCGATCAGGATCACCCCGCCGATCGCGACGATCGCCGCGTAGTGGCGTTTGACCACCTCGAACACCGCGGCCATGCGGCCGAACGCGATCGCGGAGGCCAGGAACGGGATCCCGAGCCCCAGGGAGTAGACGGCGAGCAGGCCGGCGCCCCTCGCGGCCGAGTCCGTGAGCGCGGCGGCGCTCAGGATCGAGGCCAGGGTCGGCCCCACGCAGGGGGTCCAGGCGATCGCGAACGCCAGGCCGGCGACCACCGGCCCGCCGCTTCCGGCGCGCTGGATGAGCGCGTCGACCCGCCACTCGCGGTTGAGGCGAATCGCGAAGAAGCTGGCGAGGAACAGCGCGCCCATCGCGATGATCAGGACCCCCGAGATGTCCGTCAGGATGTCGCGGTGCTCGCGCAGCGCGTCGCCGATCCCCGTCGCCGTGAGCCCGAGCAGGATGAAGATCGCCGAGAACGAGCCGATGAAGAGCAGGCTGGGGACAACGACCCGCCGCCAGTCCGCCGCGTCGAGCTCGGCCACGCTGACGCCGCTCACCGCCGAGAGGTAACCGGGGACCAGCGGCAGGACGCAGGGCGAGAGGAACGACACCAGGCCCGCCGCGAGGGCGGTCAGGATTCCGACGCCCGCGGTGGGATCGCCCAATGCAGGCCTCAGCTCAGGGCGCTCGCGAGGCGGCGCCGATGCGCGCGCGCGAGCGGGTCGGACGGACCCAGCTCCGCGAAGATCCCGACCATGGCGCGACGCAGCAGGTCGCGGGTCGCGGTATCCGCCGTCGAGGTGATCGCCGTCTGCAGCGCCTCCAACGCCTCCTCGTGATCGCCGGCGTCCCAGGCGGCGAACGCCCGCTGGAGCGCCGCCGGGTCGAGCCCGTCGCTGGACTCACCCCCGGCCAGGCGCAGGCGAGCGAGCAGGCCGTCTGCCAAAAAGTCGCCCTGGAAGCGCGAGAGCAGCTCTCGCGCCTCGTCCTCATCGCCGCGGCTCACCAGGATGCGCCCCAGCTTGGCCGCGGACTCGGCGTGGTGAGGGTCGGCCTCGAGCGCGAGCCGCAGCGAGCTCTCGTCGCCTGCCGCTGCCAGCTCGTCGGCGGGGGAGGGGACCAGCTCCCCCAGGAACTCATCGATTCGCTGCGGCGGGATCGCGCCGGTGAACTCGGCGACGACCTCTCCGTCGCGGAAGGCCTTGACGGCTGGGATGCCCTTGACGGCGAAGGCCTGGGCGATGGCCTGATTCGAATCGACGTCCACCTTCGCCAGCTCAACACGGCCCTCGCGCTTGGCGACGGCGGCCTCGAGCGCGGGCCCCAGCTGCCGGCAGGGCCCGCACCACTCGGCCCAGAAATCGACCACGACCGGCACCTTGCGGGAGCGCTCCACGACGAGCTGCTCGAACTCCTCCTGGCTGACGTCTCGGACCACGAGGACGAGGTTAGAGAAGCGGCATCCTCCGGACGGGAGCCTGATTTATGTCAACCCGGCGGCGGAGCGGGAATATGTAGCGGCATGGACGAATCCCTTCGCGGCAAGCTCCTGGTCGCCTCGCCGGCGCTCGTGGACCCCAACTTCGCCCGCGCCGTCGTGCTCATCACCGAGCACACCTCGGAGGGCGCAATGGGCATCGTGCTCGACCGGCCGTCCGAGACGACGGTGGGCGACGTCGTCCCACAGCTCGCCGAAGCCGCGGGCGCCGACGCGCCGATCTACGTCGGCGGGCCCGTGCAGCCCAGCGCGATCGTCGTCCTCGCGGAGTTCTCGGACGCGAACGCCGCAGCGTGGATCATCGCCGCGGACGTCGGGTTCGCCTCGGCCGGCTACGAGACCGCCGAGCTGGCCGAGGTGACGCGCCGCGCCCGCGTGTACGCCGGCTACTCCGGCTGGGGTGCCGGCCAGCTCGAGGCCGAGATGGACGCAGAGTCGTGGATCGTCGAGCCGCCGCTGCCGCGCGAGTTGTTCCCCGACGCGCCGGAGGCCCTCTGGAACGCCGTCCTGGCGCGGAAGGGCGGCCAGTACGCCCTGGTCGCCCGGATGCCGGATGATCCGTCCATGAACTGAGCCTGAAGGCCCAGGCGCGCGTCTACGCTCGATAATGCCGATTATGTGAACTGCACGCGTGCCGATCGCCAGCCGCGGCTACGGGCCGGGCGAAGCGCTTCTGTATATCTCGTGGGACGTTGAGCGAAGCCCCCGACAGCCAGAGCGAGCCCGATCACCCTTCTCCAGGACCGTCCGAGGGGCTCGCGCCGGAGCGCGAGCTGCTCGAGCGCTTCGCCGAGACCCGCGACCCGATGCTCCGCGAGGAGCTCGCCCGGCGATTCTTGCCGCTGGCGAGGAGCCTGGCCATGCGCTACGCCGGGGGCGCGGAGCCCAGCGACGATCTGGTGCAGGTCGCGAGCCTCGGCCTGATGGGCGCCCTCGATCGCTTCGACCCCTCCAGAGGGGTCCCGTTTGCGGGTTTCGCCGGGCCCACGATCCTCGGCGAGCTGCGGCGCCACTTCCGCGATCGGGTTTGGACGCTGCGCGTGCCCCGCGGCCTCCAGGAGCGCATCCGCGAGATCGAGCAGGCGATCGCGAGGCTGGCGGGGACGCTCGAGCGCTCGCCCACCGTCGCCGAGATCGCCGAGCTCCTCGAGATCTCCGAGAGCGACGTGCTCGAGGCGATGGAGGCCTCCGACGCACGGCGGACCATGTCGCTGGACCAGCCCACCTCGCTCGAGGAGCCCGGCGAGGCGTCGATCGGCGACCGGGTCGGGGATGAGGACCCCGGCTACGAGCTGGTCGAGGAGCGATCGGCGATCAACGCCGGCGCCCGGGCTCTCAGCGATCTCGAGCGGGAGATCCTGCGGCTTCGCTTCGTCGAGGACCTCACCCAGTCGCGCATCGCCGAGGAGGTCGGGTATTCGCAGATGCACGTTTCGCGGATCCTGCGCCGGGCCCTCGACCGCATCCGGGCCGCGTCGGGGCAGGACGTGGGGTAGCGCGGCTCCGTCGTCTAGCCCCGGCGGGCGCTGATGTCGATCAGCAGGTACTCGCCGTCGTCCAGGTGCTCGACCTTCACCTCATCGGCGAGGCACTCGAGGGAGGCGTCCAGATCCGGAATCCGCAGGCTCTCGAGCAGGCGTTCCCCGGCGCCGGCGAGGAGCGGCCCCAGCCGCACGGTCACGGTGGCACCCTCCACGTTCACCAGCATCTGGGCGGTGCCCTCCTGATAGTGCCCGCCGGCTTCGGCGGCGACCGCATCCGCCAGCAGAACGGCGTCGGAGAGGCGGTCCACGGAGAAGTCGGCGCGCACGGCGAACAGGGAGATGACGCGGGACAGCACCGGGGCGACGAGTTCCCCGGCGGGCATCGCCATCGCGGTACCGTGCGGCGCCGGCGGGCCCGACGCCAGCTTCGGCTCCGAGCCGTTGCTCGACAGGCCTATGCACATCGTCACCACGGTCCCCTGCCCCGGCCCGCCGCTGATCCCGAAGGTGTCCGAGAGCGCGGCGATCAGCGGCAGTCCCATACGCAGGCCCTGGCGCTCGGCGTCGGCGCGCGGCCGAATGCCGCCGCCGTGATCGCTCACCCTCACCACGAGGCTCTTCTCGTCGCGGCTGGCGTCGACCTCGAGCGGGCCCGGCGCCTCATCCGGGTAGGCGTGGACCACAACGTTCGTACAGGCCTCGGTCACCACGGTCTTCAGGTCGCCGATCCGCCCCGCGTCCATGCCCAGGGCGTCCGCCAGCCCCGCGAGCGCATGGCGAACCACCCCCACGTTCTCGGCCTTGGCCGGAAGGACCAGCCGCAGGTCCGGCGCGCTCATCGCTCAGCCGTTCCCTGCTTCATTGGGGGAGCGTACCCGCGCCCCCAATCTTTCAATCCCGCTTCCAGGCGCCGCCGAACAGCCGGCCCAGACGACCCGCCTTCACGTTCGCCCGGTAGTTGGCGATCCCCTTCTCGGGCGGGGGCAGGGTCGCCACCTCGGCCTCGTCGATGACGAGCGTGACCAGGCGCTCGGCGGTACGCGCTACCTCGGGCCCATCCACGAAGCGCAACTCGCCGCCGGGCAGCTCGAGGACGATCCCGTCGAGGATGTGCTCGCGAAAGTTGTCGACGACCTGCGCGACCGTGCCGACCACGGCGCCGTCGGCCGACTGCACGGGCGTCCCGCGCTCGACGGCCGAGTAGTGGATCGCGTGCCCCTCGTCGCTCATTCGCCGAAGCATAGGCTTCGCCGCCGAGCGATCAGGTGGGGGCGCTCGGCTCCGGGGCGAGCTCACCCAGCAGGGCTCGCACCCGTACCTCGATGTCGTCGCGGATGGCTCGGACCGTTTCCAGGTCCTGGCCCGCCGGATCCTCGAGCTCCCAGTCCTCGTAGCGCTTTCCGGGATAGATCGGGCACGCGTCGCCGCAGCCCATCGTGATCACGGCGTCGGCGGCTCGAACGAACTCGTCGGTAAGAGGCTTCGGGTACTCCTGCGAGAGGTCCACCCCGACCTCCGCCATGGCGTCGACGGCCGCGGGGTTGATCTCCTCCGCCGGGTCGGAGCCGGCCGTGCGGACGCGCACCCTCCCCTCGGCGAGCTTGTTCAACAGCCCGGCCGCCATCTGGCTGCGGCCCGCGTTGTGCACGCAGACGAAGAGGACCTCGGGTACCTGCTTCACCAGCTTCTCGTCAGCCCGGGCCAATGCCCGACGAGCCTACTCCATTGATATACATGATTGCAATTAGCTATAGTTATATAGATGAACTTCGATCCCTCAGAAGTGAACACGTGAGCACGACTCTCGAACTGGCCCCAAAGCAGAAGCGCGCCAAAGGTGAGGTCTGTTGCGAGCCGGTCGTCTATCCGGACATCGAGCGCGCTCAGGCCGAGCGAATGGGCAGGGTCGCCAAGGCTCTCGGCGACCCCGCGCGCGTTCAACTCGTGGACGTGCTCCGCAGGCACGCGGGCAAGGTCTGCGTCTGCGAGCTGGTCCCTCTCTTCGACCTCTCACAACCCACGGTCTCCCATCACCTCAAGAAGCTGAAGGACGCCGGGATCGTGGGCTCCGAGCGTGACGGTCTTTGGGCCTACTACTACGTCAACCCGGAGGCTCTCGAGGAGCTGAGCGCATGGCTCGGCTAGAGATGGCGGGGCGTTGCTCGCCCGCCCAGGAAGAGACATGCTGCGAACCCGGGGCCAAGGCCGAGTGCTGCGGCGGCGAAGGCTCCTGCCGATGTGCCGAGGGCACAGACGGTGCCGTGGACGTGCGCGACGCGGTGCGCGAGCGATACGCCGCGGCAGCACGGAGCGTCCGTGCCGACGAGTCTGGCTGCGGCTGCGGTGGGAGCGCGCTGCCGCAGGAGGACAGGGAAGTGTTCGGTTCCGCGCTCTATCCGGACGAGGATCGTGATGCTCTCCCGGAGGCCGCCGTCGCGAACGCTGAATTCCTGAAGGGCACAATCGAGGAGATCCCCCTCCCCGACAACTCCGTCGATGTGATCATCTCCAATTGCGTGATCAACCTCTCCGGAAACAAACCAGGGGTCTTTCGCGAGGCCGCCAGAGTCCTTCGCCCGGGCGGTCGCTTCGCCGTCAGCGACGTCGGCGCCGACCCCAACATGGACGAGGCCACGCGCCAGGACATGGAGCAATGGACAGGTTGCATCGGCGGCGCGCTGACGCGCGAAGACTTCGAGCGCGACTTGGTGGCCGCCGGTTTCAAGGCCGTCGAGATCCAAGCGACCCACCGCGTCCATGAGCACGCCGCGTCGGCGATCGTCCGAGCGCAGTTGCCGGCGCCGTGAGCACCGCCGAGATCCAGCTCAACGACCCCCAGACGCTCTACCGGCGTTGGGAGGGCTCCCAGTGGAGCCCGTTCGACGTCGACCTCGCGCGCGATGCGGAGGACTGGGCGGCGATGGGCGAGGCCGACAAGGGCGTCGTGTACTGGGCGCTCTGCTCGCTCATGGTCGCCGAGGAGCGAATCACGACCAAGTTCTCCGGGCTCGTCGGCGCGCACGGCAGCGAGGAGGAGGCGACGTTCCTGGCGACCCAGCAGGTCGACGAGGCGCGGCACATGCAGTTCTACGTGCGCTTTCGCGACGAGGTGATCGACTCGCCCGCGGTGATCCGCGCTCACGTGGAGAAGGCCCGCGAACAGGTATCGCCGGCGTTCCGCAAGCTCTTCGACGAGGCGCTGGTCGAAGCTCACCTGGCCTTGGTGGCCGAGCCCGGCGACGTGGCGGCGAAGGTCCGGTTCGTGACCATCTACCACTTGGTTCTGGAAAGCACGCTCGGGCTGACCTCGTTTCGGTTCATCACCGAGTACCTCGAGCGCGAGGGCCTGCTGCCCGGGTTCGTCGAGGGGTACTCGAGCATCCACCACGACGAGACCCGGCACATCGGCTACGGCGTGTGGTTCCTGCGTGAGGCGGTCCGCGACGACGACGCGGCGGCCGAGACGATCCGCGCGACGCTCACGGACCTCCTCCCGGTCGTAGCCGACTCGCTCAGTCCGCCCGATCGCGAGGGGCCGAGCGCCTGGGACGTGTTCGGCGCAAGCGCCGACGAGATCCGCGAGTTCGCGCTCGGCGGGCTCATGCGCCGCCTCGAGATAATCGGCGTATCACTCTAGGCGCCTAGCGGCGCTCGCCGACCTCGGGCGAGTCGCAGAAGGCCTCGATCACCCGGGAGAGCTTTCCCCCCTGCCACGCGAGGGGCGAGGCGCCCGTCGCCTCGCTGGTGAGGCTCGCTCGCGGCAGGGCGTTCGCCCAGGCCTCCGCGACCGCGTACGGATGCCCGGGATCAGCCTCGTCGTGACTCGCCACCACGAGGGCCGGGACGTCCAGCGCTTCCAGCGCACTCAGGCCTGCGAACGGGATCGAGCGTGGCACCTCGCGCAGCGCGCGGACCACGCCCTCGGGCTCTGCGTGCTGGGCGAGGCGCTTGCGGGCGATCCTCAGGAGCGTCTCCCGCCAGCCCGGGTCGAGCCCCTGGTCGTAGGCCTGGACGAACCCCTCCACCCCCCCGGCCTCGAGGCCGTCAGCCAGGCGATCCCAGCCCTCGACGGACTCGGGACCCGGCTCCTCTCCGATCACCGCGGGCCCGATCAGGACCAACCCGGCGAACCGCGCAGGGTCGCGTAGCGCGAGTGCAGCGATCGTGTGAGCGCCCATCGAGTGGCCCGCGAGGACCGGCCTCGCATCCCCTGTCTGCGCCGCCAACACAGCCTGCGCATCGTCGGCGAGGTTGACATAACCGTAGGCGCCGGGTTCGGGCGCCTCGGAGCCCCCATGGCCGCGAGCGTCGTAGGAGACCACGTCGAAGCCCTGGCGCGCGAGGTGGCTGGAACCGTGAACGACGACGTCGCGGGTGGCGGTCAGGCCGTGCAGCAGGACGATCGGCGGCCCCTCGCCGCCGGAGCGCGTGCCGGCGAGCGACACGCCGCCGGAGGAAGCGGTGAAGTCCACCCTTCTCAGCGTTCGAGCGTGATGCGCTCGATCACGACAGGCGCCACCGGGGGGCCGTCGCCCGAGCCGGCCTGCGCCTCGATCGCGTCAACGGCAGCCTCGTCCCCGGTCAGCTCGCCGAGCACGGCGTAGTCGGGCGGAAGCCCGGCGTCGGCGCCGGTCACGACGAAGAACTGGCTGCCGGAGGTCCCCGCGGGCTCGACGCCGGACTTCGCCATGGCGACGACGCCGTGGGTGTAGGCGACGTTCGGCCCCGGCTCCTCCGTGACCGAGTAGCCCGGGCCGCCGGTCCCGTCGGCCGCGGGGTCGCCGCCCTGGATCACGAAGCCGTCGACCACCCGGTGAAACGGCGTGTCGCCGTAGAGGCCCTCGTCGACCATGTGGACGAAGGAGCCGGTCGTCTTCGGCGAGCCCTTCGTGTCGAGGTCGATCTGAAAGTCCCCGCAGTTGGTCTCGACGGTGGCGACGATCCTCTCCTTGGGCTTCACCGGCTCGCTCGGCTTCTCGAGCTTCACCTTCTTGGGCTCGGCCGGGGCGACCTCCTCGCAGGCGGGCGCATCCGGGCCGCCTTCGCTCACGGTGGTGCCGGACGCCGGCTGCTCCGCCTCGTCCTCGCCGCACGCGGCGATCCCCAGCACGCTGCCCGCCACGACGAGCGCCGCTGCGAAAGATGCGATCGAACCCCTAGGCGTCATCGGCGTCGCAGCCTACCCAACGCGCTGGCGCCACTACGCTGCCCGCGTGACACCGGGGAAAACCCACCTGCTCTTGGTCAACCCCTCCGCCGGCGGAGGGCGCGTGCGCGAGCTCCTGCCGCTCGCCCAGGGCGCCCTCGATCGCCATGGGATCGACTACCACGTGGTCGAGACGACCGGGATCGAGCACGGATGCGTCGAGGCGCGGATGGCCTCCGCGGCCGGCGAGGTGGTGGTCGTCATGTCCGGCGACGGGCTCGTCGGACAGGTGGGCGGCACGCTGGCAAACACGGGTGCCTCCTTCGGGGTGCTCCCCGCGGGTCGTGGCAACGACTTCGCGCGCGCCCTCGGGATCCCGTCCGAGATCGAGGGGGCCGTCGACGTCCTGGCGGCCGGCCACGTGCGCGAGATCGATGTCGGCGAGGTGAACGACAAGCGGTTTCTGTGCATCGCGAGCTGCGGGTTCGACTCGGACGCTAACCGCATCGCGAACGAGGCGAGGCGCCTGAAGGGGCAGACCGTCTACATCTACGCGGCGCTCAGGGCCTTGGCGGCGTGGAAGCCCGCGACCTTCACCCTCGAGTTCGACGGCACCCGCAAGCAGGTCACCGGGTACACCGTGGCCGCAGCGAACACCACCACCTACGGCGGCGGCATGATCGCCGCCCCGGATGCGCAATGCGACGATGGCCTGCTCGAGATCGGGGTCAGCGGCAACGTCGGCAAGCTCCGCTTCCTTCGAGGGCTGACGCAGATCTTCAAGGGTGAGCATCGCGAGACGCTGCAGGTCCAGTCGTGGAAGGCGGCGCAGGTCCGGATCGAGGCGGACCGCCCGTTCGCGGTCTACGCCGACGGCGACCCCATCGCCGAGCTTCCGGCGACGGTCCGGCTTCTGCGGCGCTCACTACGCGTGATCTCCCCGCCCACGGCCGCGGAGGCGGAGGCGGAGCGGTGAACGCCGTCTTTCGCGCCAAGCTCGCGGCCGCCAGGGCGACCGGCGCACTCAGCCGGCGCAGCGGGCGCGGCGGCGGGACGACCCTGCCCGGCCGTGTCCTGCTGCGCCTGGCACCCGATGCGATCGCCCGTCTGGGCCGTCGCCTGACCCGCGGCTCGACGGTCGTGAGCGCGACGAACGGCAAGACGACCACCTCGGGAATGATCGCCTCGGCGCTCCATGCCGCCGGTCGCGAGCCCGTCCACAACCGTGCCGGGTCCAACATGACCTGGGGGGTCGCCACGGCGCTTCTCTCCGAACACGGAGACGAGGGGCTCTTCGAGGTCGACGAGGCCTGGCTGCCGAAGGTCGCGGGCGAGCTCGAGCCCCGGCTCGTCGTCCTGGCGAACCTCTTTCGCGATCAGCTGGACCGCTACGGCGAGCTGGAGAGCCTTGCCGACAATTGGGCCACGCTGGTCGCCGAACGGGCGGGCCGTAGCGAGTTCGTCCTGAACGCCGACGACCCGCTCATCGCGGATCTCGGACGCGATCACGATCTCCAGCGTCGTCCCGGGATCACCTACTTCGGGATCTCCGACGCCGGCCAGGCCCTGCCGGAGCTCCAGCATGCCCACGACGCCAAGCACTGTCGCCGCTGTGGAGCCCCGTACACCTACGAGCGCGCCTTCGTCGGCCACCTCGGCCATTACACCTGCCCCTCCTGCGAGGCGGACCGGCCCGAGCCCGACGTGGTCGCCGAGCGCATCACCCTCCGCGGCATGGACGGCTCGGACGTCTCGATCAGGACCCCGGCCGGCCAGGTCGAGCTGTCGCTGCCGCTCCCCGGCCTCTACAACGTCTACAACGCCCTGGCCGCCCTGGCCGCCGCCCTTCGCCTGGAGGTGCCGCTCACGGTTGCGGTCGAGGGGCTCGCCTCCACCAAGGCCGCCTTCGGCAGGGTCGAGACCGTCGAGGTGAGCGGCACCCCCGTGTCGATCCTGCTGATCAAGAACCCCGCCGGCGCCAACGAGGTGCTGCGCACGATCCGCCTCGAGCGCGAGGAGGACGGCGACGGGATCGATCTCTGGATCGCCCTCAACGACAGCATCGCCGACGGGCGCGACGTCTCCTGGGTCTGGGACGCGGACTTCGAGCTGCTGGTGGGATCGGTCCGCACCGTGACGTGCTCCGGCGCCCGCGCGCCCGAGATGGCGGTGCGCCTCAAGTACGCCGGCGTCGACGAGGACTCGATCACGGTCAACGCCGACATCGAGACGTCGCTCGACCAATCCGTGGCCTCGGCGCCGGGCAGGCTCTTCGCCCTGCCCACCTACACGGCGCTCCTCGAGCTACGCACGCTCCTGGCGGCTCGGGGGCTCGCCGCGGACTTCTGGGCCTGAGCCGCCGACCCCTACGATTAGCGCCGTGATGGACGCGCCCGCAGCGAACCCCAACAACGTGCTGCTCACGGGCACCGGCCGCTCGGGCACGACGCTCTCGTGCCATCTGCTCAGCCGCCTGCCCGAGACGGTGGCACTGTTCGAGCCGATGCGGGTCAAGAAGTTCGCCGAGCTCAAGACTCGCGAGAAGATCTGCGACTCGATCGACGCGTTCTGCGCGCAGCAGCGCGCCTCGCTTCACGAGCGCGGCGTCGCAACCACGAAGCAATCGGGCGGCGTCATGCCCGACAACCCGTTCGGCAGCGAGCGCACGTCCGAGGGCCTGCGAAAGAAGTTCGTCTCCAAGGGCGAGGTGGCGATCGACAAGCCGCTGGGCCCCGACTTCACGCTCATCGTCAAGCACATCTCCGCCTTCACGGCCCTGCTGCCGCAGCTGGTGGAGCGCTTCCGGGTCTACGCGATCGTGCGCAACCCGCTGCCCGTGCTCGCCTCCTGGAGCAGCATCGACTTCAACCTGCGCAAGGGTCACATCCCGGCGGCGGAGCGGATCGACCGCGAGCTCCGCGAGGCGCTCGCCGGCATCGACGACCCCCTCGACCGCCAGATCTACCTGATGGGCTGGTTCCACGGGCGGTTTCGCAGCATCCTGCCTGACGAGTCCGTCATCACCTACGAGTCGATCATCGAATCCGGTGGCTCCGCGCTCTCCGTCATCACGCCCAGGGCGGCGGAGCTCTCCGAGCCCCTCGAGAGCCGCAACCTCAGCCAGATGTACGACCGCTCGACGCTCGAGGCCATCGGCGAGCGGCTGCTTCGCTCGGAGGGCGCCCACTGGCAGTCCTACGATCGGGAGAGCGTCGAGCGCCTGCTCGAGCTCTCGCTGTCCGGGGACCGCTGAGGAACGCCGTCGGGCGATGCGCACCGTTCTCTTCTTTCGCGACTTCAGGAAGTTCCACGGCGGCCACTTGAAGGTCTGGCACTACTTCAGTCACGTGCGCTCGGCGCCGGGACATCAGGCGCGGATCGCGTTCACCGAGCGCAGCGACTGGGGCGAGGCAAACCCCTGGAACCGGGCCCGCGAGGACGTGGTGGGCTCGGCGGCGGACGTCAGCCCGGACCTCTTCTTCGTCGCCGGCCGCGACTGGCAGATGATGGACAAACACCCCGCTGCCGGGACGATCCCGGTCGTGAACTTCCTCCAGCACGTCCGCCATGCCGACCCGGCCTCCAACCGCTACCAGTTCCTCCCTCGCCGCGCGATCCGCATCTGCGTGAGCGAGGTGGTCGCCGAGGCAGCGCGCGCAACGGGCGTGACCGAGGGGCCGGTGATGGCGATCCCGAACGGGGTCGACCTTGACCACCTCACGCCCTCCGACCCCGCCGCCACGGACATCGACGTCCTCATCGCGGGGCTTAAGCAGCCGGAGTTGGGCGCCGGGCTGCGGGACCGGCTCCACAAGGACGGCCGACGGCTGGAGCTGCTCGAGGGCCTGCTTCCCCGCGACGAGTACCTCGCGCGCGTGCGCCGGGCCCGCTGCACGGTCTTCCTGCCGAACGAGGCGGAGGGGTTCTACCTGCCCCCGCTCGAGGGGATGGCGGTCGGCAGCCTCGTCGTCTGCCCGGAGCATGCCGGCGAGCACTCGATCTATCGCGACGGCGTCAACTGCGCGCGGCCCCGCTACGGCCTCGAGGCCGTGGCCGAGGCAACCGAGTCGCTGCTGGCACTCGACGACGCCGAAGCCGCGGCCATGCGGGCCGAGGCGCTCACGACGGCCTCCGAGCACACCCTGCGCCACGAGCGCCGCGCGTTCCTCGACATCCTCGAGCGGGTCGGCGAGCTGTGGTGAGCGAGGGTGCGAGCGCCGCCCGCCCACCGATCGTCGTCTTCGGCATCGGGGGCTCGGGGACCAGGGCGGTCGCCGAGATCCTCACCGCCGCGGGCGTCTACATCGGGCCACGCCTGAACAAGGCCAGCGACGCCCACGTGATCCACCGCTTCCTCCAGCGGCGGGCGCTTTCCTACCTCGAGGCATCGGGATGGCTGGAGCCGCACGCGCGAGACCCGGCGGCTCCCCCGCCACAGCCCGCCGACCCCGCGACGGCCGAGGACCCCACGTGCGCGCTGGCCGGCCACCGCGAGGGGATCCCCTCGCCCAACGCCCGCTGGGGTTGGAAGCACCCGCGAACCGCCTACGTTCTTCCAGTCGTCCACGAGCTTCTCCCGGACGCGTGGATGATCCAGCTGGTCCGCGACGGCCGGGACATGGCCTACTCCCAAAACCAGAACCAACTCGCGGTCTACGGGGACCTGCTCGTGGGCGACATGGCGAGCGAGCCCGAGCCCGTTCGCTCCGTGTCCCTGTGGTCGCGCGTCAACCTCGCTGCGCTGCACCTCTCCCGCCGCGAGCGCCCGCAGCGGTTTCTCCTGGTGCGCTACGAGGACCTGTGCGCGGAGCCCGCGGCACAGATCGAGCGCCTTTTCAGGCATGTCGAGATCGACTTCGGCGACGACCTGGTCGAGCGCGCCGCGAAGCTCGTCAGCCCCTCCCCCACGGCCCAGCGCTGGCGCGAGGCCGACCCGGACGAGCTTCGCGTTGTCGAGCGGGCCGGCGCCCAGGGCCTCCGCGAGTTCGGCTACGCCGATGGGTGAGCCGAGGCACGCGCCCGTGCCCCAGGGTCCGCTGTGGCACGACGTGGAGTGCGGCGCCTACGCGGAGGACCTGCCGATCTGGGAGCGACTCGCCGCGGAGCGCGACGGGCCAATCCTGGACCTCGGGGCCGGCACGGGCCGCGTGGCGCTCCACCTCGCGCGGCGCGGGCACGAGGTGCGCGCCGTGGACGTGGACCCCGAGCTGGTCGCCGCGCTGCGCGCCCGCGCGGAGGGAGAGGGGCTTATGGTCGAGGCCGAGGTGGCGGACCTGCGCTGCCTACCGCCGGGCCGCCTTCACTCCCTCGTCATCGCCCCCATGCAGCTGATCCAGCTCATGGGCGGGCGCGAGGGCCGCGTGGCCGCGCTGCGCTCCGTCTCCGAGGCGCTCGAGCCCGGCGGGACCGCCGCCCTGGCCATCGTCGAGGGGAGCGAGGAGGCGGTCGGCGAGGCCGGGCCCGGCACCCTCCCGGACGTCCGCGAGACTGATGGGTGGGTCCACTCCAGCCTGCCGCTCGGCGTCGCGTCGGAGGACGGGCGCCTGCGGGTGCGCCGCCTGCGCCAAGTGGTCTCCCCCGCGGGCAGGCTCACCGAGTCCCAGCACATCGACGTGCTCGACGTGCTCGACGCGCCGCAGCTCGAGCGCGAGGCCGCCGAGCACGGCCTGCGCGCGGACCGGACCGTCCCGATTGCACCGTCGGAGCTCCACGTGGGTTCCGTCGTGGTGGTCCTGGAGAGGACGGGCTGATGGAGCTTCGCCTCCTCGCTCTGTACCCAGAGCAGATGAACATCTACGCCGACCGCGGGAATATCCTGTTCCTCCAGCGGCGCTGCGAGTGGCGAGGCATCGGCTTCAGCTACTCGGCGGCCGGGCCGGGCGAGCGACTCGACCCCGGGGCCCACGACCTGGTCTACGTCGGCGGAGGCCAGGACCGCGACCAGCGCCTCGTGGCCGCCGACATGGTCGCCACCAAGCGCGAGGGCCTCGGCGCGGCGGTGGACGACGGGGCGGTGGTCCTGGCCGTGTGCGGGGGCTACCAGCTCCTCGGCCACTCCTACCAGCTCGGCGACGAGCGGATCGAGGGCCTCGGCCTGGCCGACCTCGAGACCGTTCGCGAGGAGGGCCCGAGGCTGATCGGGAACGTCGCGATCGAGATCGATCTCGACCACGGCCCGATCACCGTCGCGGGGTTCGAGAACCACGGCGGGCGCACCTACCTGGGCGAAGGCGCGACCCCTCTCGGGAAAGTGCTGAAGGGGCATGGCAACAACGGCGGCGACGGCCTCGAGGGCGTCAGGCGCAACAACATGCTCGGGACCTACCTGCACGGCCCGCTGCTGCCGAAGAACCACCATCTCGCGGACCGCCTGATCGCCCTCGCCCTCGCGCGCCGCGAGGGCTCCGAGCCCGAGCTGGGGCCGCTGGACGACAGGCTCGAGGAAGCCGCGCACGCCTCGGCGCGAGCGGCCGCGATGCGCGGATAGCTAGCGCCCGCTGGAGCCGAACCCGCCCTCGCCGCGCACGCTGGCGGTGAGCTCGGTGGCCTTTACCGGCGCGGCCGGGGTGAAGGGGGTGACGAGGAGCTGGGCGATGCGGTCGCCCACGCCGACCTCGAACGGCTCACTCGCGTCCGTGTTCAGCAGCAGTACACGCACCTCGCCGCGGTAGCCGGAATCGATCAGGCCGGGAGCGTTCACGAGCGCGATCCCGTGGCGCGCTGCGAGGCCCGAGCGCGGGAGGACGAGGCCCGCGTAGCCCTCCGGGATCTCGACGGCGATCCCGGTGCCCACGGAGGCCCGGTCCCCCGGCCCGAGGATCGCCGGCTCGGCCGCGCGGAGGTCGAGCCCCGCGTCGCCGTCGTTCGCGCGCGTCGGCAGGATCGCCGCGTCGCTCAGCAGGCGGACCGGTAGCTCCACGGTTCGCAGGCTATTCCCCCTGCGGGGTGCCGTTCACCGCGAACTCGGAGAACCGATGAACCAGCGCCGCCGGGACGCGCGCCCTGACGAGCACCCCCTCGGCGCCGTCCTCGCGCTCGAGGTCGCCGGCCAGCGCGTGAAGCTCGGAGAGCACGGCGCCCTTCTCGTAGGGGACCAGCAGCTCCAAGGGCCGAAGCGTCGCCTCGAACGACCTCGCGATCGTGTCGCGCAGCTCCTCCAGGCCTTCCCCCGTCGCGGCCGAGACGCCGACGACGCCCGCCTTGCCCACCAGGAGCTCGCGCCTCCCCTCCTCGTCCAGGAGATCGAGCTTGTTGTAGGCCAGCAACCGCGGCCTGTCCCCGGCGCCCAGCTCCTCCAGCACGGCGTCGACGGCGTCGATCGACCCGCGGCGCTCGGCCTCGGGTTCCGAGCCGTCCACGACGTGCACGATCAGGTCCGCGCGGCGCGTCTCCTCGAGGGTGGCCTTGAAGGCCTCCACGAGCTGATGCGGGAGCTTGCGGATGAAGCCCACGGTGTCGGTCATGAGGTACTCGCGTCCGTCATGGCGGTAGGAGCGGGTGGTGGGATCGAGCGTGTGGAAGAGCCTGCCCCCCACCCCGACCTCGGCGCCGGTGATCGCGTTCAGCAGCGTCGACTTGCCGGCGTTCGTGTAACCGGCGAGGGCCACCGTCGGCACCGCCGCCGAGTCGCGCCGGGCGCGCATCACGGCGCGGTTCTTCTCCAGGTCGCGCAGGCTCCGGCGCAGTGCGGCGATGCGGTCGCGGGCGAGACGGCGGTCGGTCTCGATCTGCGACTCACCGGGGCCCCGGGTGCCGATCCCGCCGTCCATGCGTCCCGCGCCGAGGCGCTCGAGGTGCGTCCACAGGCCGCGCATGCGCGCGAGGTTGTACTCGAGCTGCGCCAGCTCGACCTGGAGCTTGCCCTCCGCGGAGTGCGCGTGCGCGGCGAAGATGTCGAGGATCACCGCCGTCCGGTCGATCACCGGCACCCCCAGGGCCGCCTCCAGGTTGCGCTCCTGACGCGGCGCGAGCTCGTCGTCGGTGGCGACGAGGTTGGCATTCGCCCGCTTGATCTCACGCTTCAGCTCCTCCAGCTTGCCTCGCCCCAGATAGCGGTCGGGATCGGGGTCGGGCCGCACCTGCGTCATCGAGCCCGCCGTGGCCACGCCGGCGGTCCGCAGCAGCTCCTTCAGCTCAGCCAGGGGATCCCGCTCAGGGCCGGCTGCTCGTGAGGGGGCCGACCCCCTCACGACCCCTATCGCCACGGCTCGCTGGCGTGCGCGGGCGTTCTCGACGCCGGCTAGCACTCGGAGGGCGGGTTGGCGGCCGCCTTCTTCATCGTCGAACTCGACATCGCTCTCCGAGAGGATAGGCTCACCCTGGATGAAGGTCTTCGTCACCGGGGGCACCGGCTTTATCGGCGGTCACGTCGTGAGGATGCTGCGCGAGCGCGGCGACGACGTCCGTGCGCTGGTGCGGGACCCCGAGAAGGCAAAGCCCCTGTCCAACCTCGGATGCGAGCTGATCTCCGGCGCGCTCACCGACGCGCCGTCGATAGCCGACGGCATGGTGGGCTGCGACGCGGTGATCCACGGCGCCGCGATCTACGAGGTCGGAATCCCCGAGTCGCGCCGGCGCCCGATGCACGAGGCGAACGTCCTCGGGACCGAGAACGTGCTCGGGGCCGCCCTCGACGCCAAGATCGCCAAGGTCGTCTACATCTCGACGATCGGGGCGTTCGGCAACACCCGGGGCCAGGTGGTCGACGAGGCCTACGAGCACCCCGGACGCGAGTTCACCTCCTACTACGAGCAGACCAAGCACGAGGCCCACCAGGTGGCCAAGCGCCTGATCGCCGAGGAGGGCCTGCCGTGCGTGATCGTCCAGCCTGGCGGCGTCTACGGGCCGGACGACCACTCCGCCATCGGCAAGCAGATGCACGACTTCCTGGATGGCCGCATGCCCATGATCGCCTTCCCGGACCTCGGGATGAACATGGTCCACGTCGAGGACGTGGCCGGCGGCGTGCTGCTGGCCCTCGACGCGGGCAAGCCCGGCGAGTCCTACGTGCTCGGTGGCCAGATCACGACCATGCGCGAGCTCATCGAGACGGTCGCCAAGGTGGCGGACAAGAAGGCTCCGAAGCGCTCTGTCCCGACCGGGCTCCTGAAGGCGATGACCCCCGTCGGGCCCCTCGTCGGAAAGATGATGGGTCAGCCGCCAAACCTGCGCGAGCTCATCTCATCGGCCGACGGCGTCACCTTCTGGGCGAAGCACGACAAGGCGATCGCCGAGCTCGAGTACGCGCCGCGCAACCTCGAGCAGGGCCTCCGCGAGACGTTCACGGCAGAGGGCCGCCTCTAGCTACACCTATCCCAGGTGCTCGCGGATGCGCCCGACCGCTTCGGTGATCCGCTCGTCGGGCGTCGTCAAGGAGATCCGGAAGAACCCCTCGCCGGAGGGCCCGTACATGGAACCGGGTGAGATCACGACCGCGGCCTCCTCCAGCGCCAGCTCGGCGAAGGAGGTGGATGAGTGCCCCTCGGGCACGGGGGCCCAGACGTAGATCGTGCCCTTCGGGGCTTCGACGTCGACGCCCACCTCGCGCAGCGCGTCGACCACCAGGTCACGGCGCCGGGCGTAGATCGCGTTCATCTCCCCGATGGCCTCGGGAGGCCCGTCGAGGGCCGCGGCCCCGGCCAGCTGCACCGCCTCGAAGAGACCCGAGTCCACGTTCGTCTTCAGCCGCCAGTAGGCGGAGACCGCGTCGGCGTTACCCAGGATCGCCGCGCAGCGCCAGCCGGTCATGTTGAAGCCCTTCGAGAGCGAGAAGACCTCGACGCCCACGTCCTTCGCGCCCGGCGTGGCAAGGAAGCTGGGAGCCACATACCCGTCGTAGGTGGTCTCCGAGTAGGCGTTGTCGTGGACGACGAGGATCTCGTGCTCGCGGGCCACCGCGACTACCTCCTCGAAGAAGCCGTCGGGGGCGATCGCGCCCGTCGGGTTGTTCGGGTAGTTGATGAACATCAGGCGGGCCCGGTCCAGATCGGCGGCCGAGAGCTTCCCGAGGTCCGGTGCGAACCCAAGCCCGGGCTCCAGCGGCAGCAGGACCGAGTCGGCTCCCGCGAGCAGCGGCCCGCCCGTGTAGACCGGGTAGCCGGGATCGGAAGCCAGCGCCGCGTCCCCGGGATCGAGGAAGGCGAAGCAGAGGTTGTAGATGCACTCCTTGGCGCCGATCGCGGGAATGACCTCGCTGTCCGGATCGATCTCCACGCCGAAGCGCCGCTCGTAGAAGCGGGCGAGCGCATCGCGCAGCTCGGCCCGCCCGCGATTGGACGGGTACTTGTGCGTGCCGGGGTCGGCGACCGCAGCCTGCATCGCCTCGACCACGTACGGGAACGTGGGGTAGTCCGGGTCGCCGATGCCCAGGCTGATCACGTCGATGCCGGCGGCGCGCTTGTCCGCAACCTGTTGCTCCAGCTCGGCGAACCTGTAGGGGGGGATCGCCTGGAGGCGCTTTGACGGATCGGTCAGGGCCATGGGCCGGGCAGGCTAGCGCGTCCTAACCCCGAGATGTGAAGACAGCTCGGGCTCATCTCACCGTTCCCATCTTGCGGGCCCCGAAGACTATGTCTGCCGGCACCCTGCCCTTGGTCAGGCGCCCGGTGTGGGCGCGGTCGGTGT
>JBPCKC010000068.1:0-40003 GCA_051004675.1 Solirubrobacterales bacterium
CAGGTCCACTACGACGCGATCCTGCGAATCGATGCTGACAGCGGCGAGCCCGCCGAGCGCGTCGAGGAGGTCCAGGAAGCCGTCGTGCAGTGTCTGGACTGCATGCACGATCAACCGCACCTGACGATCGACGAGGGCAAGCTCGTGCCGATTCCCGATCGCTGGGAGCGACTGGTCGCCGGCACGCCCTGGGTCGCCTCCTGCACGGTCGCCGTCGATCAGGATCTGGTCGAGGTCTGCGCCGGCCCGGAGGCGACCGACAGCCTCACGTTCGGAGCTTTCGGCGAAGCCGGAACCCGCGAGTTCTTCACCCACGTTCGCTTCCACAAGCACGAGGAGGACCGGATCGTCATCCATCTCCTCGTGGAGCTATACGCCCGCGACTCGCAGGAGGCCAACGAGGTCCTCGAGGTCGCCTCCCGCGGGATCCTGGAGCTCACGTCGCTGGCGGAGGAATCGCGCCCGCCGGCGCACGCCGCCGACGAGGCGCACTAGCCGCCCGGCTCGGTCAGACGGGTTCGTCGTCCACGCGCGATCCGCCGGATCAGGTCCCAGCCGGCCGTGCGGCGGCCCGGAGCGATCGTCCGGTTGCCCAGCCGGCGAGACGCCTGTGCCGGTGGGCGAATATCCGGCCCACCAGCCACGACGCGAACCGGGCAGAACCCGGGATCGCCGCCGGGAGGCGGCGCAGCTCGAACGCCAGGCGATCGGTGACGATCGCCGAATCCGGCCCTTGGGGCTCGACGATCCGCTCGTGCTGCCACAGGCGCATCGAGAGCATCGTGGAGCGCTCGAGGAACCGCCGGCCAGGCTCGAGCTCGGCCAGGCAGAGGTCGTCGTAGTCGACGGGGACGAGCCGCAGCGCGAGCAGCCAGCTCCTGCCGAGCGGCACCCCGACCTCCACATCGTCGATCGTCGAGCCCCGGAGGCCGGGCGGCATCGTCATCCGAAGCCATGGTCCCAGCTCGTGGTTTATCCCCTCCTCGGTGATCGCGCGCTCCCAGACATCGCCGGCCGGGGCCGCCACCACGCTCACCTGCTCGACGTTGCCGACCATGTCGCAGATATAACCAACAACCCACGGCCGGCATCAGAGCTTTCATCTCGCCAGGCCTCTGAACGGCGCTTCACCCACAAGTGGGGTCATCACCCCGCTTCAGGGCAAAGCGATGAGACGCGCGACCTCGGCGCGAACCCGCGGGACGATCGCCGCGTGCTCGTACACGCGGTCGGCCCGGGTGTAGAGCAAGCGCGGCATCAAGAGGCCGTCCTGCGGGAACTCAACGCCGGGCGCGGACGCGGCGACCTCGTATCCAAAGTCGGGGTCCACTTCCCACGTGACCGTCCCCGCCAGCGCCGCATCCAGCACAGACCCCACGAACTGCTCACCGATAGCCATCGACCCGCGCTCCCCGTCGGGTCCGCCCACCCGCCCGGCCTTCAACAGGAACCTACCCCCGCCCAGCCTCGCAACGGCCGGGAGCACGCCATCCCCGCGGGCGAAGACCGCATCGATGCCGCGCGTCTTCGTCAGCGCGGCCCAGGGGTGCTCCAACTCAGTCGACGTCGCCCTCGGGAGCCGGGGTGTCGCCGGTCTGCTTGCGGGGCACGAGAACAGCGCGCTTGAACTCGGCCACCAGCTCGCCCGTCTGCTTGTGGACGCGCGTGTGGACCTTGACGACGCCGCGGTCGGGCTTCGACTGCGACGGACGCACCTCGAGCACCTCTGACTCGCAGAAGAGCGTGTCGCCGTGGAAGACGGGGTTGGGGTGGCTCAGCTCCTCGGTCGCCAGGTTGGCGATGGCCTTGCCGGAGACGTCACCCACGGTCATCCCGACCGCCAGCGAGTAGACCAGCGGCCCGACCACGACGTTCCGGCCCTGCTGGGACTGCGCTGCGTAGTGGTCGTTGATGTGAAGCGGGTGGTGGTTCATCGTGATCAGGCAGAAGAGGTGGTCGTCGGCCTCGGTCACGGTTTTTGCGGGCCAGTGCTTGTAGGTCGCGCCGACCTCGAACTCCTCGAGGTAGCGCCCGTATTGGCGCGCGCCCGTGGCTTCGCGACCGGCCTGATCGGTGATGAGGGTTTCGTTTTCGTCGCTCATGAGGCGCGGGATGGTAACGAGCGCGTTAGCGCCCCCGCTTGAGATGCGAGCGCGCCTCGGCCTGCCCGATCACCTTCCCGAAGAGCTTCTGGACGTTGGGATCGCCCTGCACCTTGATGTGGCCCTGCTCGAAGGCCTCCCGCCAGTGCTCGATCCGCCCATCGGCGGCAAGCTCGTTGAAGTGCGAACGCGGGATCGACACCTCGAGGCGCTCGTCGTCGGCGAAGCTCTTGGAGATCTTGGGTCCGGGAACCTCCACCCGGAAGTGCTGGATGTCGCCGCGCCCGCGGAGCTCCAGGCCGACGACCAGCTTCAGCTTGCCCAGCGCCGGAACCTCGGCCTGGAGGCGGTTGACGGCCTGCTCGATCAGATCCTGGGTGGATGCCACTAGATCGGGTTCCGCTCGAGCAGCTTCTTGCCGATCACCATCTTCTGGATCTCGGAGGTCCCCTCGCCGATCAGAAGCAGCGGCGCGTCACGGTAGATCCGCTCGATCTCGTACTCCTTCGAGTAGCCGTACCCGCCGTGGATGCGGAGCGCCTCCTCCGCGTTGGCGTGGGCCGCCTCCGAGGCGAAGAGCTTCGCCATCCCGGCCTCGATGTCGGATCGCTCGCCCGCGTCCTTCATCCGCGCCGCCTTGAGGGTCAGCAGCCGAGCCGCCTCCAGACGCGTCGCCATCTCCGCCAGCTTGAAGGTGATCGCTTGGTGCTGGGCGATCGGCTTGCCGAAGGTCTTTCGCTCCTGGCTGTAGCGCAGGGCCAGCTCCAAGGAGCGCTGGGCGACGCCGACGCCCCTCGCCGCGACGTTCACGCGGCCGAGCTCGAGCGCGTCCATCATCTGGCTGAACCCCTTGCCGAGGCCGTCGCGCCCGCCCAGGATGTGATCGTCAGTGACCTTGAAGCCGTCGAAGACGAGCTCCGTGGACTCGACGCCCTTGTAGCCCATCTTCTTGATCTGCGGCGGGATCTTGAGCCCCGGGACGTCGTCGGCCCCCGGCTCCTTCTCGCAGATGAAGCACGTCATCCCCTTGTAGGGCGGGTCGGCCTTGGTGTCGGTCTTGACGAGGACGAACACCAACCCGGAGCGCAGGCCGTTCGTGACCCACATCTTCTGGCCGTTGATCTCCCAGCCGCCATCGACCTCCTTGGCCGTCGACTTGATCCCCTGGACGTCCGAGCCAACCTCCGGCTCCGACAGCGAGAAGGCACCGCGGATCTCACCCGTGGCCATCTGCGGCAGATACTTCTGTTTCTGCTCGCCGGTGCCGAACTTCATCAGCAGGTAGGAACCGATGAAGTGCGTGTTCACCACCCCCGAGATCGAGATCCAGCCGCGCGAGAGCTCCTCCACGATCATCGCGTAGGTCGTCAGGTCGAGCCCCATGCCGCCGTACTCCTCGGGAATCGTGACCCCGAACAGCCCGAGCTCCTTCATCTGCTCGACGATCGGCTCGGGGAACTTGTCCTCGTGGTCGTACTCCTCCGCGACCGGAAGGATCTCCTTGTCGGCGAACTGGCGCACCATTTCGGTGATGGCCTGCTGCTCGTCGGTCAGGTCGGTTGGCGCGGTAGCTACTGCCATGGCTCCAGTCTCGCGAAGAACTTGCGGCGCAGAGGATACTTTCCCGGCATGGCCGTACCCGACCCAAAGTGGCTCCTGCGCGAGGCCATGAGCGCGATGGCAAAAGGGGACGGCCTCGTGTACATGGACGAGGCGGTGCCGGCGCTGACCGAGTTCGTGCGGGAGTTCGCCGCGCCGGAGTTCTCCTGCACGATGCATGGGCTGCCCCCGACTCCGCCGACCACGTTCCGCGGGATCGACGGGTTCCAGAGGGGCTGGGAGGACTATGCCTCCGCGTTCGAGCGGGTCCGCGCCGAGCTGTACGAAATCCGGGAGTCGCCGGAGCATCTCGTTGTCCTCGTAAACCAGGTCGCCGTCACTCGCCACGGCGGGGTCGAGATGACCCAGCCGAGCGCGATCGTGTTCGCCTTCGAGGGCGACCGCATCTTCGGGGTCGAGTTTCACCTCGACCACGCCGCGGCGCTCCGCGCCGGCGGCCTCGAGCCCGAGGGCTCCTAGAGCACCCAGGCGAACTGGCGCGAGGTCCAGTCAGGGCCTTCGCGCTCGTAGAAGCGATGCGCGTCGAGGCGGGCGTCGCCGGAGTCGAGCTCGAGATGGGTCGCTCCACGCTCCCGCGCCCAATCCTTGGCGGAGTCGAGCAGGATCTTG
Organism: Solirubrobacterales bacterium; assembly: GCA_051004675.1. Classification (GTDB taxonomy): domain Bacteria; phylum Actinomycetota; class Thermoleophilia; order Solirubrobacterales; family 70-9; genus JBDTSW01. Next base: position 4,332 of record JBPCKC010000068.1, read on the forward strand.
CCGATTCCCTCCGACCGCCGTCCCGGATCCACTGCCAGGTCCTCAATCCAGGCGCGATACCCGAACCGCACCGAGTCGATGTCCTGGTAGGCCGTGCACAGGCCGACCAGATCACCGGCGTCCTCGGCGACGAGCACGACCGAGTCATGCGAGGCGATCGCATGCCGCAGCGCGACCGCGGCACGCCTGGGGTCCCATCCCCTCGGCACCGCCCCGGGAGGGGCGAAAAGCCACTCGTAGAGGCCGACCACCGCCTCGACCTCGTCGTCCCGAGCGCTTCGAGCCTCGACCGCCACGCCCGGGAGGCTACCCGCGCCCGAACGTCAGACCCGACCGCGGCTTCGCAGCAGGCGCTTGAGGTCCCGCGGGAACCCGTCGAGCTCGTCGATCTGGGCTAGTGAGGTGAAGCCGCCGAGCACCTCGCGCCGCCGCAGGAAACGGTTGGCCTGCGTCACCGAGAGGCCGGTGGCCCGCAGCGTCTCGAAGGTCGCGACGTTCAGGTCGAGCGCGGGCTGGCCCCCCGCCTGCGCACCTGGGCGCGACACCCGAGTGGTCGAACGCGGTCGTGGCGGCGGCGGATCCCAGATCTCGTCGCCCGGGGGCGGCGTCAGCCGCCGGGGCTCCGCGCCGGGGGGAATCCACTCCTCCTCTGCCTGGGTCTGCTCCCGCTCCGCGTCCATCCCCACTCGAGAAGCGTAGACCCTCGTCAGGGCGAGACCAAGCTGTGGGCAGCCTCCGCTAGCGTTCGCCCGCCACGACCCAGGAGCCAACTTGCGCAACCCCCGTCAATTCGCCCACCCGCTCGCCATGGGCGCCCCCGATCCGCTGCTCGACGTGCCCGTCGGGCCCTCTCGGATGATCCACTTCCTCGACTTCTCGAACGAGAAGATGGTCGCGAAGGCCCCCGACATCGCCAAGCAGACCGACATCCTGCTCGGCAACCTCGAGGACGCGATCCCGGCCGACCGCAAGGAGGCCGCGCGGGCGGGGCTGATCAAGGCGGCCACCGAATCCGACCTCGGCGACACGGCGCTGTGGACGCGGGTCAACTCCCTCGAGAGCCCGTGGGTCCTCGACGACCTGACGCAGCTCGTGGGCCAGATCGGCGACAAGCTCGACGTGATCATGGTCCCGAAGGTCGAGGGCGCCTGGGACATCCACTACGTGGATCGCCTGCTCGCCCAGCTCGAGGCGAAGGCGAAGCTCGACCGGCCGATCCTGGTCCACGCCATCCTCGAGACGTCGCTCGGCGTCGTCAACCTCGAGGAGATCGCCACGGCCAGCCCCCGCATGCAGGGCATGAGCTTCGGCCCCGCCGACCTAGCGGCCTCGCGGCGGATGAAGACCACGCGCGTCGGCGGCGGCCATCCCGGCTACCGGGTGATCGACGACCCGGACCCCGACGACGCCGCGGCGCCGAGGGCGAGCGCCCAGCAGGATCCGTGGCATTACTCGATCGCCCGCATGGTGGACGCCTGCACCTCCGCCGGGATCCTGCCCTTCTACGGGCCCTTTGGCGACATCAAGGACACCGACGGGTGCGAGACGCAGTTCCGCGCCGCGTTCCTGCTCGGGTGCGTGGGCGCCTGGTCGCTTCACCCCGCTCAGATCGAGATCGCCAAGAAGGTCTTCAGCCCGCCGGTGGAGGAGGTCCTGTTCGCGAAGAAGGTGCTGGAGGCGATCCCCGACGGCCGCGGCGTCCACATGATCGACGGCAAGATGCAGGACGACGCCACCTGGAAGCAGTGCAAGGTGATGGTGAGCCTGGCCGAGATGCTGGCCGAGAAGGACCCGGAGCTGAAGGCCGCCTACGAGCTCTGAGCGGGGCCGGCGAGGCGGCGCTCGTCGGCGATGACGATGTACTCCTCGAGCATCAACTTGTCCGCGTTTCAGCTATGCCAGCCGTTGCTTCAGGCTCTCGAGCTGCTGCGAGACCTCGCTCGGCAGCCGCTCGCCGAACTTGGCGAGGAACTCCTCGACCTGCGGGAGCTGGGCGCGCAGCGCGCCGGGGTCGACAGTGAGCAGCTCGCGCATCTCCGCGTCGGTGATCGAGAGGCCCTCTGTGTTGATCTCGCCCTCGGCCGGGACGAGGCCGATGGGGGTCTCGACCGTCTCTCCCTCCCCCGCGCACCGGCGGAACACCCACTCGAGAATGCGGCTGTTCTCGCCGAAGCCGGGCCAGATGAACTTGCCGTCGGCGTCCTTTCGAAACCAGTTGACGACGAAGATCCGGGGCATCTCGTTGGGGTGCTCACGCCCCATCGCAAGCCAGTGCTCGAAGTAGTCGGCCATGTTGTAGCCGCAGAACGGCAGCATCGCCATCGGGTCGAAGCGCAGCTGCCCCACCTGGCCGACCGCCGCGGCGGTGGTCTCCGAGGACATCGTCGCGCCGAGGAAGACCCCGTTCTCCCAGTCGAGCGACTCCGCGACGAGCGGCTGCACGGTCGCGCGGCGCCCCCCGAATAGGAACGCGTCGATCGGGACCCCGTTCGGGTCCTCCCATTCCGGCGCGATCGAGGGGCACTGCGCGGCCGGGGTCGTAAAGCGCGCATTCGGGTGCGCGGCCGGCTCGTCGCGATCAGGCGTCCACTCGTTGCCCTTCCAGTCGATGGCGTGATCCGGCGCCTCGCCGGTCATGCCCTCCCACCAGATGTCGCCGTCGTCGGTGAGCGCGCAGTTGGTGAAGATGGAGTTGCGCTCGATCGTCGCCATCGCATTCGGGTTCGTCTTGTGCGAGGTGTTGGGGGCGACGCCGAAGAACCCGGCCTCGGGGTTCACGGCGTAGAGACGCCCGTCCTCGCCGAACTTCATCCAGGCGATGTCGTCGCCGACGGTCTCGACCTCCCACCCAGGAAGGGTCGGGATCAGCATCGAGAGGTTCGTCTTGCCGCAGGCAGAGGGGAAGGCGCCGGTTACGTACTTGACCTCGCCCTCGGGATCAGTGAGCTTCAGGATCAGCATGTGCTCGGCCAGCCAGCGCTCGTCGCGCGCCATCGCCGAGGCGATCCGCAGCGCGAAGCACTTCTTGCCCAGCAGCGCGTTGCCGCCGTAGCCTGAACCGTAGGACCAGATCTCGCGCGACTCCGTGAAGTGGACGATGTACTTGTTCTCGGCGTCGCAGGGCCAGGCCACGTCGGACTCGCCCCCGGCGAGCGGGGAGCCGACCGAGTGCAGGCAGGGCACGAAGCTGCCGTCGTCGCCCAGCACGTCCAGGGCGCCGCGGCCCATCCGGGTCATGATCCGCATCGACACGGCGACGTAGGCGGAGTCGGTGAGCTGGACGCCGATGTGGGCGATTCGGGATCCCAGGGGACCCATCGAGAACGGGACCACGTACATCGTTCGGCCGCGCATCGAGCCGCGGAAAAGGCCCTCGAGCCTTTGCCGCATCTCCGCCGGGTCGGCCCAGTTGTTGGTGGGGCCGGCCTCGGCCTCGGTGGGAGAGCAGATGAAGGTGCGGTCCTCGACGCGAGCCACGTCCCCCGGGTCCGAGCGCGAGATGTAGGAGTTCGGGCGCTTTGCGTCGGAGAGCTTCTCGAAAGTGCCGTTCTCCACCAGTTCCGCGCACAGGGCGTCGTACTCCTCCGCCGAGCCGTCGCACCAGTGAATCCGGTCGGGCTCGGTCAGCTCGGCGACCTGGCTGACCCATTCGGTCAGCTTGTGATTCTTCGTCGGTGCGTCCGTGGCGACGGTGCTCAAGGCCTGTGTGCTCCCTCCGTGTCGGCAGCTTGGAAAACGGCAAACGCCCAAGGTCTTGCCCCGGGCGCCGGGGGGCATTCTAACCCCGTAACCTGTTGTCCGTGGGGGCCCGAGCAGGCACGGCCATCGTAATCGCAGTGCTCTTGCTGCTGGCGGCAGCCCCCGCCGGCGTCGAGGCAAGGGCGTTCGATGTCAACACTCCGGCCGACCACAAGCCCGGCAAGTGCAACGCCCGCGACTGCACCCTACGCGAGGCGGTGATCCGTGCCAACGAGCGCGACGGTTATGACCGCATCAAGATCCCGGCCGAGCTGGGCCCCTACGAGCTGACGCGCGCCGGCGCGGGCGAGGACGAGGCCCAGAAGGGCGACCTCGACCTGCTCGAAGCGGCGACCGACATCAAGGGGACGGGTGGCCGAGCGGTCATCAGGCAGACGGTCGAGGACAGGGTCATCCACACCAACCCCAGCGACATCGGCGATTTCGTCCTCACCCGGCTGACGCTCACGGGCGGCTCCGGCGTGCCGGCGGGCGGCGCCCTTCTCGCCGAGCAGGACACCTTTTTCTCGAGCGGCGTGATTCGCGACAACCGGGCGGGGGTGGGCGGCGGCGTGGCGGTCGTGGGGTCGGACTCGCGCTTCGGCGGATTCAACAACACGATCACCGACAACCGCGCGACGAGCGAGGGCGGTGGCCTTTTCGTCAGCGGCCCGGACGGCGTCGGCACGGGCGTGAACCTGTCGACCGTCGCTCGAAACCGCGCCCCGACGGGGGCCGGCGTATATGCCGCCCTTGGGGACGCGAACCTCGCGTTCAACAACAGCACCGTGGCGCTGAACAGGGCGACGTCGGAATCGGGCGCGAGCGGCGGTGGCATCTACACCGCGGTCAGCTCCGGCACCGGGGTTACGATCCTCGGCCACACGACGATCGCCTCGAACGAGGCATCCACCGGTGCGGCGAACCTGCAGGCGCTCGACGCGGTCCAGATGGAGAACACGATCGTCGCCCAGAGCCTCGGCGGCGCCCCGAGCTGCACCTTCGACGTCGATTCCTTCGGCTGGAACCTCGACCAGGAGCAGACGTGCGGGCTCGACCAGGGAACGGACCTTCAGGACGCCGAGCCCGGGCTGAAGCCGCTCGGCGACTACGGCGGCCCAACCGAGACGATGGCGCTCAAGGCGTCCTCCGACGCCCTCGAGCAGGGGGACTGCCCCGGAACGCTCGTCCAGTTCGGCGTGGACCAACGGGGCGAGTCACGGGGCCCCACCGGGCCCTGCGACATCGGGGCCTTCGAGCGGCCGGGCGGTTAGCCGCCGAGCCAATCCACCGAGTCGATGCTCCAGCGACTCCGAGAACCGGCGCACCGATGCGATTGGGGGATTAGTGTCGCTCGGAGCGTTGATGGGAGGTTTGCCACCAGGTTCACGCATGCGCGCGGCGGTTGCCGCCGGATGCATTTTCGCCGGAGTCGCGGTCATCGGAGGCTTCCAGCAGGCGGCCTACGGGGGGATCCACTTCGATAGCGGCGCCGAGCGCGGGCCCCTTGATCTCCGCAAGGCTTCGGTGAATCAGAAGCGGGGCACGCTTCGGTTTTCGATGGCCACGGCCGGCCGCTGGGGAGTGGCCCAGCTCCAGCCCCGGCCGCACTTTGACCCGGCCAAACCCCAGAGCTACCTCTGCCTTCAGTACGGGCAAGACACGCGGCTGTTCCGCTACTGCATGGCAAGGCCGGACGAAGCCGACCGGACGGTGATGATCGGCGGACGGGTGAACGATGCCGGCGATGTCCATCAGTACGACCGGCTCCCGGGCGCCAAGGTGAGACGCCCTGGGCCTCGCTCAGCTCAGGTCTTCGTGAGTTACAAGAGTGCCGGGCTGAAGGTCGGTCGCTACCGCTGGCGGCTCCGCAGCGGCTGGGGCGATGCGTCTTGCGCCCCTGCGCCCGAGCCCGACCCGGTGCCGCCTCCGCCCAAGCGCGAGGACACCGAACCGGAGAAGCGGGGCACCGCCGAGCTTCACCCCTGCACGGACGTCGCGCCGAACAGCGGCAGCTACGGCGCCCGCGTGATCATGCCGCGAAGGGTCGGTTGCACCCGGGACGAGGACATGTTCAACGCGCACGGTCCGAACGGCAAAAAGCGAATCGCCCTGACCTTCGACGATGGCCCTAGTTCCTACACCTCGCAGGTGATCAGCATTCTCGACCGCCACCAGGTCAACGGAACCTTCTTCGTGGTCGGGGAGAACATTGGCGGGCGCACGTCGCTGCTACGACGAATGATGGGAGGCGGCCACGAGATCGGCAATCACTCCCTTCACCACGAGACCAACGGGGCGTCCTCCTACAGCCTGCATCGCACCGAGGATCTGATCAGGGGAGCGACCGGGTTCGAACCGTGCCTCTATCGCCCCCCAGGCGGCTACATCTCGAGCTCGACGTCGCAGACCGCCTGGCAGATGGGCATGAGCAACATCCTCTGGGACGTCGATCCCCAGGACTGGCGAACGCCCGGATCGAGCGCGATCTACAGCCACGTCGTTGGCCGCGCGCGCTCAGGCTCGATCGTGCTCTTGCACGACGGCGGCGGAAACCGCTCCGATACGGTCGACGCGCTCGATCGCATCATCCGCACGCTGAAGGGCCGCGGATACCAGCTTGTCACCGTCACCAAGCTCCTGCGCGAACGCTTTCGCTGGGTTCCCTAGCGGTCCCTATCCTCGCCCGTATGCCGGGTAGGCTCAGGCGGGCCAGGTGCGTAGCAGCGGGCGTCATCTCATTGGCGGCGCTGAGCGCGAGCGTCCAGTCGCCCGAAGCCGAGGCGGGACCGCTCGGGCGTGACGGGATGTGGATCTGGTACGTCAGCGAGGCGGGAGGGTCCGCCGAGGCGATCGCCCGCAAGGCCCGCAACGAGGGCATCCGCCTGGTTCTGATCAAGAGCTCCGACGGGGCGAGCGAGTGGTCGCAGTTCACCCCCGGACTCGTGAATGGCCTGAAGTCCCGGGGGATGACGGTATGCGCTTGGCAGTTCATCTACGGGAACAGCCCCGTCGCCGAGGCCAGGCGCGGCGCCGAGGCCGCCCGCAAGGGCGCCGACTGCCTGGTAGTCGACGCCGAGTCGCACTACGAGGGCCGCTACCCCGCCGCCGACCGTTTTGTGCGCTCGCTGAGGAAACGCGTCGGTCGGGACTACCCGGTGGGCTTCACGAGCTTTCCGTGGGTCGACTATCACCCCACGCTTCCCTACTCCGTGTTCCTCGGGCGGGGAGGCGCGACCCTCAACGTTCCGCAGGTCTACTGGCACACGATCGGGACGTCGGTCGGCGAGGCGCTCGCTCACACGTACACCTGGAACCTTCCCTACGACCGCCCGATCTTCCCGCTCGGCCAGACCTACGACGATCCCTCGCTGGACGAGATCCGCCGCTTTCGCAAGCTCAGCGAGGGCTACGGCGCCGGCGGCGTGTCGTGGTGGTCGTGGCAGCACACGAGCTCGAGCGAATGGGACCGCGTCGGGCGCGACATCGATCCGCCGTACCCGAACCCCAACCGCAGCTTCCCGCGCCTCGGCAGGGGAACGCGCGGCGACACCATCTTGCTCCTGCAGGAGCTGCTCCGGTCGGCCGGGCGCCGGCTCCAGATCGACGGAACGTTCGGCGACGACACAGTCCGCGCACTCAAACGCTTCCAGGAGAGCCGGGGCTTCGAACGAACGGGGGTCACGGACGAACGGACCTGGCACGCCCTGCGCGAGCTCCGCCCCGTGCGCGTTCGCTGGTCGCAGCGCGGGAACCCGAGCTTCGCTCGGGCCAAGCAGCTAGATCTCCGGCTCGCGCCCGCGATCGAGTTGCCGCCCACCGCCGGCCGTCCATAGCGGGCGGCGGCCGATCGTCTAGGGTTCCGCGCCGCGCCCGACGGCGCGCCAACCCATGCGCTTCTACGAGTACGAGTCAAGACGCTTGGTGGAGCGGGCCGGGATTCCGGTCACGCAGTACGGCTTCTGCACGTCGCGCGAGGAGGCGAAGGCCGCCGCCGAGGAGATCGGCGGGCCCACCGTCGTCAAGTCCCAGGTTCTCACCGGGGGGAGGATGAAGGCCGGAGGCGTGAAGTTCGCCGATTCGCCCGAGGAGGCCGCGGCGCACGCCGAGGAGATCCTCCAGCTCGAGATCGGCGGGCACATGCCGGTGGGGGTCCTCGTCGACCCCAAGGCCGAGGTCGCCCAGGAGTACTACGCGGCCGTCCTGTGGGACGGCCGGGCGAAGCGTCCGATGATGCTCTTCTCCGACATGGGCGGGATCGACATCGAGCAGGTGGCCTCCGAGCATCCCGACCACGTCGGCCGCGGGCACCTCTCCAACCTCCACCCGATCTCGGACTTCAAGGCGAAGGAGGTGGTCGCCCGGGTCGGAATGACCGGCTCCGACCTGAACCGCGCCACGGCGGTCCTCGCGAAGCTCGCCCGCCTGCAGCGCGAGAACGACATGACCCTGGCGGAGATCAATCCCCTCGCGAAGCTCGCCGACGGCTCCTTCGTGGCCCTCGACGCGCACATGGAGATGGAGGACGAGGCCGTCGGGCGGCACACACAGCTCCTCGCCGAGATCGGCGTCGACCTCGACGAGCCGCGCGAGCTCTACGAGCCGTCGGACTTCGAGCGCAATGTGAAGGCCATCGACGCCGCCGACCACCGGGGCGTGATCCAGGGCAAGGACCACGGCTTCGCGGGAAACCTCGGCCTGGTGATTGGGGCCGGCGGGGGCTCGCTTACGCTCACCGACGCGGTCCGCTCGCAGGGCGGCAAGCCCGCGAACTACGCCGAGATCGGCGGCAACCCGTCCGTCGCCAAGGCCAAGGGCCTCGCGATGGAGGTTCTGAAGAAGGACGGCGTCGAGAAGATCGCGGTGATGATGTCGATCGTCTCCAACACGCGGGTGGACATCGTCGCCCGCGGCGTCATCAAGGCGTGTCTCGAGCTGGGCAAGGACCCCGCCGAGACCATCGCCGTATTCCGGATCCCGGGCGCCTGGGAGGAGGAGGGCGCGAAGATCCTCGGCAAGTACGGGATCGAGTTCAACGACCGCCGGACCTCCATGTGGGAGGCGGCGGGCACAGCGGTGGAGAAGATCAGATGAGCATCCTCCTCTCAGCGGACTTCACGTTCATCGTCCAGGGCATCACGGGCCGCGAGGCCGTGAACCTCACCCGCGAGTGCCTGGACTACGGCTCCAAGGTCGTCGGCGGCGTCACCCCCGGGCGCAAGGGCCGCGAGGTCCACGGCGTGCCGGTGTTCGACACCGTCGAGCAGGCGGTGGAGAACCACGGAGCGCCGATCGACGGCGCCGTGGTGACGGTCCCGCCCGCCTTCACCAAGGACGCGGTGATGGAGGCCGTCGAGAACGGCGTCAAGCTGATCGTGGTCGTTACCGAGCGGATACCGCGACGCGACGTGGCCGAGATGGTCGAGCTGGCCAACCTGCACGAGGCGCGAATCATCGGCCCCAACTGCCTCGGTCTGATCGTTCCCGAGGTCTGCAAGATGGGTGGGATCGGCGGGCCCGCGAAGGACGCCGCCAAGGCCTACTCCCCCGGCCCCGTCGGGGTGATGTCGCGCTCGGGCGGGATGACGACCGAGATCTCCTCCTCACTCACGGCCGCCGGACTTGGCGTCTCGACGGCCGTCTCGATCGGCGGCGACGCGATCATCGGCTCGACCTACGCCGAGCTCATGCCGTATTTCGAGGCTGATGAGAAGACCGAGGCGATCGTGATCTACACCGAGCCCGGCGGGCGGATGGAGGCCGAGCTCGTGGACTGGCGCGAAGAGGCCGGATCGACGCTTCCGATCGTCGCCTTCATGGCCGGCAAGTTCATGGACGACGAGGAGATGCAGGGCATGAGCTTCGGCCACGCGGGCACGATCGTCGAGGGCAAGGAGGACTCGGCGACCGAGAAGATCGCCCGCCTCGAAGCGGCCGGCATCCCCGTCGTCGAGCGAATCGACGAGATCCCGGAGACCGTCAAGGAGAAGCTGGGGGCCGCAGCCTGATGGCCGAGCACGGGGTCTTTATCGACGTCGAGGTCGACGACTCGATCGCGGGCGACGCGGAGCTCGCCGGAAAGCTCGAGGAGGCCTGCCCGGTCGACATCTTCACCGCCTCGGACGGCGGCGTCAGCGTGGTGCGCGAGAACCTGGACGAGTGCGTGCTTTGCGAGCTGTGCCTTGACGCCGCTCCCGACGGCGCCGTGACGGTCAAGAAGCTCTACGACGGCACCGAGCTCAAGCGCTGATCGTGAGCCCCGCCGAGAACCCGTTCTTGCGCTGGATCGCGGCGACGGGCTCGCCTCCGATCTGCATCATCGAGTAGGCCCCGCCGTCGGGGAGCGGCAGGTCGTCTGCCTCCCAGCCGAACAGACCGCCGTAGAAAGCCTTTGCCGCGTCGGGGCCGCTGGTCGAAAGCTCCGCCCATGAGAACACTCCCGGCTGATAGCTGGTCCGCTTGCCCATATCTCCTCCTCGGTGGTCGACGCCGGCTTCGGCAGACTACGGCGCCATGAACTTCGTCCGCGAGATCGTCGATTCCCAGCCGGCCTCGAAGCCCGCCCTGGTGACGATCTCGGCCGAGGGCGAGCGTCGCGTGTGGCATCTGGGCGAGCTCGGCGCCCGAGCGGCCGGGCTGTCGGGCGCGTTCGCCGCGCGCGGCGTGCGCCGGGGCGACACGGTGATGACCCTCGTCGGCAACCGGGTGGAGTGGGTGCTCGCCCTCCTCGCGTGCTGGCGGATGGGCGCCGTCGCCCTCCCCTGCAACACGATGCTGCGCAGCGGGGACCTGGAGCATCGCGCGGGCGTGGCCAACCCCGCGCTCTGCGTTGGAGAGGAAGCCCTTCTCGACGGGATGCCCGGCTCGGTGGAATGCATGACGCTCGCCGACGTCGCCGCCGCCCTCGACGAGGATTCCCCGCAGGAGACCCCCGCCGTGGTAGCCGACCTCCAGCCCAGCGACCCGGCGCTGATCATGTTCACGTCGGGGACCACGGGCGAGCCGCGCGCCGCCGTCCACACGGCGAGCTACCTCGTGGGCCAGCGGGCACAGGCGGAGCATTGGGTCGGCGCGACTCCGGATGACCTCGTCTGGGTGACGACCGCGACCGGGTGGTCGAAGTCGGCGCGCAACGTCTTCGTCGCGCCGTGGTTGCGCGGCGCGGCGGCGCTGCTCTGCGACACGCGCTTCGACCCGGCGGCGCGGGTCGATCTGCTGGAGCGGGAGGGCGTCACCGTGCTCTGCCAAGCGCCGACGGAGTACCGCATGCTCGCCCGGGCCGAGGCCCTGCGGCCGCTGCCACAGCTGCGCCGCGCGATGTCGGCCGGTGAACCCTTCGGCGCCGAAATGGTCGAGGCCTATCGCGACGCATGGGGCCTCGATGTGGCCGACGGGTACGGGCAGACCGAGACCGGACACGTCATCGGAAGCCACGTCGGCTTCGACGTCCGCCCGGGGTCCATGGGCAAGCCTCTGCCGGGCCTGGAGACAAGGATCGCCGACGGAGAGCTGCAGCTGCGAGCCTCGACTTCGGCGACGTTCTTCACCGGTTACCTCGGTGAGGGTGGCCCGCCCGAGCTGATCGACGGGGAGTGGTGGGCCACGGGCGATCTGGTCCGCGCGGACGAGGACGGCTACCTCTTCCATGAGGGCCGTGCCGACGACATGATCACCTCGTCCGGGTACCGGATTGGCCCGGGCGAGGTCGAGTCGGCCCTGCTCAGCCACCCTGCCGTCGCCGAGGCGGCGGCGATCGCGGCGCCCGACCCCGAGCGGGGGTCGGTCGTCAAGGCGGTGGTGGTGGTGCAGGGACGGGAGCCGTCGGAGCAGCTCGTCGGCGAGCTGCAGGAGCACGTGAAGCGCGTGACCGCGCCGTACAAGTTCCCGCGAATCGTCGAGTTCGCCGACGAGCTACCGCGGACCGCGAGCGGGAAGCTGCGCCGCGCAACCTTGCGCCAGGACGGCTAAAGGGGGCGAATCCGGCCGCTTGTTGCGCTCGACAACCACATAGGTGGTCGATCGCAAAATCTCGACGGGTTTCTCGCGTGGATCGCAGGCCGGCAGAGGGGCGTGGTCGCGCGCTGGCAGATCATCGACGGCGGGTACAGCGCACGCCAGGTCGACCGGAGGGTCCATTCGGGGGCGCTGATCCCGGTCTACCGGGGCATCTACCGGGTAGGGCACGCCGCAAGCCCACCCCACGCGGTGGAGGCGGCCGCGATCCTCGCCTGCACCCCGCGCTGCGACCGGGACCGACCCCACGTCGGAGTCCTCTTGAGCGACCGGACGGCAGGGCGAATCTGGGACTGGCCCGTGCCGCACGCCGGCGGGGTCCAGGTGACTGTGGTCGGGGCCCCGAGGCGCGGGCCCGCCGGCGTCGCCGTGCGGCGGATCGGGGATCTGGCCGCGAGTGAGATCAGGCGGCGCGACGGCCTCCCGGTCACCTCTCCCTCGCTGACCCTCCTGGACCTGGCAGGTGACCGGGGCGTGGAAGTGGCGGCAGCGCTGAACGAAGCGCGGGTTCAGCGGATCGTGGCCGACCACGAGCTGCGCGCGACCCTCGATCGCCACCCGAACCGTCGAGGCGCCGGTCCCCTGCGCAGGCTCCTGGCGTCCGAGCGCGGGCCAACCATCACGCACTCCGAGGCGGAGCGTCGGGTCCTGGCCTTGATGAAGGCGCATGGGATCGTTCCCGACGCGACCCAGCACCGGGTCGGCCCCTACCGCGTGGACTTCTGGTTTGAACGGGAGCGACTCGCGGTGGAGGTCGACGGCCTCCGCTATCACGCAACGCCCAAGCGCTTCATGGAGGACCGGCGCCGCATGAACGACTTGGCGCAACTGGGTGTTCAGGTTGCGCCCGTGACCTGGGCGGATCTCGAGGACCCGGTCCGCACGGCACGGCGCCTGGCCTCGATCCTCACCGCCCGGCGCCGGCGCTGACGGACGGTTTGTTGCGCTCGACCACCTCTACGGGGGTCAGGAGCAACATGTCGGGCGGCTAGCCGGCCTCCAGGGCCGCGTCGGCGGGCATGGTGGCGCTGAGGAGCGGGGATGGCTCGTCCGCGTCCTGGTCGCACACGAAGACGAAGTCGATAACCCCTGTGTCGATCGCGGCGTGAACGCCCTCCACCTTCCAGCGGCGGTCGATCGTGCGCAGGCGCTCGACGATTCCCTCGCCGCTGATCGTTCCCACCACCGAGCCATGGATACCCCCGCCCTCCGCCTCCGCGGACGCGGTGAAGACGATGAGCTCGTCGGTGAGGGCGGTCGCGTCGCTAAAGCTCAGGCGGGTACCGCCGAGCTCGCCGAGGTCGTAGGCGCGCACCCGCTTGATGTCGTTCACCTCCAGCGCCGCGTCCTCGCGCAAGGAGGCCATCGCCTCGCCCAGTGCCACCTCGACCACCGCATTGGCGCTCTCCTCGTCGTTCCCGCGGTGAAAGAGCCAGAGGTCATCCCCGAGCACAGCCGCGCCCTCGACGTTCAGCTCCTCGATCTCGCCGCGTAACCGCTCGTAGAGCGGATGCAGGTCAATCGCCCGCGAGTCTCCGCGCAGCGACCCGTCCGGCGCGATCTCCCAGACAAACCCCCGGTCCCTGCTTCGCTTGGAACCCGAGCCCAGACCGAAAAGCGCGCCGTAGGGCGCTCCCTCGAAGGGCGGCAGCGCGGTGAGCGCCTCGACATCGGGCTTGTCGCCTTCGGAGCCTGCGGACAGCGCCGGGCGCATCTCCCCCGGCTTGCCCTCCGAGACCGTGAACACCCCCAGGTCCAGCTCGTCGTCGCCGATCACGTAGATGAAGTCGCCTCGGCGCACGACGGCCGAGGCGGCGCTGATGTAGGCGGCGCGGTCCTCGCCCTCCACCCGGTCCACGTCCAGGTCGCGCAGCTTGCGGAGCTCGAGCGGCGGGAGGTCCTCCGGCCCGGATGTCTCAGTTTGGTGCGTCAGGAGTCGCCGCTCGCGCGCTGTTTGACGATTTCGTCGAGCTTCGAGACCACGTCCGGGTCGCGCAGGGTGGTCACGTCCCCCAGCTCTCGGCCCTCGCCGATGTCCCGAAGGAGGCGGCGCATGATCTTCCCGGAGCGGGTCTTCGGCAGGTCGTAGGCCCAGACGATGCGCTTGGGCCGGGCGAGCTTGCCGATCCGCTGGGCCACGTGCTCGCGGATCTCGGCCTCCAATTCCTCGGAGCCCTCGTCGGCATCACCTTGAAGCGTCACGAACGCGCAGATCGCCTGACCTGTTTCCTCGTCGCTCTGGCCGATCACGGCCGCTTCGGCCACCTTGGGGTGCGAGACGATCGCCGACTCCACCTCCGCCGTCGAGAGCCGGTGCCCGGAAACGTTGATCACGTCGTCGATCCGCCCGATCACCCAGAAGTAGCCGTCGGCGTCCTTGCGGGCGGCGTCGCCGACCAGGTAGGTCTCCTTGCCGAAGCGCTCGAAGTAGGTCTCGACGAACCGTTCGGGCTCCTTGTAGAGGGTCCGCAGCATCCCGGGCCAGGGCTTTCTCAAGACGAGGACCCCCTGCTCGTCGGTGAGCTGGTTGCCGTCATCGTCGACCACCGCGGCGTCGATGCCCGGGAGCGGCTTGCCCGCGGAGCCGGGCTTGCTCGCCTGGGCCCCCGGCAGCGTCGTGATCATGATCTGGCCGGTCTCCGTCTGCCACCAGGTGTCGACGATCGGGGTGTGCCCGCCGCCGATCACCTGCCGGTACCAAAGCCACGCCTTGGGATTGATCGGCTCGCCAACGGTGCCCAGCAGCCGCAGCTTCGAGAGGTCCTGGCGGGCCGGGTGCTCGCCCCCCCACTTCATGCAAGCCCGGATCGCGGTGGGTGCCGTGTAGAAGATCGTGACGCCGTAGTGCTCGCACAGCTCCCACCAGATCCCTCTGTGGGGATAGTCCGGCGCCCCCTCGTACATCACCGACGTCGCCCCGTTGAGCAGCGGGCCATAGACGATGTAGGAGTGCCCGGTGACCCAGCCGACGTCGGCCGAGCACCAGAAGACGTCCTCGTCGGGCCGCAGGTCGAAGACCATCTTCGTCGTCGCCGCGACGCCGGTCAGATAGCCGCCGGTGGTGTGGAGGATGCCCTTTGGCTTCGCCGTCGAGCCCGAGGTATAGAGGATGAACAGCGGATGCTCGGCGTCGAGCGGCTCGGCCTCGCACTCGGGGTCGGCGGCCTCGATCGCCTCGTCGTAGTAGAGGTCGCGCCCCTCCTGCATCTTCACGTCGCCGCCGGTGTTCCGGACCACGACGACCGTCTCGATTGAGGGCACGTCGTCGAGGAACGCGTCCACTCCCGGCTTGACGTCCGCCACCTTGCCCTTGCGCCTGGCCCCGTCGGCCGTGATCAGCGCCTTGGCCTCCGAGAACTGCATTCGGTCGCGGACCGAGTCCGGCGAGAACCCGCCGAAGACGACGTTGTGGGGGGCGCCGATCCGCGCGCACGCGAGCATCGCCACGGCCACCTCGGGGATCATCGGCAGGAAGATTCCGACCACGTCTCCCTTGACGATCCCGCGGTCGCGCAGCGCGTTGGCCAGGCGCTGCACGTCGCGGTGGAGATCGCCGTAGGTGACGTCGCGCTCCTCTCCCTCCTCCCCGCGCCAATGGAAGGCGACGCGGTCGCCCAGCCCGTTCTCCACATGACGGTCGAGGCAGTTGTGTGATGCGTTCAGCTTGCCCCCGTCGAACCACCTGTAGAACGGCGGGTCGGAGTCGTCGAGGGCGGTATCCCAGCGCTCGAACCAGGCCAACCTGGAGGCCTCCTCCTCCCAGTAGGCCACCGGGTTCGCCGCGGCCTGGGAGCCCAGCGACGCGTCGGTGATCGCCGCTGCGGCCGCGAAGTCGCCCGGCGGCTCGAACGACTCCGTGTCCAGTAGGCCCTCGAGCTCGCGCTCCAGGTCCTCGCCCGTCCTCGCGTCCGCTCCGGACTCCATGGTTCTCCTCTCCGACCGCTTGGGGAGGACCCTATCGCTCGCGCTCGGCCCGTCGCGACCAGTGCTGAGCCCTCTCCGCTCCCTAGGGTTGTGCCTCTCGCGCCCCCGTTTCCGTGCTGCGTCAACTGGTTCCACGGACTCTCCGCTTGAAACAACGTCCCGCCCTCGCCGCCTTCGCAGGCATCTTCGTCGTGACCATGCTCGGCCTTCTGGCGGTGGGCGCCACGCTTCCGGTCCTCCCGCGCTACGTGAAGGGCCCGATCGGCTCGACCGACCTCGCCGTGGGGTGGGTAAGCGGCGCGTTTGCCTTCACGGGCCTGGCGTTCCGCCCCCTGGCCGGCCACTTCGCCGACGCCCGCGGCCGCCGCCTGACCGTGATCATCGGTGCGCTGCTTAGCGCTCTCGCTGGCGTCCTCTATTTTGTCCCGGCGGGGGTACCGGGCCTGATCGTCGCGCGCTTGGTCCTTGGCGCCGGCGAGGGCATGGTCTTCACCGCGGGCTCGGCTTGGGTGGTGGACCTGGCGCCGCCCGAGCGACGCGGCCGCATGATCGGCCTCTACGGCCTGGCGATCTGGAGCGGACTCAGCCTGGGGCCACCGATCGGAGAATTGCTCCTGCGGGCGTCGAGCTTCGAGACGGTCTGGGCGTTCGCGGCCGCCGCCCCCCTGCTCGGAGCCGTGATCGCGACCCGCATACCGGAGCGCTTCACCCGCCGCGCGCCCACGCAGAAGCGCGCTCCGCTACTCGCCCGCGAGGCGGTGCGGCCGGGCCTCACCCTGTCGTTGGGAGTCGTGGGGTTCGCCGCGGTGGCGGCCTTCCTGGTCCTTCACCTGGAGCAGGAGGGCCTCGGCCACGGAGCGGAGACGTTCGCGGCCTTCGCCGCGACCGTGGTGCTCGTTCGGCTGATCGGGGGCGACCTGCCCGACCGCGTGGGCCCGGTCCCGTGCGCGATCGGGTCCGCCCTGCTGGAGGCGGTCGGCCTGGCTCTGATCGGCCTCGCCTCCTCGGTCCCGATGGCGATCGCGGGGGCGATGATCATGGGCGGCGCCTACTCCACGCTCTACCCGGCCCTGGCGCTCTTGGTAGTGGAGCGCGTGGGCGAGGACCGCAGGGGCGTGGGCCTCGGGACGTTCACCGCCTCGTTCGACATCGGGGTCGGCCTCGGCTCGCCGCTCCTGGGCGCCATCGCGGCGGCCGGCGGGTACTCGGCGGCGTTCTACGGCGCCGCTGTATGCGCGCTCCTGGCCGCGGCGGTCGCCGCCTTCGCCCTGCCGAGGGGGGATCCGATGACGCCCCCGCCGGGTGCCGGGCCGGCGCGGGTCCCCATCTAGTCGCGAGCCGCCCGAGCGAGGCGCTCGAGGTGCTGGTCGAAGCTCGCCCGGTAGACGATTCCCTCGAAGAGGCCCTCGGCTTTGCGATTGCCGCGGCCGGCTCGCAACTCGCGCCACTCGCGTAGCGCCTCCTCGCGGTTGTACAGCTCGGTCCAGGAGCCACCGGCGGCGAGGACCTCCTCGACTGCCGCGGCGTCGGCCTCGACCTGCCAGATGCGCTCGCGCTTGGACCGCGCGACCCGCTCAGCGGTGGGCTTGAAGTAGTCCACGCCGGCCCATTCCGGCACGAACCGAGCGGTCAGCTCGCGGTGAAGGACACCGGCGACGCGCTGGCGGGGGCTGAGCGAGAACGCGCCGGCGATGGCGGCCGGTGTTGCGAAGAGGACCGTCCGTTCACTGTCGGTGGCCAGGCCGGAGCGATGGGCGAAGCGGTCCACGAGATAGAACCAGTCCAGGAGGGCTGGGCCCCGTAGGCCGTGCTCACGGCCCTCGCCGAGCGTGCGCTTGACCGCCTCGTGCGCGGCCTCGGTGGCCTCCGGGCTGGCCGCGCTGTGCCCCTGGGAGAAGAAGCGCATCACGCGGTCGATCAGGCGGCGGCGCCGGCCCCGGAGCCGGCGGATCTCGGCGGGGGACTTATAGAAGAAGCCATGCGCGATCTCGCCGCCGTGGCCCGAGAACTTCGCTCCCTGCGGCCGTGGGCGCGGCAGGGTCATCTTCCCGCGCAGCTTCTGTGGGTGGCGGACGCCGTCGTGGAGAAGGTGGAGGTTGCCGGCGCGCTCCAGCAGGGGGGTGCCCGGCGAGGCGCTTCCTTCCTTGCGCCGCCGCACCTGGTGCTCCGGGCCCCCGCCGATCCGATCCATCAGCTCTCGCGCTACCCGTGCCTCGCCAGGGGTCGCATTCGAGGTCACGTAGCGAGCCTCGATGCCCGCCGCGATCGTTGCCGCCGCGACGACACGCGAGTCGCGCCCCCCCGAGAGGTCCACGTCGGCGCGCTCCGGCCAAAGCGAGTCAACCTCCCGAGCCTGCTCCAGCATCTGCTCGGCGGCGGCGGCCGCCAGATTCCGCCAGGGGCGGTCGGGACGCACGAGGGCGCCGACCGCGCCCGTGGCATTCACCGTGACCACCCCGTCCGCGCCGGCGCGCGAGAGCGTGCACGGCGCGACGCGCCTCACCCCCGCGATCGGGCTGGCGTCACCCAGCAGCCAGCCGGCCCCGGCCAAGAGCCGCCAGCCGCGCTCGTCCGCCTGCGGCTCGATCCCGGCGAAGATCGCCAGCGCGCCGGGTCGGTTCGACCAAACGGTCAGCTCGCCGGCCTCGAACGTGAAGGCCCGCGCGGCGCCGATCGCGTCGTTCACCACGACGAGCTCGCCGGAGCGCCGGTCGAGCACCGCGATGGCCACGGGCGCACTGAGCGCCAAAAGCGCGGCCTTCGGGTCGTCGCGTACGGCCGACCCCAACGCCAGCGGCGCGTCGTCGAGCTCGGCGTTCACCAACCGGCTCCAGCCGCCGGGGACGTGTGCCGTCGCCACCGCCAGCCCCGGGCCCGAGGCGAAGTGCGGCCAGCGGCAGCGCGGGCTGGCGTCGCCCGCGACCGCCAGGCCGCAGTGCCCGGCGACTGCACTCGAGGTTGCCAGCCGGTAGTCGACGAGCTGGGAGTAGTGACGCTCCACGCGTGCCATGGCCGCCGCCACTCGCGCCGGCTCCAGGGGCGCCCGGCTGGCGAAGGCGACCCAGGTGGGGTCGATGTTCTCTCCCATCCGGCCAGCCTACGGAGGGCCGCCGATCTGCTTCGATCCCGCGATGGAGCAGGAGGCCGACGGCACCTCGAAGAACGTCCTCGAGCGGACCTGGCTGGCCTACGCCTGGGATCGACCGATCGCAGCCGACGAGCTGCATAGGCGCCTGGGACGCGTCCAGGCGCACTATCAACGCACCATTACGGATCCCCTGGAGTTTCGCTCCGACTCCGTGGCGGGTCTTGGCCTCGCCCTTTGGACCCGGCCCGACGGGCGACTTCGCTGGCCGCTTTGGAGCGCCACCGGCGCTCGCTCGTGCGCCTGGGCCGGCGTACCGACCGGGTGGGAGGCGCTGACGGGGCGCGAGCCCTCGCCGGCCCGCGCCGCGGAACGGCTCGCCGCCCAGTTGGCCTCGGCGCCGGAGCTATCCATGAAGCTCAATCCCCCATTTCTGTTCGGCCTGCTCGACCGCGACGGCGACCGCGACCGCGGCGCGCTCACCCTGGCCGCCGATGCGCTGGGGGTGAACCGTCTGTACGAGCTGCGCACGCGGGAGGGCCACGTGTGGTCCAACCGCCTTGGAGCGCTGCATCTGTTCGCCGGCGAGGAGCCCAGGCCGGACGACCGCGCCTGGCGGGTCTTCGCCGCGGCGGGCTGGTTTCTGGGCGGCGCGACTGCGATCGCAGGAGCGGAGAAGGTCGCGCCCGGCACGGTGGTCGAGGCCACCGGCGGGGACGGCGCACGCACCGCCGTCGAACACGTCCCGACCGGCGCCCGAGGCGAGCTGGTGATGCCTCGCCGCGCGCGCCTGGGCGACTCGGCCGCCGCGGCAGCCGAGGCGGCGGCCGGGCTCGCGCGCAACATCTCGCAGGCCTGGGACGCCGAGCTGGCGATCGCGCTCACCGGTGGGCGCGACTCGCGGATCTCCGCCGCGGCGACCCTCGCGGCGGACGTGGGCGCCACCTATAACACGGGGGACCAGGTGCCCGGGGAGCTGGAGGTGGTCCGTGAGCTGATCGCGAAGGCACCCCGGCCGATGCCGCACGAGGTGCACCGTCCCGAGGCCGAGGACGAGCCGGAGGACAACCTCATCGACCGCGCCCGCGGGCATCACCTGATGCACGACGGCATGCGCAACCCCCAGGAGGTCCGCCGCTCCCTCTCCCTGCCGCACGCCCGCCGCCTGCAGCCCAACATGTCGGGGCACGGGGGCGAGCTGGGACACGGCTTCTACTACGCCAATCGAAAGCAGCTCGCCCGCCTGCGCAAGGGCGGCGACGACGGCATGATGGCGCGCCTCGAGGCCGCTGCCCGGCGGCGCCATTCCGCCGCGGTGCCCTCCGGGTACCAGGCCTACGTGGAGGAGTGCCGCAAGACGCTCGACGAGGGGCGCGCGCACGGCGTCCGCGGCCCGGCGCTCCTCGACTGGTTCTACCTCGCCCAACGCCTCTCCTACCGCTCGGGCCTGGGCTCGCGGGAGTCGCGCTATTCCGCGTGCGTGACCCCGGCGTTCGTGCGCGGCTGCTTCGACCTGAAGCCGAAGGATCGCCTGAGCGCCAAGCTCCACCGCGAGGTCGTCGCCCGGCTGGTGCCAGAGTGGCGAAAGGTCGGCTTCTTCTCATCCGGCTCGGCGCCCATGCCCGAGATCCATCGTCGCCGGATCTGGGAGCGCCCGCGTGAGGCCGCGGTGCTCGACGAGGTGATCGCCGGCGACGGCGACTGGGCCGAGGTCTTCGAGCCGGACACAATCCGCCGGATGTGGGCGCAGGTGCGCCGGGGAGAGGGCACCGCCGACTACGAGCACGTCTTCTACCGGGTGGTGTGGTGCGAGGCCTTCTCCCATCACCGCCGCGAGCTGGCGGCCGCAGCCACCGGCTGACGGCGAGCGAGATGTACGTCGGTTGTCACCTGAAGGTCGCTGAGCGACCCTGAGGTGACAAGCAAACAGTAGGGGCAGGCGCGTGGGGCAGGCGCGTCAAGACCCGGCGGCGGTCGCGGCCCGTCCGAGGACATCCAGGTGCGCCTCGAAGCCCGCCCGCCAGGCGATCCTGGTGAACGCCCCCTCGTAGTGGTGGTGTCCCCCGCCCTCGAGCACCTCCGCCCACATTGCCCGGATCAGGTCAGGTTGGAACAGCTCGTGCCAGCTCTCGTCGGCGTCGATGATCGCCTCCAGCTCCTCGCGATGGCCAGGCTTCTCCCACACCCGCGCGCGCTTCGTGCCGCCGTCGAGCCCGGCGACCCCCTCGAAGTACGGCGTGCGGCGCCACTCGCCGACCAGCCGGCCGATCACCAGCCCGTGCATCTTGCTCCCAAGGCGCTGTCTGGGCGTCAGGTCGAAGCACGCCCGCACGAACGCCGGGATCGAGCACGCGGACCAGCGGTCGTTGCGAGTGGTGAGGCCCGAGCGGTTGGCCAGCCGCTGCGCCAGGTAGTAGTAGTCGAGGAGCGGCGGACCGTCCAGCCCCAGCTGGCGGCCCTCGGCCAGGGTGCGCCGGACCTCCTCGGAGTAGGCCGCGTAGGCGTCGTCACGCGCCGCCCCGTGCTTCTTGCGGGCGGCTCGCAGCAGCCGCTCGGCGAGCGCCTCGTCGCCCCCACGGCGAAGCCGCCGAAGCTGGCGGGCGTCCGCGTAGTAGAAGCCGTGGCCCAGCTCGCCGCCGTGGCCGGAGATGACGGGTCGCTCGGACACGGGATGGGGGATCGGCATCGGGGCCCGCAGCACCGCCTGCGGATTGCGCATGCCGTCGTGGGCGAGGTGCAGGTTGGCGAGGCGGGTCGCGAGCGCATCCTCCGGCTCCTGCTCGGCGCCCTGGACTCGCGAGGGAATCCATCGTGGCGCCCGTTCGATCAGCCCCTCGACCACGTCGAGCTCGCCTTGCTCGAGATCCACCGTGCGCAGCTCGATCTCCGCCCCGGCCGCGATCGCCGCCGCGGCCGACACCCGGGAGTCGCGCCCGCCGGAGAGGTCCACGTCGATCGGGACACCCCAAGCGGCCGCGACATCGCCCACCAGGCCCCGTGCCGCCTCGGCCGCCGCGTCGGCGCTCTCGGCGAGCCGGGCGCGGCGGGGCTCGACCAGCTCGCGTACCGCCGCGAGGTTTCGCCTCGACGAGACGCGTGTGGCGCCGCCGGAGCGCTCGGCCTCGACCACCGACGCCGGGCCCAGCTGGCGGACCCCCTCGATCGCCGTCGCCTCGCCCAGGAACCAACCGGTCGCGGCCAGCACGCTCCACGCCCGCTCGTCGGCGCGCGGTGGGACCCCCGCGAACAGCGGCAGCGCGCCGAGGCGGTTCGACCACGCCCAGCCGCCGGGGAGCTCCATCGCGTACAGCCGCGCCGCCCCGATGACATCGTTGGCGATGACCATCCGCCCCTCGCCTTCCGTGGAGTGGACGGCGAGTGTGAACGGCGGATTCAGCCGGGCCGCGGCGTCGGGATCGGCGAGCAGGCGGCGAGCCAGCTCGGCGCCCGGCTCGGCACCGGCGCCGGGCACGACCGCCTCAGCGCCGGAGAGCGCCCCCGTGGAGACGAGGGTGTGCGGCCCGGACCTGACCGCCAGCGCGCGGCGAAGGCCCGCGTTGGGCCGCTGCCACAAGGCCGTGCCCACCAGGGCGTCCCCGCCGCGCTCGAGCTCCAAGGGCTCGGGGTAGAGCCGTTGATAATGACCCTCGACGCGCGCCAGGGCGCCCGCGATCCCGTGCTCGGAAAGCGGCTCGGTAAACGCGTAGGCCAGCCAGACCTGGTCGAGGTAGTTAGCCAACGCGTGGGTTGACGACGGGCACCAGCGCCGCCTCGATCTGCTCCCGCCGCTCCTCGAGGAGCGGCGGGAGGATGAGCTTCTGGCCAAGGTGGTCCGGGTCCTCGTCGATGCCGAAGCCGGGTCCGAGGGTCGCGATCTCGAACAGCACGCCGCTGGGCTCGCGGAAGTAGATCGACCGGAACCAGAAGCGGTCGATCACCGGCGTCGGATGCGCGCCGGCCTCCCGCACGCGCCCGCGCCATGCCTCGTGCTCGTCCATCCGCGAGGCCCACGCGATGTGGTGCACGGTGCCGGCCGCCTCAAGGCCGGAGAGCTCCGGAGGGGAGTCGTAGGACCACAGGCCGCCGCGATCGTCCCCGCGGAGCTCCCACCCGGAGCCCTCGCCATCGAACCCCATGCCGTCGCGCAGCAGCCCCCCGCTGGCCTCGGGCGCGACCGCATAGGCCCGGGCGCCGTGAAATCCCTGCAGCGCCAGCTCACTCGGGACCTCGGGGTGGTCGGCGATCAGCGGCGCGTCGGGCACGCTCACCGCCGCGAGCTCGTGCTCCAGCCCCTCGGGATCCGCAAAGAGCAGCGCCTCGTCCGAGCGCAGGACCTCAACCCCCGCGGCGCCCAGGCGCTCCGCCCAGAAGTCCAGGGCCTCGCTGGAGGCCACCCGCCAGACGACCCTGTGGACCATGCCCGCGCCCGCCCGGCCAGCGGGCGCACCCCGGAACTCGAAGAAGGTGAGGTCGGCCCCGGCGCTGCCGGCCTCGTCCGCGTAGAAGAGGTGGTAGACGGACGGCTCGTCCTGGTTGACCGTCTTCTTGACCAGGCGCAGGCCCAGCGTGCCGGCGTAGAAATCGACGTTTCGCTGCGCCTCGCCGGTGATGGCCGTGATGTGGTGGATGCCCTCGAGCTTCACCTCTCCTCCAAAGTAGTGAAAAGAGCGCGCTCGACTTGTACATGGTCAGCCGCGGAGCGCCGGTACGCTCCGGGCATGGATGCCGAGGCCGGCGCCGGGGCCCCCACCGCGAGCCACATCGATCGTGGCCGGATCAAGGAGCTCACGGATCGCGAGCTCAAGAAGTTCACGGAGGGGACCCCGAAGTCCTCCGAGCTCTACGAGCGCGCGGTGAAGGTCATGCCCGGCGGCGTGCCCTCCTCCTTCCAGGAGAACGATCCCTGGCCCGTCTACATCGAGCGGGGCTCCGGGTCGCGCGTCTGGGACGTGGACGGCAACGAGTACACCGACTTCCACAACGGGTTCGGCGTGTGCGTGATCGGCCACGCCAACCCCCGGGTCGGCGCCGCCGTGAAGGCCAGGGTGGACCAGGGCACGCACTTCGCCGCCCCCACCGACGGCTCGGTCTACGTCGCCGAGGAGCTGGCCAGGCGCTTCACGCTCCCCCAGTGGCGCTTCACGAACTCCGGGACCGAGTCCACGATGGACGCGGTCCACCTCGCGCGCGGGGCGACCGGCCGCGACATGTTCCTCAAGATCGAGGGCTCCTATCACGGCCACCACGACGCCGTGATGGTGTCGGTCTACCCCGACCTCGAGGCCCTCGGCGAGCGCGACGACCCGCGGTCGGTGGTCTACGGGGAGGGGTATCCGTCGGCGCTGACGGAGCTGACCCGCGCGGTCCCCTTCAACGACGCCGACGCGCTCGAGAGCGTGCTGGGCAAGCTCGAGGGCAAGGTCGCCGGGCTGATCATGGAGCCGGCGATGATGAACATCAACATCATTCCCCCCGTCGAGGGCTACCTCGAGCGCGTACGCGAGCTGTGCACCGAGCATGGCGTGAAGCTGATCTTCGACGAGGTCAAGACGGGCGCCACGATCGGGTACGGAGGCGCCACGCAGCGCTTCGGCGTCACCCCGGACATGGTCACCCTCGCGAAGGCGGTCTGCGGCGGCTATCCGGGCGGAGCCATCGGCATGACCGACGAGGTCGCCGAACTGGTCTCCAGCGGGCGCGTGCACCAGTTCGGGACCTTCAACGGCAACCCGCTGGTGATGGCCGCGGCGCAGGCGACGCTCACCGACGTTCTCACCGACGACGCCTACACGAAGCTCGAGGCGACGAACGAGAAGCTGAAGGCGGCCTGCGGCGAGGTCGTCGAACGCTACGGGCTGCCCGCCTACACCGAGGGGATGGGCGCGAAGGGTTGCGTGATCTTCTCCTC
The DNA here is from genome assembly GCA_051004675.1 of Solirubrobacterales bacterium. Taxonomy (GTDB): domain Bacteria; phylum Actinomycetota; class Thermoleophilia; order Solirubrobacterales; family 70-9; genus JBDTSW01. The sequence goes on from JBPCKC010000068.1 coordinate 29,000, forward strand.
CGAGCCGCTGCGCGAGTACCGCGACTACCTCACGAAGGTCGACGGCGAGCTCTCGACGCTGGGCTGGCTTTACCACATGAACCACGGCATCTTCATGACGCCGGGGGTCGAGGAGGAGTGGACGCTGTCGGTCGCGCACAGCGATGAGGACGTCGAGCGCTACGTGAACGCTTTCGAGACCTTCGCGCGAGACGTCACCGGCGGCTGAGGCTTCCCGCCCGCGCGTGAGGACGCTTCTCTACGACAGCGACTGTGGCTTTTGCCGGACGATCCTCGGCGCGATTCTCATGCGCGATCGCGACGCACAGATCCTGCCCGTCGCGCTCCAGGACGCCCTCGCGGCCGACCTGCTCCCAGGGATGAGCGAGGAGGACCGCTTCGCCTCGTTTCACCTCGTGGGCGACGACGGCACGATCCTCTCCGGTGGGCGCGCCCTCTCCGCGCTCCTGCGCGACCTGCCCGGGGCGCGCCCCTTCGGCGCGGCGATGGCCGCCGTCCAGCCCCTCACCGATGCCTTCTACAAGGTGATCTCGGCGAACCGATCGCGGATCGGGCCGCTGGTGCCGGGCTCCTGGCGCCAACGGGCGGATGCGACGATCGCGCGGCGTCAGGCCGAGCTCGGCGGCTGAGTAGCCTCGCCTCGATGGCCAACCGCCTCGCGCACGAGACGAGCCCCTACCTCCTCCAGCACAAGGACAACCCGGTCGACTGGCTGCCGTGGGGCTCCGATGCGCTCGAGCGGGCAAGCGAGCGGGATTGCCCGATCCTGCTGTCGATCGGCTACTCCTCCTGCCATTGGTGTCACGTCATGGAGCGCGAATCGTTCGAGGACGCCGAGACCGCGGCCTTCATGAACGAGCACTTTGTGCCGGTGAAGGTGGATCGCGAGGAGCGCCCCGACGTGGACGCCATCTACATGGAGGCCGTGCAGGGGATGACCGGCCATGGCGGCTGGCCGTTGACCGCGTTCTGCGACTCGCAGGGCGCACCGTTCTACGGGGGCACCTACTTCCCTCCCGAGCCCCGGCACGGCATGCCGAGCTTCCGGATGGTGATGGAGGCGGTGGCGGAGTCGTGGGGCTCGCAGCGCAAGCGAATCCGCGAGTCGGCCGGGCGGATCCGGGCGCAGCTCGGCGCCGCCGGACGAACTGAGCCCTCCGCCGAGCCACTCGACGGCGAGCTGCTGGTTGCAGCGGAGCGGTCGCTGCGGATGGCCGCCGACATGGTGAACGGCGGGTTCGGCGGCGCGCCGAAGTTCCCGCCTGCCTCGGCGGTCGAGTTCCTCCTGGCCCGCGGCGAATCCGAGGTCACGACACGCTCCCTGGACGGGATGGCGCACGGCGGCATCAACGACCAGATCGGCGGCGGCTTCGCCCGCTACTCGGTGGATCCGGTCTGGCTCGTCCCCCACTTCGAGAAGATGCTCTACGACAACGCCTTGCTGGCCCGGGCATACCTGCACGGCTACCAGGCGCTGGGACAGGATCGCTGGCGCACCACCTGCGAGCGCACGCTCGATTGGGCCCTGCGCGAGATGCGCGGGCCCGAGGGCGGGTTCTACTCGGCCCTGGACGCCGACTCCGAGGGCGAGGAGGGTCGCTTCTACGTGTGGTCACGCTCCGAGTTGCTCGCGGCGCTGGCCGACGCCGGCCTCGAGGGCGAGGCCGAGGCGATCCTCGGGCACTGGGGCGTGAGCGAGGCCGGCAACTTCGAGGGCAGCAACATCCTCCACCTCCCGGGCGGTCCCGGCGTGCAGGCTCCAGCGCAACTCGAGCAGGCGCGCGCCGCCCTGTATGAGCGCCGCTCCAAGCGCGTCTGGCCAGGGCTCGACGACAAGCGGGTGCTCTCGTGGAACGCGCTGATGCTCGCCGCGCTCGCCGACGCCGGCGCCGTCCTCGAGCGAGCGGACTACCTGGACGCCGCGGTGCGCTGCGCGGAGTTCATCCGCACGCAGATGCGCGACGCCGACGGGCGACTGCTGCGGACCTGGAAGGGGGGCGAGGGGAAGTTGAACGCCTACCTCGAGGACCACGCCTACCTCACCGACGCCCTCGTGGCGCTGTATGAGGCGACGCTCGAGGTGCGCTGGTTCGACGCCGCCCGCGAGACGGCCGACGCGATGATCGAGCGCTTCGCCGACGCCGATCGCGGCGGCTTCTTCACCACCTCCCACGACCACGAGGAGCTGATCGCCCGTCGAAAGGACGCCGAGGACCACCCCATCCCCTCGGGCAGCTCGGCCGCCGCCTACGCCCTTCTGCGCCTGGCCGCCCTGACCGGCGAGCGCTCCTACGAGGAGCACGCCGTCTCCGTCCTGCGGCTGCTGCGCAACGTGGCCGATCGCTACCCGCACGCGGCGGGGCACCTGCTGAGGGCGCTGGACCTCTACCTGGCCGAGGTCAGGGAGGTCGCGCTCGCCGGCGACGACCTGGCGGAGCTGGCGCGCGTGGTGCGTTCGCGCCTTCGCCCCCACCTGGTCCTCGCCGGCGGCCCGGACGGGACCGAGCGGCCCGAGCTGATGGCCGGCCGCACCTCCCTCGACGGCATGCCCGCGGCCTACGTGTGCGAGCGCTTCGCCTGCAAGCGGCCGGTCGCGACGCCCGCGGAGCTCTCGGCGCTTCTGGACGACGAGGCCGGGTAGATTCCCGCCATGGCCACTCAGAAGACCGCCTCCAAGCCCAAGTCCGCATCCGCCAAGCAGGTCGCCACGGCCTACTTCGACGCGATCAAGGCACGCGACCTCGACGGCATGGTCGCCGTGTGGAAGCCCGACAGCATGGACTACCTCTACGGGCTCGCGGCGCTGCGGGTCCCGCAGGATCTCCGCGCCTGGTTCGGCAGCACGTTCCGCGCCTTTCCCGACTTCCAGATGGAGGTCGCGGACATGGTCGCCTACGGCGACAAGGCAGCCGTGCGCTGGACGGCGACCGGCACCTTCAGCGGCCCCGGGAAGTTCCAGGGGCTCTCGGCGACCGGCGCAAAGGTAAACATCGAGGGGCTCGACCTGTTGACGATCGAGGACGGCCAGATCGTCGAGAACCGCGCATACACCGACGCCTCCGAGCTCGCCCGTCAGCTCGGCGCGATGCCCCCGCAGGGCTCGCTGGGCGAGAAGGCGATGCTGGGGATGGTGAACGCCCGCACCGGCGCGGCAGGCTTGATCAAGCGGGCGCGCGAGGGCGCCTAGCGCCTAGCGGCGCTTCACTCGCAGCTCCGCCTCCATGCCGAGCGTGCGGTGCTTGCCGTCGAGGACCGAGCACCACATCACGTAACGCGAGTCCCGCTTCAGCCGCAGGTCGAGCTCGCCCACGCCCGCCGGCTCGAGCTCGGCGATCGAGTGCACCCGCGAGCCTCCCCGGCGCCTGATCCGGAGGTCGTGCGGGTCCTCGCCGTAGTTCTGGTACTGGATCTCTGCGTTTCCCGGGCTGACCGAGGGGCGGCTGAGAATCAGGCTCCACTCGTCCGCCCGTACGCCGAGCGCGGTCGTCTGGCCGGCCGAGGCCGGGCCCGAGCCGGCCGTCGCGACGGCGGCGATCACCCCCGCGAGGGCCGCCCGCTTCATCAGGTGACCAGGTCGGGGACGGGGATCGGCGAGGACCACCCGGCCTGGTCGATGACCGCGCCGGGCTCGTCGTTGAACCACTCGCCGACGAGCTTCGAGTAGACCCCGCGGTAGTCCACGGTGTGCTTGAGGTTGTCGTCGTCGTTGAGATCCGCGAGGTTCGCCATCCCCCCCACGACCTGGCTTCGCACCCGCTTACCGAACATGAAGGCCGAACCCGCGGCGCCGTGGTCCGTGCCCGAGCCGTTCTCGTGCGGGCGCCGCCCGAACTCCGACCACACCATCGTGATCACCCGCTCGGCGAGCCCCTTTGCCTCCAGGTCCTGTTGGAAGGCCTTGAGCGCCTGCGCCGTAGTTCCGAGGTCCTCCCCGAAGCTGTCCTTTTGGTTGTCGTGCGTGTCGTAGCCGCCGGCGCCGCTGAGCGCCGCACATTTGATGTCGAGCCCGGCGGCGAGCATCGCCGCCAGCGCCGCGAGGCTCTCGCCGAACCAGTGGTCGGGATAGGCGGGCGGCGGCGTGACGTCGCCGAAGGTGCTGAGCTGCTCGCGGACCTGCGAGGCCTGCTGGGTGACCCTCCCGACGGCCATGCGTCCACCGGCGGGGCCGGCGGCGTGGATGTCGCCGATGTCGGCCAGCGCGTCGAACATGGCCGAGGCCACCTGGGTGTCGTCCCAGACACCGGGCGCGTCGAGGTCGTAGGCGGTGCCGTCGATCGCGGCCACCGGCTTCGAGGCGGTGGCGAGCCCCGGCGAGAGCCAGCCGTCGAGCGAGAGCCCCTGGAGCGGGTTGTCGTCGGTGCCGATCCGGTCGAGCAGGCGGCCCATCCACCCAGTGCGCAGGTTCGGGTCGAGGTTGCCCACCTCCCAGTAGTGGCGCGAGGTGAAATGGGACTGGTCGGGATCCGAGTAGCCGATCGTCGGGAACACCGCCATCCCCACCGTCGGGCTGCCCCCCAACGGCAGGCCCCTTTGGATGTCGTCGAGCGGGGCCGCGTTCGGGTGCCAGCGCCAGGCGGAGTTGGGAGCGAACGCCGCCCCCTCCCCCTGGCCGAGGGCCAGGCTCGGGCGGAAGTCCTGGTACAGGCCGCTGGAGGGCCCGCTCACCGGGTGCAGGACCGACAGGGCGTCAGCGCCGCCGTCGAGGAAGATGCTGACGAGCACCGGCGAGCTGGATCCCTGGGCGCTGGCCACACCGGCCCGGAGTTGGTCGATCCCGAGGCGAGAGGCGCCGTAGACGGAGAACGCCGCCATTCCGGAGCGCAGCAGAAACGAGCGCCGCGACAGGCCGGTCCCGGCGGGCAAGGGCATCCCCTTCTCGACCTTCGGCAGGCCGCGCCCGGCCTGGGCGGCGGCCTGGCGCATCACGTGGGCGCGGGAGAACTCGTCGCAGTGACAGGCCATCAGAACTCCTCTCGGGCGGCGGGCATCAGCTGGCCTGCATGTCAGGTGAGCTGGCGATCAGCATCCGCAGAGCGTTCTGCCGGAGCCCCCGGTACGCGCTCTGGCGCCAGTCGCCGGGGTTGGTGATGCCCGCCAGCGCTTGATCGGCGAACTGGACGAGCCGCGTCCTGGTCGCGGGCGACAGGGACGGCTCGCCCCAGAAGCGAAGCGCCCGCTCGACGGCCTCGGCCGAGGTCTCGGTCGCGGGGTAGGCCCCGTCGGTCTCCGCCTGCGCGGGGCGGCACACGTACCCGCCCGCCATCCAGCGCCCGCGGAAGGAGGAGGTGTCGAGCCAGCGGGTCTCGTCCCAGCCCGCAACATTGGGCGGGCGGAAGACCCGCTGGCCGGCCAGATCGGAGAGCCACGCCCAGGAGTTCTCGTCGACCCCCCTTCCGCGGGCTCGCAGCATGCCGGCGATCATCACGATCGGCGGCTTCACCAGCGTCGGCCCCGCGTGGAAGGTCGGATGCATCAGGATCGCCTCGACCACCGGCCTGACGGCGTACCCACTCTCCAGGTAGAGCTCCTCCAGCGCGGCCCGGGTGCCGGCGTCGGGCGAGACCGGGACGAAGTGGCTCCACATGCGCTCGACGAAGTACGGCGCGTGCGCCTGGTGCTCCAGGCACAGGCGAACCGAGTCGCGCCAGTCGAAGTTGCCCTGCCGGCCGAAGATCGTCTTCCGGCTCGTGTCGTGGCGGCTCTCCTGGAAGCGGAAATCGGTGAAGCCCACGTCGTCGCGCCACGTGGCCGCGAAGCCGGTCAGCGCTCGCGCCTGCTCGCGGACGTCGTCCTCGGTGTAGGGATAGCCATTGACCGCCGCGCCCAGGGTGAAGAGCTCCATCAGTTCGCGCCCGTAGTTCTCGTTCGGCCAGTCCTTGTGGTTGTCGATGCCGGAGAGCCAGACCAGCATCGCGGGGTTCTTCGTCACCGCGAAAGTCAGCTCGTTGAAGTTGCCCAGCGCGTGCCTGCGAAAGAGCTTCCACTGCTGGATCGAGAGCCGCTGGGAGGAGACGTCCCCGGTGGCGAACCAGTCGTGCCAGAGGAGCGCCATCCGCTCCAGCGCGGGCGCACGGGAGCGGACCATCCGATCCAGCGCCCAGAGCACATCGTGTCCCCAGTGGTCGAAGGGCGCGATCGGATCACCCTCGTCGGTCGGGGCAGCGCCCACCAGTTCCTCGTCGCGCGGGCGGGTGAGCGAGCGAACCGCACGCTCGAGCCCCTTGGCCGCCAACCTCTCGGCATCGGCCCTGCCGCCCCCGAAGGCGGCACGCCAGAGCAACCGCTCGGCCTGCGCCACCCCGAAGGTTCCCTCATACCTCGGAACTGCCGCCACGGCTATTCCTTCGGCACCGATCCGGCTCCTCCTTAAGCCCAGCGCTTCTACATTAGCCGGAATGCCTACCCCCCTTGAGCAGGTCCGAGAGCGCTTCGCCACCCTCAGCGACCTCGGCCGGGCCGGGGCGCTGCTGGCCTGGGACGAGCGCACGAAGATGCCGAAGGCGGGCGGTGAGGCCCGAGCGGAGCAGCTTGCCACCCTGGCGCGGCTCGGGCACGAACTGCTGATCGACGACGAGCTGGCCGCGCTCCTCGAGAGCGCCGCCGCCGAGGTCGCGGGCCGGCCCGAGGACTCCGACGACGCCAGCCTGGTTCGCGTGGGACAGCGGATCACCGCCAAGGCCAGGCGGGTGCCGAGCGACCTGCGGGCCGAGCTGACCCGCACGGCCTCCCGTGGCGAGCAGGCGTGGGTCGAGGCGCGCGAGGCCTCCGATTTCGCCGCGTTTTTGCCCCACCTCGAGCGCAACATCGAACTGACTCGCTCCTACATCGAGTGCTTCGCGCCCTACGAGCACCCCTACGACCCTCTGCTCGACGACTACGAGCCGGGCATGCGCACGGCCGACCTCGAGCCGGTCCTGGCGGCGCTTCGCGACGGGCTGCGACCGCTGCTGGACCGGCTGGCCACCGCGACGGCGCCGGACGCGAGCTGCCTGCACGGCGACTTCCCCCTCGAGGGGCAGCGCGAGCTGGGCGAGCGGGTGCTCGCCGCGCTGCCGATCCCGGCCCAGGAGCGCCGGCTGGACGAGACCGTCCACCCGTTCGCGGTGGCGATCGCGCCCACGGACCTGCGAATCACCACGCGCTACGAGCCCACCTACGTCGGGACGGCGCTGTGGGCCGTCATGCACGAGGCGGGACACGCGATGTACGAGAACGGGATCCCTGCCGAGCTGGCGCGATCGCCCCTGGGACACGGGCTGTCGCTCGGCTTTCACGAGTCGCAGAGCCGCCTGTGGGAGAACTGGGTGGGCCGCTCGCGAGGCTATCTCGCCCACCTTCTGCCGATGTTGCGCGAGGTCCTGCCGGGAGCGTTCGAGAAGGTGTCCGCGGACGAGCTCTACCGCGCCGCCAACCGGGTCGATCCCTCGCTGATCCGGGTCGAGGCCGACGAGGCGACCTACAACCTCCACATCATCCTGCGCTTCGAGCTGGAGGTGGGCATCTTCACCGGCGAGATCGCGCCCGCCGACCTGCCCGAGGCGTGGAACACGCGGATGCGCGAGCTCCTCGGCGTCGAGGTTCCGGACGACGCCCACGGAGTGCTCCAGGACGTCCACTGGGCCGGCGGCGCGTTCGGCTACTTCCCCACCTACTCGCTCGGCAACGTGATCGCCGGACAGCTCTGGGACCTCGCGACGGCCGAGCTGCCCGAGCTCGACGCTCAGATCGCAGCGGGCGAGCTAGCACCGCTGCGGGAGTGGCTTCGCGAACGCCTGCATCGCCACGGCGCCAAGTTCGAGCCGGCCGCGATGATCGAGCGGCTCACCGGCGGCCCGCTCGACGCCGAACCGCTGCTGCGCCAGCTCGAGGCGAGGTACGGGGCGATCTACGGCCTGGGCTGAGCCGCTTCGCGCGACGGCCCGGTGCGCTGCGAAGGATCGGCACGCCTTAGCCGAGGTCGGCGCCCGGCCTCAGAGCACCGGCAGGAAACGCTCGATCTCCCAGGGCGTGACCTGCACGCGGTAGTCCTCCCACTCCTGGCGCTTGACCTCGATGAAGCGCCGGAACGTGTGCTCGCCCAGCGCGCGCAGGACCAGCTCGGACTCGGCCGCCAGCTCGATTGCCTCCCCGAGGGTCTCCGGAAGCTGGTCGATTCCCCGCTGCTGGCGCTCCTCGGGGGTGAGGTGGTAGAGGTTCTGCTCCATGGGCTCGGGCAGCTCGTAGCCCTTCTCGATCCCCTCGAGCCCCGCGTGGAGCATTCCGGCGAAGCACAGGTAGGGGTTGCAGGCGGGATCGGGGCAGCGCAGCTCGGCGCGGGTCGCGCCCTCCTTGCCCGGGTGGTAGAGCGGAACCCGGATCAGCGCCGAGCGGTTGCGTCGCGACCAGGCCAGGTAGACCGGGGCCTCGTAGCCGGGCACGAGCCGCTTGTAGGAGTTCACCCACTGCGCGAAGAGCGGGGAGATCTCGCGGGCGTGCTTGAGCTGCCCCGCGATGAACGCCTTGGCCGTCGCCGAGAGGAAGTACTGGTCGTCGGCGTCGTAGAACGCGTTCTTGCCGTCCTTCGAGAGCGACTGATGGACGTGCATGCCGGAGCCGTTCTCGCCGAAGAGCGGCTTTGGCATGAACGTGGCGTGCCAGCCGTGCTTCATCGCGTACTCCTTGACGACGATCCGGTAGGTCATGCAGTCGTCGGACATCGCGAGCGCGTCCTTGTAGCGCATGTCCACCTCGTGCTGGGAGGGCCCGACCTCGTGGTGGGCGTACTCCACGTGGATGCCGAGCTGCTCGAGCGCGAGGATCGTTTCGCGGCGGACGTCGGAACCGGCGTCGAGCGTCGTGAGGTCGAAGTAGCCGCCCTCGTCGAGCGTCTCCGGGGTTCCGCCCTCGGGACGAGCGCTCTTGAAGTAGAAGTACTCGAGCTCGGGGCCGATGTTGTAGGCGTCGAAGCCCATGTCGGCCGCCCGCTGGACCGCGCGCCGCAGAATCCAGCGCGGATCGCCCTCATACGGGTCGCCGCCAGGGGTCTTGACGTCGCAGAACATGCGCCCGGTCGCGTTCTCCTCGGCGCGCCACGGCAGCACCGCGAAGGTCGTGGGATCGGGCATGGCGATCATGTCCGACTCCTCGATGGGATTGAAGCCGGTGATCGAGGAGCCGTCGAAGCCCATCCCGCCCTCGAAGGCGTCCTCCAGCTCGGTGCGGTTGATCGAGAAGCTCTTGAGCTGACCGACGACGTCGGTGAACCAGAGGCGGATGAAACGAACGTCGTTGTCCTTGACGAGCTTGAGGACGTCGGAGGCGTCCTTGGGTTGGTCTGCCATGCGGCCACTCTACCGGCGCCGCGCGCGCCCGCACGCGACTAATCCGACCTTCGGCGACCCTCGTAGGTGATGGCAGAGGGGTACGACCCTTCGGCAAAACTTACGACTAGTAAGTATCGATCAAAAGGCGGAGCTGGGATGACGATCAAGACCGACTACAGCCGTTTTGACATCCACGACGAACTCACGGCGCCCGAGGGAAGCGTGAAGATCCTGAAGGGCATCCAGACGGCGGGGGCCGAGATCTCGAAGTTCATCGGCGTGCTGGCCGAGGCGCCGGCCGCGCTTCGTGCGTTCACACGGATGCGTCATGAGCTTCGCGAGGGTGCCCTCCCGCGCCCAACTCGCGAGCGAATCGCGCTAGCCGTGGCCGAGCGTCGCGGCGACACCTACTCGGTCGCGCAGCACGCCCGGACGGGTCGCGCTGCGGGGCTCGGGCTCGACGAGGTCTCGCGAGCGCGCGGCTTCACCTCCGCCGACGAAAAGGAGGGGGCGCTGCTCGCGTTTCTCGAGGCGCTGCTCGATTCCGATCAGCGGCCCAGCGCCCACCTGGGCGAAGAGGCACGCGAAGCCGGCTGGAGCGACGAGCAGATCCTCGAGGCTGTCGCCCACGTCGCCCTGACCGAGTTCCAGACCCTGATCGCGAACGCCGCGGCGCTCCCGCAGGACCAGATCGACCCGGCGATCCTCCCCGCCGCCGCCTAGCTTTCAGCGAATCGGCGCGGTGCGGATGCGGTCGACGCCCTCGAAGTGGAGCTTGCTCGCCAAGGCCTGCGAGAGGTCCCAATCGCGCTCGTAGCGGCGCTTGACGAACGGGCCACGGTCGATTACGCGCGTGCGGGCGAAGCGGCCTTTGTAGGCGATCACGAGCTTCGTCCCGCACGGCAGGGTGCGATGGGCGACGCCCTTCGTGTCCCGGCGGAAGGTCTGACCGCAAGCGGTCCGGTTGCCGAAGAAGCCGGGGCCGTACCACGAGGCCGTCTGGCGGCCCATCGCATCGACCAGCTTCCTGCGCGTCTCGGTGTCGACCACCCCGGTCCGTGCGAACCCGCGCCGGTCCTGGAAGTCGCGGACCGACTCGTGTGTGGCCGCCTCGAAGCTCGGGTCGAGCGCGACGCCGTACTCCCGCGAGCGCAACAGCCAGTTGAGCGTCTCGACGTCGCTCCCGCAATCGCCGCGCTCCAGCGTGCGCTCGCCGAACGGGATTGTCCGGCACGTGGCGCCGCCGCTATCTCCTCCGCGGTCGTCGCTGTCGTCGGGACCGACGCCGCCGCTCTTGGCCGCTGCGGCGGCCGCTCCGGCGAGTGCCAGCGCAGCGAGCGCGCTCGCCAGTGCCACCCAGGTGTTGCGGACCCCATGCATCGCCACTGGAATCGACGGTAGGGGCAAACCCCTTGCGCCTTGCAAGCGCCCACCCCCGCAACCGTCCACCCATAACCCCGGTCCCCCCGTGGACTGTCCTGGATTGCATCCACAGAGTGGGTCCAGGACAGAACGGCCCAGAGCGGGGACTGCCTCGCCCTCGCGATGTTCGTCTGGGCGAGGTTCGCGTCTAGGGCGTCCTAACCCCGAGATGTGAAGACAGCTCGGGCTCATCTCACCGTTCCCATCTTGCGGGCCCCGAAGACTATGTCTGCCGGCACCCTGCCCTTGGTCAGGCGCCCGGTGTGGGCGCGGTCGGTGT
>JBPCKC010000069.1:0-2950 GCA_051004675.1 Solirubrobacterales bacterium
GCCCCCGCCATCCAGAGCGCGTCCTCACCACGCTCGGCAACGTCGACCGCAAACGCCTCGGACTCGAGTCCGCGCCGCAGCAGCCGGGCCATCTTCACCTGATCCTCGACTACCAGCACTCTCATAGCAACGATTATCCGGATAGAGATTAGAGTTCGGTTAGAAGCGGCCGACCGTCGCCTGGGCGTCCTTCGCCGCGCCCAACCGGAGACGCGCAGAAGTGCGCCCCCGATCTCCCTCCAACCCAGGGCTAACCGTCATCCAATCAGCGCCTCCTAGCGTGGTCGTTGTAATCCACCGCTCTACGGAAGGAGCAACACGATGATCGACAAATTGAAGAAGGTCCTAGCCGGTTTCGCCGCCCTGGCGGCGCTGGCCCTGGGTGGCTCGGCAATCGCCGGTGCGACGGGCGATGGCTCGGGCTCAGGCTCCGACGCCGCGACTGAACAGGTCGCGGAAGAGGAGAACGAAGGACGCGAGGGAGCGAACGACGCGGCGGCTCAGGCAGCGGCCTGTGAGGCGGCTGGCGTGGACCCGAGCGCCGAGAACGTCGAGTTCGACGACGAGACCGGAACCTGCGCGCTGGACTCGGGCGAAGGGAACAACGAGTCAGGCGAGGAGGGAGAGGAGGTCTCCGAAGATGATGGCCCCGGCGGTCACGCCGACGAGCCTCAGAACCCCAACGCCGATCACGAGTTCGAGGGAAAGGAGTAGTTCCCTCGGTAGACGCGGACGGCCGAGCGGCTCCGTCTTCGGGCGGGGCCGCTCCGTTTCATCGGCTGATTTCTTCGTCGCGCGTCGATTGAGGTCGCCATTGGGCACCAGCCGCGTTCTGCATGGGCTACGCCGAGGAGTTCCCCGTGAGCCGCTACTACGTCGACGCCCGGGTGCTGTCGATCTTCGAGGGCACCGAGGAGATACTGGCGCTCAAGGTCATCGCCCGTCATCTCGTCGCCAACGCCGGCTGAGCTGACGAAGACGGAACCTGTCACCGCTCTGGGCTGAGCAGGATGCCGCTCTCCCGGGGGTCAAGCCGGTCGAGATGAAGCGTGCTCCCGAAGAGAATGTGGAAGGGTGGGGTACCCACAAGCGGAGGAGGCAATATGTCGGAGAGCGTCTATCGCGTCACCGAGGTCGTTGGCGTCAGCTCGGAATCCTGGGAACAGGCGGCGCGCAACGCCGTCGAGACGGTCGGGCAGTCGGTTCGCGAGCTCCGGGTCGCGGAGGTGGTGCGCCAGGACGTGACGATCAACGAGGGGAAGGTCGCTGAGTTCCGCGTCCGGCTCGGCGTCTCCTTCAAGTACGACCGGGCTCAGTAGGAGGTCAGCAGGCCGAAAGCCCTCAGTCGCCGCCGCGCTTACTCACGGCGGCGACGCAACGGTGCCGGAACTCCGGGTCGAGCGGCTGCCCGGTGACGAGCGCGCGGAAGTAGGACGGCGCGACCAGCTGCTCGACCGCGTGATGCGGATCGACACCGGGCCCCAGCTCGCCGCGCTCGACCGCACGCGTGATCATCTCCTCGGCTCCGGCAAAGCGCGCGGTCCAGAACGCGCGCAGAATCTCGGCGAGGTCGTCGTCAGCATCCGCGCCCGCCGCGGAGAGCGCATGAAGGAGGCGCAGGAGAGCCGGGTCGGAAAGGGCCGCGGCGATCGCGTCGAGGAACCGAGTCAGGTCCGTCTCGAGGGCGCCGGTGTCGGGGAGCGGGACGGCGGCACGAGCGACCTCGAGAAGGGCGTCGGCTGCAAGCCTTGGCCGCGAAGGCCAGCGCCGGTACACGGTCGCCGGGTCCACCCCCGCCCGGCGCGCCACCGACCGGTAGGAGAGCGACGCGTAGCCGCGCTCCTCGATCTCGCGCCGGGCGGCGTCAAGCACCCGCTCGCGGACACGGGCGCTGCGCCCGCCCGGCCGAGAGCGCACGTTGTCGAGGCTTGTCCTCGCCGCTGTGGCCGGATCCGCGATCGGGCGATTCTACTTGACAAATGCGACAGACATTGCGTTAGACTCGCCCTCTCGTGAAGGTACATTCGATCCAGACCGGCGAGGTCCAGATCAAGTCGCGCCACGTCGAGGCGCGGTTCGGCCCCCGCCCGCTGCGGGTGGCGGACATCCTCGCCGATCGGACCTGGGCACCCCGCCTGCCGATTCGCTGCTTCGCGATCGAACATCCCGACGGCGTGATCGTGGTCGACACCGGCGAGAGCTCCCACGCCAACGACCCGGGCTATCAGCCACGGTGGCACCCGTTTGTCCAGACGAGCGAGCGCCGCTGGGTCGAGCGGCACGAGGAGGCCGGGCCCCGGCTGCGCGCGCTCGGGATCGAGCCCGCAGACATCCGTTGCCTCGTGATGACCCATATGCACGGCGACCACGCCGGCGGCCTCTCCTACTTCGCGGGCGTGGACATCTTGATGAGCGAGATCGAGGCCGCGATGGCGATGGCCCGCGCCGGGCCCTTGAACGGGTACCTGAACTCCCACTATCCCGATTGGCTGGAGCCGCGAACGATCGCTTTCGGGGGTGACCCGTGGGAGTCCTTCGAAGCGAGCCATGTTTTGACCGCCGACGAGACGGTGCGCCTGGTGCCGACGCCCGGCCACACCAAGGGCCACCTGTCGGTGGTCGTCGAGCAGCCCGATCACCTCGTCCTTCTCGCCGGCGACGCCACCTACTCCGAGGCCGCCCTCGAGGCGGGCGTCGTCGACGGCGTGGCCCAGGACGGGAGGGCGCACCGCCGCTCGACCGCTCGCCTGAGAGAGTTGTGCGGGAACCACCCAACCGTGGTCGCTCCCACCCACGATCCGATGACCGATAAGCGGCTCACCGAGGGTGCCACCTACCCGAGCGCCGAGGCCCGCGCATGACCCGGATCCCGTATCCGACCGACGCCGAGCTCGACGAGGAATCTCGCGCGACACTGGCGGCGTTGCCTCCCCTCAACGTCGTGCGGATG
>JBPCKC010000070.1:0-28320 GCA_051004675.1 Solirubrobacterales bacterium
GATCGACGGCGACCACCCGCAGCGCGCCTAGGAGCCGAGCGCCGCTGCGATCGGCGGCCTTGCGGCGGCGAGGGTGTCGTCGAGCTTGGCCGGATCGCCGCCGCCGGCCTGGGCGGCGTCGTCGCGGCCGCCGCCGCCGCCGCCCATCACCGCCGCGGCCTCGCGTACGACCGCCCCCGCACGCGGGCCGCGCTCGACCACCGCCTTGGTGAAGCTGGCGGCCAAGAGCCCCTTGCCGTCGGCCTCTGCGCCGAGGATCACTGCGGCCTCCCCGAGCTTCGCCTTCACCCGGTCTGCGAGGTCCAGCAGGGCAGGGCCGTCGAGCCCGTCGACCCGCGTCGCTACGACCTTCACGTCACCGATGACGCCCGCCGCCGCGGCCAGCTCGCCTGCTGCCTCGCCGGCCTGCAGCTTCCCGGCCTCCGCGGCTTGGCGCTCGAGCGCCTTCAAGCGCTCCGATGCCCGTCGCGCCCCCGCGAGCGGATCCTGTGGAGAGCCGAGGACAGCCCCCGCCTCGTCGAGCTGAGCGCTGCGAGAGCGAAACCAGTCGATCGCCGCCGGCCCGGTGAGGGCTTCGATCCGGCGCACGTTCGCGGCGCTGGACCCCTCGCCGACGACCGTGAAGATCCCGACCTCGGCGGTGTTGGCGACGTGTGTACCGCCGCACAGCTCGCGCGATACGTCGTCCACCTCCACGACGCGCACCCAGTCGCCGTACTTCTCGCCGAAGAGCGCCATGGCGCCGAGCGCCTCCGCCTCGGCGCGTTCCATCTGCATCGCACGAACCGGGCGGCTGGCCTTCACCCAGCCGTTCACGCGGTCCTCGACCTCGCGGAGCTCCTCGGACGAAAGCGCCGCGCCGTGGGTGAAGTCGAAGCGAAGCTTGTCAGGGCGCACGGCCGAGCCGGCCTGGCGGACGTGGTCGCCGAGGCGCTCGCGAAGCGCCGCATGCAGCAGATGCGTGGCGGTGTGGTTTCGCATCGTGGCGTACCGGGCCTCGTGATCGACGATGGCCTCGACCGGCATGCCGGCCTCGGGGCTGCCGCCGTCCGTGCGGAGCGTCTGGTCCTCGCCGATGCGATAGACGCCCGCGACGCTCGCCTCCCCCCCGTCCCAGCGCAGGACGCCCGAATCGGCGACCTGGCCGCCGCCCTCGGCGTAGAACGGGCTCTCCTCGAGCTTCACGAGGGCGTCGCCGTCGCCGCCCGCGGGCTGAGCGGCGACCACGCTTGTCTGGGCGCTCAGCGACTCGTAGCCCACGAAGCTCGTGGGCGGCGCCTCACGGGCGAACGCGAGCACCGCCTCACGCCCGTCGCCGCCGCCCCCGTTGGAGCCGGCGCGAGCCCGCTCCCGCTGCTCCTCCATCAGCTCCTGGAAGCCGGCATCGTCCACGGCGAGCCCCTCCTCGGCGAGGAGCTCGCGCGTGAGGTCGTACGGGAAGCCGTAGGTGTCGTGGAGCAGGAACGCCTGTGAGGCCTCGATCGACGCGGTACCGGCCTCCTTCGCCTCGGCCACGATCCTCGCGAGGAGCTCGGTACCCCGGTCGAGGGTGCGTCCGAAGCTCTCCTCCTCGTCGCCAACCCAGCTCATCACCGCCTCGCGCCGGTCGGCGAGGTGGGGGTAGGTCTCGCCCATCAGCTCGATCACCCGCTCGGCGAAGCGGCCCAGGTAGGGCGCCTCCAGGCCAAGCACCCGGCCCTGCTGGATCGCGCGGCGCATGATGCGGCGCAGGACGTACCCGCGCTCCTCGTTTGAGGGCACGACGCCGTCGGCGATCAGGTTGACCGTCCCGCGCGAATGATCGGCGAGGATCCGCATCGCCCGCGTCGCCTCCGGACTCGACTCATAAGCGACGCCCGAGAGCTCCTCGGCCAGGGAGACCAGCGGCCGCAGAATGTCCGTGTCGAACACCGAGTCGACTCCTTGGAGGATGGCCGCCTGGCGCTCGAGGCCCAGGCCGGTGTCGATGCCCCGCTGCGGAAGATCCGAGATCGAGCCGTCCTCGGCAAGCTCGTACGCCATGAAGACCAGGTTCCAGTATTCGAGGTAGCGGTCCGTATCGTCGCCGGGGCGATCGTCGTCTGAGCCGAACTCGGGCCCGCGGTCGAAGTAGAGCTCCGAGCTGGGGCCGCACGGACCCGTAGGCCCGGCCTGCCAGAAGTTCTCGGAGCGCGGCAGGCGCACGATCCGCTCCTCGGAGATGCCCCGGGCGCGCCACAGCTCGATGGCCTCCGCGTCGGCCTCGAGGCCCAGCTCGTCGTCGCCGGCGAACACCGTGGCCCAGATGCGGTCGCGATCCAGGCCCAGGCCCTCGAGCGAGAGCTCGTGCGCGAACTCGATCGCCTCGGCCTTGAAGTAGTCCCCAAACGAGAAGTTGCCAAGCATCTCGAAGAACGTCAGGTGCCGCTTGGTGGTGCCGACGACATCGATGTCGACGGTGCGGAAGCACCGCTGCGAGCTGGTCAGGCGCGGGTGCGGCGGCGGCTCCTGCCCGCGGAAGTAGGACTTGAACGGCTGCATCCCCGCCGTCGTCAGCAGCACCGAGGTGTCATCGGAGGGCGGGACGAGCGAGGCGGAGGGGCGCCGCTCGTGCTCCTTGCCCTCGAAGAACGACAGGTAGGTCTCGCGGATCTCGTTCGAGTTCACGGAAGCGACGAGTCTAGGCGGAGCAGATGGTCGCCCGCCCGACCACCAGCTCGCCGTCCATGAGGCAAGCCGTCTGGCCCGGAGCAACGCCATGCGCGGGCTCGGCGAGCTCGATCTCCAGGGCCGCGTGAGCGCCGGGCGCGACCGGCGCGACCGCGCAGGGGATCGGGCGCGAGCGGTAGCGCAGGCGAACACGATCGACGCGTCCACCGGGCCGGTGGAGGGTCGCGTCGCGCACGCGGACGGTTGCCGTCGCCAGCTCCTCTCGCGGGCCGACGACGACGCGGTTGGCTACGGGATCGGTGGCGAGGACGTAGAGCGGCTCGGCGGCGCCCAGGCCAAGCCCGCGCCGCTGCCCGACGGTGAAGTCGTGGTGCCCGCGATGAGCGCCCAGCACCGCACCCTGGGAGTCGACGATCTCCCCCGGGGCCTCGGCCAGCTCCCCGTAGCGCGCGAGGAACCCGCGCTTGCCCTCGCCCGCGAGAAAGCAAAGGTCCTGGCTCTCGGCCTTCCCGGCCACGGCGAGACCCGCCTCGGCCGCCAGCTCCCGCACCCGGGGCTTGGTGAGGCCGGCGAGCGGAAAGCGCAACGCCTCGAGCGTCGCCGGACGAAGGCCGGAGAGCATGTACGTCTGATCCTTGGCGTGGTCGGCCGGGGCCGAGAGCAGGCGGCCCTCGCCGTCGTCGGCGAGGCTCGCGTAGTGGCCCGTGGCCAGGGCGCCGGCACCCAGCCTGCGTGCGAGGGCGAGCATCGCGTCGATCCGCACCTCCCCGTTGCACAGGACGCAGGGGTTCGGAGTCGTGCCCTCGCGGTGCCCGGCCACGAAGTCCGCCACCACCGTCGAGCGGAAGGCCTCCTCGAGATCGAGCGTGAAGTGAGCCATGCCCAGCGAGTGAGCCAGGGCCCGCGCGCCCAGGACGGCCTGCGGCGAACAGCAGCTACGGGCGCCGTCGTTGTGCCGATCCGCCCAGAGCTTGACCGTGACCGCCACCACCTCGGCCCCGCGCTCGCGCTCCAAGAGCGCTGCGACGGCGCTGTCGACGCCGCCGGATACGGCCACGGCCACACGCTCCCCCGATGCGGGCGCGTGGGCGAGTGCGGCGCGCGAGCCGGCGGCGGCGCCAAGCGCCCGCGCCAGCGCGTCGGCGGCAAGCTCGGCGCCGTGTGCCCCCTGCGAGCTGAGCCCGCCCAGCTCGGATGCGAGCGCCGCGGATCCGATTCTCGCGACCGCGAGCACCTCCGCCCCGTGCGCCATCTCGACCGCCGCCGCCGCGGAGGCCCGCACCGCCGAGCAACCCTCCGCCTCGAAGCTCGCATCGGCCACCACTCCGCCCTCCAGCCCCAGGGAGATCCGCACCAGATCTCCGCACGCCGAGCCGCCGGCGGCTCCGGAGAAGGCCCCGGCAGGGGGATCCCCACGTCGCGCGTGGGCGCTTAGGTAGTGCTCGAAGGCCTCGGCCTCCATGCGGCCGAGGCTAGCGGGCTACGGGTCGTAGGAGAGGCTTTTGCCCTCGTAGCCCGCGTCGCGCACCGCCTGCCTCACGCTCTCGTAGCCGCGGAAGCCGTAGGAGACGGTGGCCACCGGCGGACCGTTGCCGGAGACGTCGCGGGGGCTGAGCGCGATCAGCGCCGGGACGCGGTCGATATCGGCCCCCTCGGTGATCCGCGAGAAGTCGGCCACGTCGCGGGCGAAGGAGTGGAAGAAGCTCACGCCGGGCTCGCCGGAGAGGCGGTTGGAGATCGAGCGCAGCTGCTCGTCCTCGACCGCGCCGGCGCGCGTGATCAGGATCGCGACCGAGTCGCCACGCTCGTACGCGTCCACCACCTTCGCGGGGAGGCCCGGGCCGGCGACGAACTCGCCCGCGGGGGCAGCCGCAGGCGCGCCGGGGGCGGCGGGGTCGACGGGGGTGACGGGGGTGCTCCCAACCGCGGGGGGCGGTTCGGTGCCGGACACGGCGGCGTCGGTGGGCGCCGGCGCGCCCGTATCGGCAGGCGGCGGGTCGCCGCCCTTCAGGCGCGTGAGCAAGAGGAAGGCGACCACCACGCCGAGAAGGGCGATCGCGCCGACCTGGACAAGGGGGTTGCTGTTGAGCGCCTGCCTCAAGTCGGGGCCCCCAAGAAAACAGGCCCCAATCTGCCGGTACCGCTCGGCCTGAGAACCTGAATAGACAGGTGGGTGTCCGCCCAGCGAACCCCACGGGGCCGCCGGAGATAGGACGCCCGAGGCAATTGTGTTGGCTCACAATTGGAGCGGCGAACGAACAGACTCGAGCCTTTGAGAACCATACCAATCAATAGTTCGGCCCCACCGGCCCAGGGCTTGAGCGGCCCGAACGCGTCCCGCCCCTCGAGTGTCCTGCCCGCTGCACCCCGGCGGGGGGCTGGCCAGGACAGTTCGGAGGGGGCTACGCGGGCGGCGGCCCGAGCCGGGCCCCGGCGTCCGCCCACCCCGCGTCCGTTGTCACCTCAGCGTCTCTGAGCGCCCCTGAGCCGACAACGGACGGCTGGGCTTGGTCGCCACCGCGGCGAGTGGCTCGCTTACGCCTGATGCCTCGCTTACGCCTGATGGCTCCTGGGCTTGGCCCGCACGGACACGCCCAGCTCGCGCAGTTGCGCCTCGGAGACCGGGGCCGGGGCGCCGGTGAGCGGGTCGGCTCCGGAGGCGGCCTTGGGGAACGCGATCACGTCGCGGATCGACTCGGCGCCGTGGAGCAGGGCGACCCAACGGTCGAGCCCGTAGGCGATCCCCCCGTGCGGCGGCGCGCCGTAGCGCAGCGCCTCCAGCAGGAACCCGAACCTCGCCTCCGCCTCCTCCGCCGTGATTCCGAGCACCTCGAAGACGCTGCTCTGGAGGGTGGGGTCGGAGATCCGGATCGAGCCGCCGCCCAGCTCCACGCCGTTCCAGACCACGTCGTAGGCGAGCGCGCGCGCCGCGCCCGGGTCGTCGGGGTCCAGCTCGCCCGCCGGGGCGGTGAACGGGTGGTGAAGCGCATCCCAGCGCCCCTCGTCCTCGTTGCGCTCGAAGAGCGGCCACTCGACGATCCAGCCCAGCTCGTTGCGGCCGTCCGGGATCAGTCCAAGGCGGTCCGCCAGGCGCACCCGCAGGCCGCCGAGCACTCCCGCGGCCACCGCGAGGGAGTCGGCGGCCAGCAACAGGACGTCCCCTTCGGAGGCGCCGAGCGCGTCGTTCATCGCGGCGATCTCGGCCTCGGAGAGGAACTTGGCCACCGGCGAGCGCCAACCCCCGGCCTCGACTACCGCCCACACCAGGCCCTTGGCGCCCAGCTCCTTCGCCTCGTCGACGAGGCCGTCCAGCTGGGCTCGCGACATCTCGTGGGCGCCCACGTTGATCCCCATCACCACGCCGCCGCCGTCCACGACGCCGCGGAACGCGTTGAACTCCGTGCCGGCCAGCGACTCGGTCAGGCTCGCCAGCTCCATCCCGAAGCGCAGGTCGGGCTTGTCGGAGCCCCAGCGGGCGATCGCCTCGTCGTAGGGGATGCGCCGCAGGGGCAGCTCGACCTCGATGCCATGGGCGCCCAGCACGGCCGCCAGCAGGCGTTCGTTGACCTCGATCACGTCGTCGGCGTCGACGAACGACATCTCGAGGTCGAGCTGGGTGAAGTCGAGCTGGCGGTCCGCGCGAAGGTCCTCGTCGCGAAAGCAGCGCGCGATCTGGAAGTAGCGCTCCAGCCCCCCCATCATCAGCATCTGCTTGAAGAGCTGCGGCGACTGCGGCAGCGCGTAGAAGGAGCCATGCGCCTGACGGCTCGGCACGAGGAAGTCGCGGGCACCCTCGGGGGTGGAGCGCGTGAGCACGGGTGTCTCGATGTCCAGGAACCCCTCGCCCTCCAGGAAGCGCCGGATCTCCCGGGTCACGCGGTCGCGCAGCACGAGCGCGTCGCGCATCCGCTCGCGGCGCAGGTCGAGGTAGCGGTAGCGCAGGCGAAGCTCCTCCCCCGCCTCGCCGGAGAAGCCCTCGATCTCGAACGGGGGCGTCTCGGCATCGGCCAGCAGATCGGCCTCGGCGACGCGCAGCTCGAACTCCCCGGTAGGCAGATCCGTGTTGATCGTCTCGGGGTCGCGCCTGACCACGTCGCCCGCGACGCTCAAGACGTCCTCGGCGCGCAGGCGGTGACCCAGCTCCTGCGCCTCGCCCGCGACGTCGGGGTTGAAGACGAGCTGCACGATGCCCGTGCGATCGCGCAGGTCGATGAAGATCAGGCCGCCGTGGTCGCGACGGCGGTGCACCCAGCCCGCGACGCGCGCGGGCGAGCCGACGCGATCGGCCAGGATCTGCCCGCACCAGGTGTCGCGGTAGCCGTTGGGGCGCAGCGGGGGTCGCTCGGGAGCGTCGGTCACAGTCGCCAGTCTCGCAAGGGTCGGCTCGCGGCGGCGGTGCGCTGGGCTGGGCTCAGCCCGAAAGCTCGTTGACCAGGCTCTCGATCTGTACTGGGCGCTGCTCGCCCGTGTCCATGTCGCGGACGGTCGCCGCACCGTGCTCGTCGAGGATCACGGTGACGTCAGCGCCCGAGCGGTTCGCCTGCTTCATCTGCCCCTTCATGCTGCGCTCGGCAAGGTCGAGGTCGGCCGAGATCCCGCCGCGGCGCAGCTCGAGGACCAGCCCCAGGGCGTCGGCGCGCTGATCGGGCGCCGCCGCCACGAAGACCCGGACGGGCGGCGTGCCCCCGCGCTGGTCGAGCGCCAGCAGGACCCGCTCGATCCCGCAAGCCCACCCGACCGCGGGCGTCGGCGGCCCCCCGAGCAGCTCGACGAGACCGTCGTAGCGCCCGCCACCGGCGATCTCGGACTGTGCGCCGAGGCGCTCGCACTCGAACGAGAAGACCGTGCGCGTGTAGTAGTCGAGCCCCCGCACCAGCGAACCGTCGAGCTCGTAGTGGACTCCGGCGCGGTCGAGGAGGGCCCGGACCTCCGCGAAATGCTCGGCGTCCTCCCCGCTCAGGGCGTCGAGCATGCGCGGGGCGCCGGCCATCACCGCGCGGGTTCCCTCGTCCTTGGCGTCGAATGCGCGCAGCGGGTTCTCGTCGATCCTCTCGCGCACGTCGCCCGAGAGATCCGAGGCGTGCTCGCGCAGATACGCCTGAAGGTCCAGGCGGTAGCCGGCGCGGCCCTCCGGCGAGCCGAGGCTGCCCAGGCGCAGCCGCAGCTCGGGCACCGCGAGGCCGTGCAGGAGGTCGTTGAGGATCACGATCAGCTCCGCGTCCACCAGGGGGGAGCCCGAGCCGATCGCCTCCGCGTCGAGCTGGTGGAACTGGCGGAAGCGCCCGGCCTGGGGACGCTCGTGGCGAAAGAACGGGCCCCAGCACCAAAGCTTCACGGGCTGCGGGAGCTTGTGCATCCCGTGTTCGATGTACGCCCGGCAGATCGGCGCGGTCCCCTCGGGCCGTAGCGTCAGCTCGCGCTCGCCCTGGTCGGTGAAGGAGAACATCTCCTTGCGGACGATGTCCGTGCTGCCGCCGACCCCGCGGGCGAAGAGCTCCGTGTCCTCGAACGCCGGCGTCTCGATCCGCCCGTAGCCGGCCCGCCCGAGCGCCTGCTCCGCCGCAGCCTGGATGCCGGCCCGCACGGCCGACTCGCCCGGCAGCACGTCGAAGGTCCCCCGTGGGGCCTTGAAACGCTCGCTCATCTCGCCAGCGCGGCGAGGAACGGATTGGTCGCCCGCTCGGCTCCGAGCGTGGTGATGCCCATGTGCCCCGGGTAGACGGTGGTCTCCTCGGGAAAGGACTCGGCCAGGAGGCGCAGGCTGTCCATCAGGGTCGGCGCATCGCCGCCGGGGAGATCGGTGCGGCCCACCGAGCCCTGGAAGAGAACGTCGCCGGAGAAGAGGGCGGCCTCGGCCGGAACCGAGAACGTGACGTGGCCCGGGCTGTGACCGGGGGTGTGCAGCACGTCGATCTCCAGGCCCGCCAGCTCCAGCCTCTCGCCGCCGGAGATGGTCTCGTCGGCGTCGTAGCCCTCGTAGGGGCCGAACCCCGGCCAGGGGACGAAGGCCATGATGTCGGCGAGCACGGGGACCTCCAGCTCCGGGCAGTAAACGGGCGCGCCGGTGGCCCGAGCGACCGGGGCGACGGCCCCGACGTGGTCGAAGTGGGTGTGCGTGAGCAGGATGGCGTCGACGCCCATCCCCATCTCCCCGATCACGGCAAGGATGCGCTCGGCCTCTTCACCGGGGTCCACCACGAGCCCGCGGTCAGATCCCTCGCGGCGCACCACGAAGCAGTTCTCGGCCACCTGGCCGACCGTGAGCATCCGGACCTCTAGCGCCATTTCAAAAGCGCCGGGCTAGCGCCCGCGCGCCTCCTTCGAGTTGTGCTTGGACGCCATCCGCCGGTTGTAGAAGAAGCGGTCGATCCCGTACCCCATCGGGACGTAGATGAGGAGCATGAACGCCGCGAGGGCGAGCGAGCTGCCCACCGACTGCCCGAAGAGCAACACCAGCAGCGCGAAGAAGATCCCGGCGGCGATCAGAGCGCGGTTCAGCGAGCTGCGCCAGGTGGGCGGGATGTCGCGGCGGTCGGTCATCTGGCGCCGCGCCCGGGCGCGCGCCTCCTGCCGGCTGGCCGGGCGCGAGGTGCGCCCGCGGCGATCGATCGCGCCGCCCTGCGTGCCGCGGTGCTTTCGCTTTCGTCGCTTCTTCGCCTGGGCCATCGGCCGCGGAATGTACCTAGTGGCTAGCCCGCCGCGCGCTCGATCACGTGGCGCTCACGGTCGAACCCGGGCATCGCGACGTCCTCGGGAAAGCCCTCCAGCGCCGCCTCGGGCACCAAGCCGACCACCTCGGCCGCCGCGGGCGCGGCGCCCGTCGGCTCGGCGAGCTCGCAGATGCGGGCGAGGACCGCAGCCAGCGGCACCCCGATCGGGTCGTGGATGTTGGTCGAGATCTGCGGGCCCGCCTCCCCCAGGTCCACCGCGATCGCCCGCACGCCCGACAACCCGCCGCCCGACTCGCGTAGGCCGGCGGCCACCTGTAGGGCCACCTCCATGCCGGCGCCCTTCAGCACGACGTTGAAGGCCGCAAGCGGCGGCCTGGCGGTCACGAGGGTCGCACCGGCCGAGAGGTGCGGGGCGCCCGGCCCGAAGTCGGGCGCGAGCTCGCCGGCAGCCATCCGCTCGCGCAGGGCCGCGAGCCCGCCCTCCCGGAAGTACGAGCGCTCGCGGCGCTCGGCGCTGCCGGCCAGCTCCCCGTAGAGGAACACGGGGATGCCGTCGGCGGCGATCGCCCTCGCGACGTCGAGGGCCGCGGCCCTGGCCGGATCGCGATCATCGGCCGCCGTGTAGACGAGCGGCGCAACGTCGAGGGCCCCCACGCACGGATGCGCGCCGTCGTGGCGACGCATGTCGATCGTCATCGAGCACGCACCGCAGCCGCGCACGAGGGACTCACCGAGGAACTTGGCCGGGGCGGTCATCGTCAGCACCGTGCGGTTATGGACCGCGTCGGAGTGGGTGTCGAGCAGGTCGGCCCCAGCGGTGAACTGTCCCGAGAGCAGCCCGATCAGCCGCTCGTCGCGGCCCTCGGAGAAGTTGGGGACCGCGAGCAGCATCGCCCGCGAAGGCTACCCGGAGATATGGTCTGCCCATGAGCGTCGAGCCCGTGGCCGACGGAGTGTGGCGCCTCACGGCGGGCTTCCCCCTGCGGGTGAACGCGTACCTTCTCGCCGACGGAGACGGCGTCGCGATCTTCGACGCCGGGATCAAGTCGATGGGCCCGAAGCTGCGCGAGGCGGCGGCCGGACGCGGCGGCGCGACCCGGGTGATCCTCGGGAACGCCCACGCCGACCACCGGGGCGGCGCCAAGGTGATCGGCGCCCCGGTCCACTGCCACGCCGACGAGCGCGCCGACGTCGAAGGCGACGGCGGCTCCCACTACTTCGACCTCTCGAAGCTGAGCCTCCCCACCCGGCTGCTCACCCCGCGCACCTTGGCCTCGTGGGACGACGGACCCGTAGGGGTCACGGACACCGTTGCGGAGGGCGACGCCGTGGGCGAGTTCGAGGTGATCCACCTCCCCGGACACGGCCCGGGCTGCGTCGGCCTTTGGCGTGAGCGCGACCGCGTGGCGATCACCAACGACTGCTTCGCGCTCTTCGACCCCAACCTGCCCCTCCAGGGGAAGCCCCGCGTGCCCCATCCGGCCTTCAACTGGTCCACCGAAGCGGCCCGCGAATCGATCCGCAAGCTCGCCGCGCTGCGCCCGGCCAAGTGCTTCCCGGGCCATTACGGCCCGCTTGAGATCGACGTCGAGCGACAGCTCCTCGCCGCCCTCTGCACCACTCCCCCGCCGCTACCCTTACCGCCCCGCCGGAGTAGCTCAGCTGGTTAGAGCAGCGGAATCATAATCCGCGTGTCGGGAGTTCGAGTCTCTCCTCCGGCATCGTGACAGTCCGCCTGAGGCGAGATACTGCGCGCACGATGGCAGAGGGAGTGAGGCAAAAGCTGACGTTTCGGGATCGGCCGCGGCGCACCCTGGACGAGCGAGTTGCGGCTCGTTTCCCCGGGTTCGGATGGCGACTCGCCGCCCTGGTTTTCAGGCTTTCACCGAAAAACATGATCCGACGAAGGCTCGTAGCGATGCTGGTGCGCCGGGGCTATGCGTCCCTGAACCGAGGAGATCTCGATCTCAACGCCGCCGTCCTGTACGACGACGACTCTGAGCTTGTGATTCACGGGGACTTGCCGATCGGAACCGGGCCGTGGACGGGCGGCAAAGCGATAGCTCGCGCTTACGGCGAGTGGCAAGACATCTGGGCCGAGCACCGGCGAGTCCCGCAAGAGGTCGTCGACCTCGGGGGGAGGCTAGTGGTGGTCCTCGACGACAAAGGCATGGGCGCTGCGAGCGGTGTTCCGGTCAACCGACAATTCTTCGATCTTGTCACCCTTGACGAGGGGCGTATCTCGCGGCATGAGGTCTTTCTCGATCGGGAAGAAGGAATGCGAGCCGCCGGACTGTCGGAGTAAGGCGATGTCGGAGGAGAACGTGGAGATCGTGCGCGGCTTGGCCGAGGCGTTTCAACACCGCCAGCACGAGAGGGCGTTCGACCTCTACGACCCGGAGATCGAGTGGGATGCAACCCGAACTCCCACTCGTGCTGCGGAGGGCGTCTACCACGGCCACGAAGGCGTCAGGGCGTTCTGGCGAGACTGGCTCTCCGCATGGAGTGACCTTCAGTTCGAGATCGAGGACGTCCGAGATGCGGGTGACGACGTAGTGCTGCTCATTCGGAACCAGCGCCATTGGGGACGGCACAGCGGAATCGAGACAGAAACACCTCCCTACGGGATGGTGTTCAGCTTTGGCGGTGAGAAGGTTGTGCGCGTCTGCGCATACCCAGACCAGCAATCGGCCCTCGAAGCCGCCGGGCTCTCGGAGTAGGCGATGGCGCAGGAGAACGTGGAGATCGTTCGTGTGGCGTTTGACCTTGAGGCTCAGCGTGACGTGAGGGTCATCGAGGTCTACGACCGAGACGTGGTGATGGACTTCTCCGAGTCGCCATTCGCAGAGTTCATGCAGGGCACCTCCCGTCTTAAGGGAGTCCGGAATATTCAAAAGGGATTTCGCGACTGGTATGAGGCCTTCGAAGACGTCGTGACTGACGTGGACGAGTTGATCGATGCCGACGAGCAGGTGATCGTGGTCTTCACGTATCGCGGTCGAGGCCGAGTCAGCGGCGCACAGGTCGAGTGGAAGCGCATGGCGGGCGTATGGACGTTCCGCGAGGGCAAGGTTGTTCGGGTGGCGTGGTTTCGAGGCAAAGAGGAAGCCCTCGAAGCCGCGGGGCTGTCGGAGTAGGCGATGTCGCAGGAGAACGTGGAAGTAGTCCGTCAGATGCTCGAGGCGTACCATCGTGGCGACGCCGAAGCTTCGTTGGCCCACTTCGATCCCGAGGTGACGGTCGACGTATCCCGCCGGGGCGAGGGAGGAGTCGGTCGTGGCCGGGAGGAACTGCGACGGATCACCGTTGAATGGGTGAGGGAATGGGACAACTGGCATGAGGAGGTCGAGGAGATTCGCGACCTCGGCAGTCAGGTCTATGTGATCGCCATCCAGCGCGGACGAGGTAAACGAAGCGGGATTGAGGTGGAGAACCGCTACGCGCTCCTCTACGAGTTCAAGGGCGACAAGATCAGCCGAATGACGGGATACAGAAATCCCGAAGAAGCCCTCCAAGCCGCCGGACTGTCGGAGTAGAACCGCAGGTTCGGCTCACATCGCACCCGCCAAGGTGGGCAACGGATGGGCAATGCGCCATCCACGACCAGCCGCAACCGCAGGGGCCGATGGGATCAACAAGGGATCAACAGGAGCCGGACTGTCGGCGCTCGCCAGGCGCTCACTTGCGCTTCGGTGAGGGCGGGCTCAGGGACGAACCCGCTCGCCCCGGCGAGTTCGGCGTCGAGATCGAGCTCCGGTGCGCCGGGCCTTCGCGACGACGGTGACGAAGCGGTCGGACTTCGCGGCCTCGATCTGATGTGTCCATAGCCGCCCCCGCAGGACGCGCCCGGCGAACTTGCCGACGTCTTCTCGGAGGTCAGTCGGCATCGCGCGCCCTCTCGGCGATACTGCGCGGACGATGTCGGAGGAGAACGTGGCGGCTTTCAAACGCGGGCTCACGGCGTACAACCGCCGAGACGCCGAGGCGTTGTTGGAGGACCTCGATCCGGACGTGGAGTGGCACCCGGCGCTTTTGGTGATGCTCGGAGGCCAGGCGACGGTGTACCGGGGGCACGAGGGCGTTCGCGAGATGCTCCGCGAGACGGACGACGTGCTCGCGGAAATCCACGCCGAGTTCTCGGAGATCCGGGATCCCGGGGATCAGGTCGTCGCGATCGGCCGCATCCGCACGCGTGGCAAGGCGAGCGGAGCCGTAACCGAGTCGCCTCTCGGCTACGTGGCGGACTTCAGAAACGGAAAGGTAAGTCGGATCCGTACCTACCTCGATCCCCAGGAGGCCCTCAAAGCCGCCGGGTCGTCGGAGTAGGCGATGTCGGAGGAGAACGTGGAGCGTTTTGTCGAGGTGATGGAAGCGTTCAACCGCCTGGTTTCGGCAGATACCCAGCCGCTTGATCGGGCCGCTGCGCTCCAAGACTGGATTGGCGCTCTGGACCCCGAGATTCGGTTCGACCCCCAACAGGCCCCGCTCCAGGGAACTTATGTCGGGCAGGACGGTGCGATGCGGTGGATCGCAGACCTCGCCGCCCACTATGGGGACGGCGGGCACGTTCGGCTTTCGGATGTGCGCGGTCTCGGAGATCGTGTGCTTGCCATCGGCACGCTTCATTTCATTGGGCGGGGTAGTGGCATTGAGACCGAGGCCCCTGTAGCGATCTTGGCAACGTATCGAAACGGGCTTATGACCCACTTCAAGGACTACGGGAACCAGGACCAGGCCCTCGAAGCCGCGGGGCTGTCGGAGTAGGCGATGTCGCAGGAGAACGTGGAGCTTGCCCGTCAATACGTTGAAGCCTTCAATCGGGGAGGCCTCGATGCGACACAGAGTCTGAGGCATCCAGAGATTGAGGTTTTCGATCCGCCAGACCTGCCAGATGCGGACCGGCATGTCGGCGAAGCGGCGGTCAGGAGGGTCGTGGAGAGCTACCTGGCGTTTGGCTGGAACGGCCAGTTCGACGTTCAGGAGTACATCGACGCCGGTGATGAGGCCGTGGTCATCTTCCACATGGCGGGCACCAGCGGCGGCGGTGGAGTTCCGCTCGACCTGCCTGCCTTCGGGCACGTCTATGCCTTTCGAAACGGCAAAGCGCGTCGGATACGGCAGTACTTGACGAGGGCGGAAGCCCTCGAAGCCGCCGGGCTGTCGGATTAGAACACCAGTCCGGCTCGGACCGCAGCCCGTTCAGGTGGGCAACGGATGGGCAACAGACCATCCGCAACCAGCCGCAACTTCAGGAGCAGGATCATGATCCGCGCGCCGCAGGTTCGAGTCCTGCCTCCGGCATCGCAGGTGCGGCTTGACGCGCGATACTGCGCGGGCGATGCCGGAGCAGGACTTCGAGGCGCTGAAGCGCATCTACAGCGGTTGGGCGAGCGGCAATATGTGGGCGGAGGCCGCTCTTTACGACCCGTGCGTGGTGTACGACTCGCAAGCCGATACCGATCCCGGTCCTCACTATGGCTTGGAGGCCCTGACCCGCTATATGAACTTCTTCCTTGAGAGCTGGGACGACTGGCGGATCGAGGCCCTGGAATACCGTCGCGCGGGCGACAGCTTCCTCGTGCGAACCCGGCGCTCAGCGGTGGGCAAGGGCAGCGGCCTCCCGCTCGAGGATGAGGCCTTCCATCTGTGGACATTTCGAGGCGGAAAGGTGATCCGCATCGACGTTTACAAACAGGAAGCCGCAGCCCTCGAAGCCGCCGGGCTGTCGGAGTAGGCGATGTCGCAGGAGAACGTGGAGATGGTGCGGGCGGGATTCGCGGCGTACAACCGTGGCGACCTCGACGCCATGCTCGAGACGTATGACCCGGAGGTGGAGTTCGTAACCCTCCTGTTGGGGAACCACCGAGGCAAAGAGGCGCTGCGGGGACTGTACGAGGAGAACCGGAAGACCGTGCTCGGCTACAAACTCGAGCCCGAAGAGTTGATAGATGCCGGCGACAAGGTGATCGCCGTGGCTCGCATAGGCGGAGCCGGGCGGGTGAGCCAGATCGCCCTGGGTGACCCGATCGCCTTCGTCTTCACGATCAAGGATGGCCTGATCACCCGGCAGCAGACTCTGCGCAACAAAGAGAAGGCCCTCGAAGCCGCCGGGCTGTCTGAATAGGACCCCCGCCTCGCCGGTTCCACCTCAGGTGGGCAACGGATAGGCAACACGCCATCCACAACCAGCCGCAACTCGCCGCGTGCGCTTCAGGCGTGGAAGCGCACGGCCCGCAGCGGCACCTCTTCTCCGGCGTGAGGCGCCCGGTCAGGGAGGAATCGCTAGCCGGTCTTTCGCTTCGTACATCTCCAGGTCCGCTCGCTCGCGCAACTGCTCGGCCGACTCCCGGCCGTCCCAGCGGGCGATGCCCGCCGAGCAGCGTCGCCCCAGGGGAGTGGCGGCGCAAAGCCTTTGCATCACCTGCTCGGCTTCATTGAAAGGACAGTTGGGCAGCAACGCGACGAACTCGTCACCCCCAAGGCGGGCGATGAGATCCTCGGCTCGCAAGGATGCGGCCCAGGCGCTCGCGGCAGATTTCAGGAGTCGGTCTCCGGCCACGTGACCGTGGTCGTCGTTGTACTCCTTGAAGTCATCGATGTCGAGTGTGATGAGGCAGAGCGGCCACTCCTGTCTCGTGGCGCGGGCCATCTCGCGTTTGAGCTCTATCTCGAAAAGACGCAGGTTTGCGACCTCGGTCAGCGGATCGTGGTGCGCGAGGGCCTCAAGTTCATCCTGGGCGCTGCGCAGCTGCTCCTCGGTCGCCCTGCGCCCGGCGACGATCTCGCTCATCACGCCTGCGGCCACCCCAAGCACGAGGCTGCCCAGCGTCCACCGGGTGATTGTCGAGAAACCGGTCGGCTCCTCGACCACCGCGAGGACCAACCCCCAGCTGATGACGGCCCAGGCGACATGGGCGGCGACGGCCCAGCCCGCGAAGAAGCTTCCGGCCACGAGCACAACCCAGACGAACATCGCCGAATAGATCCCAGACGCTACTCCCGCGAAGTACACGCAAAGGCTGATCAAGCCAGTGCCGGTGGCGAGCACGGTGTGCGCCGTCCACATCCGCGCGTGCTTTGCCCAGATCAGGCTCGCGCTGCCTACAACCGCGGCCAGTCCCGCGATCCCGAAGAGCCCCAAGGCATCGGCTTCTTTCGGGTGAGGCAGCAAGAGGGATAGGAGGACAAGCAGCCCGCCTGCGAGGTAGAAGACGCCAAGCACGCGGGACGTCATTGCCGGGTCTCTGGCACCGGTCCGAAGCGAGTGCCTCAAGGTCGTGTTCGGCATTCACTATTCCTATCGTGGTTCGGTGGTGGATTGCTGAACTCGGTGGCAAGCCTCGCCGTTGCCGCGGTGAGGCTTCGAAAACTGGAGGCAAGCCGTGCACAGGGGGCGCGAGGCGGGATACTCCGCGGCCATGACTGAGCGGACCGTGGAACTCGCCGTCGAGGCCGCCAGGCTACCGGGGTAGGCGATGTCGCGGGAAAACGTCGACACCGTGATGCTCTATCTCAACCAGGCCGCGACGGACCCTGACGCGGTCTGGGGAATCTTCGCCGACGATGTCGAGTGGGATCTGACTGGGCTCCCGTCAGCCCCCGACTTTCCCCGCCTCTCGCGCGGTCCGGACGCCGTCCGCGAGTTCTTCCGCCGCTGGGCGGGAGCGTTCGACGATTGGAGCTACGAGGTGGAGGAGCTGATGGATGGCCGCGATGCCGTGGCCGTTCTAATCCACCAGTGGGGGCGCGGGAAGGGCAGCGGCCTCGAGGTCGACGCCCGGTTCTGGCAGATCTGGACGATGCGTGACGGCAAGGCGATCCGCGTTACCCACAGCCAGGATCGAGCGATCGCCCTTGAGGCCACCGGGCTGCGGGAGTAGGCCAACGGGTCCGCGGTGCCGTCGCTGACGCGAAGAGCCAGAACGTAGAAGTCACGCAGGCACAGCCGAGTGGCCCGAAGCCGCTGGCTCATGCATCCGTCCAACTTGACGGCGGAGAATCCGAACCGTGGCCGGGGCGCCGACACACAGGGTGAGCCAACCGATCTGAGGGGAGTCCGGATGAAGAGGATTGTGCTGTTCGCTGCAGGGCTGGCGCTGGTCTGGCCGGGGGGCGCCACAGCGGCGAACCCGGGCTCCGAGGCCACGAGCGACTGCGGCGCCTACCACGGGATGTTCGCGACGCCCGCGCACGGCTTCCTGAGGGACTGGGTCCCGGGCTTCGCCACCTCGGGCGTCTACAAGGGCGGGTTCGTTGGCGACTACGCCAGCAGCCCGGCTTGCCACTCCCGCGACGACGGCTAGCAGGGAGACAGGCAGGCAGAAGCCCGAAGCCGCTGAGCGCGCCGAGGCACTCGAGGCCGCCGGGCTCACCCAGCGGCCTCGAAGCGATAGTCGTCGAGGTCGAAGCGCGCACTTCGCCATTGGACCTCGACGCTGGTCGCCGGACGGAACGGGGCGTCCCCGTGGCGGTCGAAGTAGTAGGAGTTCGCGAGGCCGCACGTGTCCTGGAAGAAGATCTGGTTCTTACGCCGGGCGAGCATCTGCTTGAAGTAGCGCTCGTTCGCCTCGGGCTTGATGTCGACGAGCGTGGCCCCGTCGCTGCGCGCCCGCTTGAGGCAGCGAAGGATGTGGCGCATCCGTGTCTCGATCAGCTGGAAGTACGACGACCCGTTGTAGCCGTAGGGACCGAGGATCGTGAAGATGTTGGGGAAGCCTGGCACGCTGACCCCCTCGTAGGCCTGATAGCGGTTCTCCTCCCACCAGCGTTCGAGGTCCACCCCGTTCTCGCCCTCGACCGGGAACGGCGGCATGTTGCCCGTGTCGAAAACCTTGAAGCCCGTGGCCAGGACGAGCACGTCGAGGGCGTGTTCGGTTCCGTCGGCCATGCGCACGCCGGGGGCCGTGATCGTCTCGATCGCGGCGGTCTCGAGCTCGACGTTGTCGCGGTTGAACGCCTGCAGGTAGTGGTTGGAGAAGCCGGGGCGCTTGCAGCCCAGGCTATAGCGGGGCGTGAGCTGGTCGCGAAGCTGCGGGTCGCTCACCTGCCGGGCGAGGTGGCGGCGCCCGATGCGCTCGCCGACCGCGCCGAGAGGGATCACGCCGTGGAAGTGCGCGGGCAGGGGGAAGGTGGCCTCCACGAATGCCTGACTGGCCCATCGGGCGACGGTCCGGGCGCCCGGCACTCGCCGCAGGGCTGCGCGCTCGCGCGCGCCGATGCGACGGTCCGGCTTGGGGAGGCACCAGATCGGGGTGCGCTGGAAGACGACCAGCTGGCCTACGTCTCGCGCGATCGAGGGGATCACCTGGACGGCCGAGGCCCCGGTGCCGACCACGCCGACCCGCTTGCCGGCCAGCTCCTGGGCGTGGTCCCAGCGAGCGGTGTGCATGAAGGCGCCCTCGAAGTCGTCGAGCCCAGGGATCTCGGGTGGCCGGGGCTGCGAGAAGACGCCCGTGCCCACGATCACGAATCGCGCGGTGATCTCCTCGCCGTTCGCCGTGGAGATCCGCCAGACGTGCGAGCGCTCGTCGAACTCCGCGCCGGTCACCCTCGTGTTGAGGCGGATCCTCCCGCGCACGTCGTACTTGTCGACGCAATGCTCGGCGTAGGCCTTGAGCTCGCGCCCGGGCGCGTACACGCGTGACCAGTCCGGCCGCTTCTCGAAGGAAAACTGGTACGAGAAGGACGGGATGTCGACGGCTACACCCGGGTAGGTGTTCCAGTGCCACGCACCGCCGACGCCGTCGCCCTCCTCGAGCACGAGGTAGTCGCCGAACCCCGCCTGGTCGAGCTTGATCGCCGCGCCGATCCCGGAGAACCCGGCGCCGATGACGATCGTCTCGTGGTCAGGCACAACAGCCATCAGGCGGAAGCAGGGTACCCCGCCCCCAAGCCGAGCCGTCCGTTGTCGGCTGAGGTGCGCTGAGAGACGCTGAGGTGACAACAAACGCCGGGTGGGCGCCGGGTGGGCGCGGTGGGCCTGGATGGGCCAGTTCAGGCCGTCTTCGCCCGCTCGAGAGCGGCGGCGAGCTCCTTCACGTCGCCGCCCGACTGGCCCTCGAGCAGAATCTCGTGGCCCATCACCGCGAGGGTGATCTTGTGCCCCAGCCCGAAGCGCTTGGCCTCGAGCGAGGTGACGTCGTGCACCGGGATTGCGGCGAGCTCGTCCTTCACGTCCTGGCGCAGGCCACCGAGCCCCAATACGAGAAGACGGGTGGGGGTGAGGACGAACGCCATCACGCCCTCCACCCGAATCCCGGCGTCCTCGGCCGCCCGCTGCTGCTTTCGCACCTTGCGATGGCCGATCTCGCGCGCGATCGGCTCGCCCGCGCCCGCCACCGCGGTCGTGCGGCCACGCGGCTGGGCGATGAAGGCGCCGAGGACCTCCTCGTCGCCCACGTACCGTCTCGCACCCTCGAGTATCCGCTGGCGCTTCTTCGCGTTCACGGCGAGGGCACCATACCCCCCACTCGCTCCGCCAGCACGTCCAGCCGGACGTGGGAGAAGAGCCCGTAGCTGGGCGGCGGGTCGGCGGGATCGATGTAGGCGGCCAGCCAGAACCCGCGCTCGCCGTGGAGGAGGCGTGCGCAGTCGCGGGCACCGAGGGGCTCGAACGCGGCGCCGCGGAGCTCCTCGGCGGCGGCGTCCACGCGGCTCGCCACCGGGTGGAGCCTGGCGGCGTCCCACTCCTCCCAACCACCGGCGCCCAGCCCGTGGGAGATCCCGTCGCTGTGGGCGACAAACCCGGCCGAGGCCAGCTCCAGCGCGCGCGCCTCCTCGGCCTCCGTCGCCTCCCCCGAGCGGCGGAACTCGGGCAGATCCTCGTACAGGTCGGGGCGCAGGCGGCGCGCACAGCGCTTGACGAGCCCGGAGGACTTGTATCCGCGCTGGTGCTGGGCGAAGCGAAGCTCGGCGTCACGGGCGCTGGAGCCGACGTACACCCACGGGATCCGCGGATCCCGCCGGCATCCGGCGTCGGGCGTGAGCTCGATGACGTAGACGCGCGCGCCCATGCACCTCAGTTCGACGTAGCGAGGCGCATGCCTCGCCGTCGCGGGTAGTAGGCTCGCGCCCCTGCCGGCCCAAGTCAACGCATCTGGGGATCAAGAGTGAGCTTCGGACGAATACTGCTCATCCTGGGCTTCGCCGCCGTCGTGGTGGCGCTCGTCTACACCGGCGTGTGGCACCTGTTCACCCAGTTCTTCTGGCAGCACCCGATGCTCTCGTGGCTTCCGGTCCTCGCCTTCTTCGCGGTGGGGTTCGCCGTCGGGGCGCTGCGGCGCATGCTGAACGCCGGCGGCACCCCGGCCGCCTCTGGGCCTGCGCCGACCGCGCGGGGCGCGATCCTGGGCACCGAGCCCGTGGCTGCGCCCAGCGAGGCGGCGGGCGCCAGCCCCGCACAGCAGGTCGCGACGCCGTCCGCGCCGGCGCCCCGACCCTCGTCCTTCGCGTTCGGATGGGGCTTCCTCGCGGGGACGGCCGTGCTGCTCCTCGGCTTGTTCTACACCCTGATCTCGCCCCCGGCGGTCGGCCTCGACGAGATCGACTACAAGATCGTGAACGAGCTGCCGCAGCAGTCGCAGCCGCGGCTGTTGCCTCGGGCGGGCATCAAGGACGACCCCAGCTTCCGCGAAGCGGACGAGATCCATCTCGTGCGCGATCCAAACTCGGGCGAGCTGCTGTGGACGGGCGAGTTCCAATCCTCGTGGCTGGGCGCCGCCTCGGTGGGGATCTCCGTGAAGCCCCTGGACGACGTGGTCTCGCAGTCGGAGATCATCCGGACTGGCTTCGTGCACTCGGTCGCGGGGATCACGCCGTCCACGCTCAAGGGAAAGGCGAAGATCGACCATCCGTTCAGCGGCATCCAGTACCCCGTGCTCGTACCGAACGGCGAGGATGAGGCGTTCGCGGTCGAGCCGTACGTGGGCTACCGCGACTTCCCCTTCCGCACCCCGTACCTGAAGGGAGTGCTGGTCTACCAGCAGGACGGGACGATCGAGGACCTGACCCCCGAGGAGGCCGCCGCGCGGCCGGAGCTCGTGCGAACCGGCCGCATCGTCCCGGAGACCGTCGCCCGAGCGGAGGCCGAGGCGCTCTCGCGCTCGGACGAGTTCGAGGGGAAGATCGTCGATGGCGAGAACAACTCGCAGCCGTTCCTCACGGCGATCGACCGTGACACCACGGTCTGGGTCACGATCATCAACGAGGACGTCCCGCAAGGCAAGGTCAAGGCCATCGTCCTGAAGGACTCCTCCACCGGCGACACGAACGTGTGGGTCCCGCCCGAGGGCAGGAGCCTGATCTCAACCGAGGACGTCCTGTTCCAAGCCGAGTCGCTGCCCCTCCAATGGGAGGCGGAACGCTGCTGCGACTCCGATGGGAACAGCTACACCGTCACGCTGCGCGAGGTAGTCGAGCCCCGGCTGGCGTTCAAGGATGGCAAGCCCTACTACCTCGTCACGGTCGTGCCCACCGACGACCTGGCGCTCGCGCGCGAGGTGGAGTACACGCTGCTGATCGACGCCGAGACCGGCGAGAAGCTCGACCAGTTCGAGCACGTCGCCGAAGGCCCAGCCGCCGACGCCCGCCTGCAGAAGTTCTTCTCGAACTAGCGGAAGGCCCTGACCGGGTCTGCCTACCCCGGCGCGCTTTCGCCGTGGCGCCTATTACCCGCGCGATGTCTGACCGCCCGTCAGGGCGCGGGGTCGAGGTACTCGTTCGCGCTGGAGTAGTGGAGCCCCGGGCTGGGCCCGCCCTCGATCGCGTAGAGGCGGCTGCCGTCAGTGGCGCCGCCGAGGCCGTGGCGGGGGGTAGCCATGTCGGGCAGGTAGCTCCACTCACCCGTCTCGGCGTCGAGGCGCTCGACTTGCTCGATCGCATTCCCGCCGCCCCCCAGCTCCTCGCCCCCGAAAGCGACGACGTCCCCACTGGCGAGGGCGATGGCGACCGCGCCCGAGCGCGCCGTCCCCAACGGCTGGGCCGGCTCCCAAGCCCCCGAGCCGATCCTCCAGCGCTCCACGGTGCGCCGGTTGCCGATGATCGGGCCAGGCCGCCCGCCGATCGCGAGGATCTCGTCGCCGGAGGCGGCACCGGCGAGGTGGTTTCGCCCGACTTCAAGGTCGGGGCCCCGATGCCATCGGTCCTGGGAGATGTCGTAGATCTCGAGCGCGCGGGAGCGGCCGCTGGCCGCCGTGCGCCCACCGATCGCGTAAAGGCGGTCGCCGCGGCCCAGGAAGGCCATCGCGGCCCTGGCCGTCGGCGAATCGGACACCCGCTTCCAACGGTCGGTGGCGGGGTTGTACCGGGTGAGCCGGGCCGAGAGCGGACCGCCACCCGGCCCGCGCTGGCCGCCGTGCGCGTAGATGCGGCCCTGGGCTGCGACGAGCCCCGCGTGGTTGACGGCGATCGGGTGCGGCGCGACCTCCGACCAGTCGTCGGCGGCCACGTCGTAGGCGACCATCCGGCCCGTGTCGCCGCCCTCGGGCACGAACCCGCCCATTACGTAGATCGTTCCGTCGAGCAGGGCCGCGGCGACCTCGGTGCGCTGGAGCGGGCTGGGCTCGAGCGCGGCCCAGCCGGGACCTCCCTGGGCCTGCCCTCCGCCCACGGTGGCCGTGGCCGCCACGCTCACCGCGGCCAGGCACGCGACGGCGCCGGCCAAGAGGGTTCGTTTCACCGCTCGCCGTCCCGCGCGAGGGCCTCGTGCCCGGCGCACGACGTGACCGGGAGCCGCGGATAGCGTGGATATGCCGGGTCGGCGCGCGACCGTTCGCACAGGGAGAACGCGGACCCGCGGGTGTTGCGGATCACGCGCTGGTGCGCACAGCTCTCGCAGAGCCCTGCCGAAGGCCGTTGCATGCGGGCAAGTGTCCCACCTCGGTCAGCAGCGGTCGCTGGGGATGCCGCCTGCCGGCGCGGCAGCCGCTTAAAGCGCGCGCCGCCCGGGACGGCCGCGCCGGGCGAAGCCGATACTTCACTTTGTATAGTCAGGCAAGGGATGAGGCCTTCGTGAGCACCTTCAAGCGACTGCTGGGCTTCCTCCGCCCCTACCGCCGCCAGGCGGGCGCCTCCCTGGTGTTCGCGTGGCTTGCGATGGGGATGACCGTGGCGATCCCCTGGCTCGTGGGGGAGGCGGTTGACGCAGTCGAATCGGGCGACCGCGACGCCATCGCGCCCCTGGTGGCGGCGATTGTAGGAGCCGGTGTCCTGCGCCTGGGACTGACCTTCGTTCGCCGGATCATCGCCGGCAAGGTCTCGCTTGCCGTCGAGTTCGACCTGCGCGAGCGCGTCTATCGCCACCTCCAGACCCTCGAGTTGGCCTTCTTCGACACCCAGCAGACCGGCCAGCTCATGTCGCGCGCGACGGTCGACCTGCAGGGCATCCGGTTTTTCCTCGGCTACGGACTGATCTTCCTCACCCAGAACGCACTCACCTTGCTCCTGGCCTCGGTCGTGATGTTCGCGATCCAGCCGGTCCTCGCGGCGCTGGCGCTCCTGCCGGTGCCATTCGTGGTGCTCACCGCGATGCGTTTCAACCGCCGCTCCCGGCCGGCGCTTCAGGAGGTTCAGCAGCGCCTCGCCGAGCTGACCGCCGAGGCGGAGGAGTCGATCTCGGGGATCCGCGTGGTGAAGGCGTTCGCGCGCGAGGACCACATGCTCGAGCGGTTTCGCCGGGCTGTCTCGCGCGTATTCGACCAGAACGTCTTTTCGACCCGCCTGCGGGCCTTCTACTCGCCCCTGCTGGGGTTCCTGCCGAGCATGGGCCTGGCGGTCGTGTTGCTGATCGGGGGAAACATGGTGATCGACGGGAGGATCAGCCTCGGCGAGTTCACCGCCTTCTACACGTACCTGCTGATGCTGATCGGGCCCATGCGGATGCTGGGCATGGCCCTGGGGATGGCGCAGCGGGCCGTCGCGTCGGGCAACCGGCTGTTCGAGATCATCGACCGTGAGCCGCGGGTCGCCAGCCCGCCGGACGCGCCCGCCCTCCCGGCGGGTAGCGGCCGCGTGGAGTTCCGCGACGCCTCGCTGCGGTATGAGGGCGGCCCACCGGCGCTCGAGGGGATCGACCTCACGGTCGAGGCGGGGCGCACGGTGGCGCTGGTGGGGCCCACGGGCTCCGGCAAGACGAGCCTGGTCGCGATGGTGGCCCGCCTGTATGACGCGAGCACCGGCTCGGTGCTGGTCGACGGCGCCGACGTGCGGTCGGTCGACCTCGCCTCGCTGCGTCGCGAGGTCGCGTTCGTGGCGGACGAGAGCTTCCTCTTCTCGGCCTCGATCGCGGAGAACATCGCCTACGCGCGTCCGGACGCGACGCGGGAGGAGGTCGAGCTGGCGGCCCGCCGGGCGCAGGCACACGGGTTCGTCGAGCGCCTCCCCCACGGCTACGACACCATCGTGGGCGAGCGCGGGCTGACCCTGTCGGGCGGCCAGCGCCAGCGAGTGGCGATCGCCCGGGCGCTCGTGGCCGACCCGCGGATCCTCATTCTCGACGACGCGACCTCGTCGGTGGACGCGTCCACGGAGGCCGAGATAAAGCGTGGGCTCGCCGAGGCGATGGAGGGCCGGACCACCTTCGTCGTCGCTCACCGCCGCTCGACGATCTCGCTCGCCGACGAGATCGTGGTGATGGACCGGGGGCGCATCGTGGACTGCGGCAGGCACGAGGAGCTTTTGGAGCGCTGCGCCCTCTATGCGGAGATCGCGGAGCACGGGCTGGCCGACCAGGTCTTCCTCCAGCGCGACCTCGAGGAGCGTGAGGAGGTGGCCCGGCTGTGAGCTCGACCGGCAACGGCCACCGACGCGACGATGCGCGCGCCAGAGAGCTTCGCGATGCGGATCCCGTCACCGAGCGCGATCCGGAGACCCAGCGCTCCGACGTCGCGGAGGAGACCGCGGACCAGGCAAACCAGCCGGGGCGGCTGGCGGGGACGCTGCTCATGTTCCGCGACATCTGGCGCATCCTCCGCGGCGAGGACCAGCGCGGCCGCAAGGTGCGGTGGATGCTGGGCCTGCTGCGCCCCTACCGCCGTCAGGTGACGCTGATGCTGATCGCGCTGGTCGCCGCCACCGCTGCGGGCCTGGCCCCCCCGTACCTCGCGGGAAGGGCGATCGACGACGGGATCAACGCGGACGACGGCGGGGCGCTGATCGTGATCGTGATCGTGTTCCTGGCGTCGGCGCTCCTGTACTGGGGAGCGACATACGCGCAGACTTATCTGGTCGGGTGGGTTGGCCAGCGCGCACTCCAGGATCTGCGCGAGCGGATCTACACCCACCTGCAGGCGATGTCGATCGGGTTCTTTACGCGGCGCAGGCCCGGGATCTTGATCTCCCGCCTCACCAACGACGTGCAGGCGCTCGACACGCTGGTCACCGATGGCGTCGTCACGCTGATCTCCAGCACCCTCACGCTGGTGGGCGTGGTCGTGATCCTGCTGCTGCTGGACGTCCCGCTGGCGCTCGTCACCTTCCTTACCTTTCCCTTGCTCGCCCTCGCCAGCGTCGTCTTCCGGGTCGCCTCGGCCGGCGCCTACCGGGCGACGCGCGAGAAGATCGCGAACATCACCGCCTACCTTCAGGAGACGCTCTCGGGCGTGCGGGTCGTGCGGAGCTTCGGGCAGGAGCCTCGCCACGTCGAGCGGATGAGCGAGCTGAACGAGGAGAACCGGGTGGCGAACCTGCGCACGGTCTACCTCAACGCGTCCTACTTCCCGGCGGTCGAGCTGCTCTCGGCCATCGGGACGGCGGTGATCCTTCTCTACGGCGGCTACCAGGTGATCGACGGCAACGTGAAGATCGGCGTCCTGATCGCATTCGTGGGCTACCTCAACCAGTTCTTCGACCCGATCCAGCAGATCTCGCAGCTCTACACGACCTACCAGCAGGGGATGGCCGCCCTCGACAAGATCTTCGACCTGCTGGACACCGCACCGGATCTGACCGATCGGCTGGACGCCCTCGACCCCGGTGAGATCAGGGGGGATCTGCGTCTCGAGGGCGTCTCGTTCTCGTACTCCGAAGACGGCGAGTGGGCGCTCCGGGACGTGGACCTGGCGGTTCCCGCCGGGCAGACCGTCGCCCTGGTAGGCGAGACGGGCGCCGGGAAGTCCACGCTCGCGAAGCTGGTGGCGCGCTTCTACGACCCTCAGCGCGGCCGGATGATGGTGGACGGCCACGACCTGCGCGACCTACAGGCGAGCGCGCTGCGACGCCGGCTGGGGATCGTGCCCCAGGAGAGCTTTCTGTTCTCCGGCACGGTGCGCGAGAACATCGCGTTCGGTCGCCCGGACGCCGATCCCGGCGAGATCCACGACGCGGCGCGCACCGTGGGCGCCGACGGCTTCATCGAGCGGCTTCCATCCGGCTACGAGACCGAGGTGGGCGAGCGCGGGGTGGCGCTCTCGGCCGGCCA
This sequence comes from Solirubrobacterales bacterium, assembly GCA_051004675.1. Taxonomy (GTDB): domain Bacteria; phylum Actinomycetota; class Thermoleophilia; order Solirubrobacterales; family 70-9; genus JBDTSW01. Next base: position 26,734 of record JBPCKC010000070.1, read on the forward strand.
GCGCCAGCTCGTCGCGTTCGCTCGCGCGCTGCTGGCGGAGCCACGGATACTGATCCTCGATGAGGCGACATCGAACGTCGACGTGCGCACCGAGCGGATCATCGAGCAGGGCCTCGAGCGGTTGCTGGCGGGCCGCACCGCGATCGTGATCGCGCACCGTCTGTCCACGATTAGGCGAGCCGACCGGATCGTCGTGCTGGAGCGGGGGCGGATCGCCGAGTCCGGCACACACGACGAGCTGATCGCCGCCGGCGGGCGCTACGCGAGCCTTTACGGGAGTTGGGCATCCCAGCAGGCCGCCTAGGCCGAAGGAGCGCTGCGTACGCCGCGGCGCCTGTCAGATGGGTGTGCAGACCGACGGCGATCCGGTACAGGCGAAGCCAGGCTCGATCTGGCAGTTGGCACTGCACCCGTCTCCGGAGACCGTGTTGCCGTCGTCGCATTGCTCCGGACCGCGAATGAGCCCGTCGCCGCAGATCGGCGAGCACGTCGAGAAGATGATGCCGTTGCACTGCCATCCCGCCTCCACCTGGCAGGCCGAGTTGCAGCCGTCGCCGCTGGCGGTGTTGCCGTCGTCGCACGTCTCGCCCGGCTCAATCAGGCCGTTGCCGCAGATTCCTTCGCAGACCCCGCCGCTGCACGAGGAGCTCTGGCAGTCGGAGGGCTGGCTGCAGGTTTTCCCGGCCGCGCACGGCGGGCAGGCGCCGCCGCCGCAGTCGACATCGGTCTCCGAGCCGTTCTTCACCTGGTCGTTGCAGGTGGGCGCGACGCAGACGCTCGCCTGGCACACCCCGCTGACGCAATCCGATGCGACCACGCAGGCCTGGCCGTTCCCGCACTTCGGACAGGTCGGCCCGCCGCAGTCGACATCCGTCTCCGAGCCGTTCTTCACCTGGTCGTTGCAGGTTGTTGTCGCCCGGCAGGTGCCGCTTACGCAGACATCGCTGGCGCAATCCGCGTCGGCGAGGCAGGCCTGGCCGGTCCCGCACTTCGGACAGGTCGGCCCGCCGCAGTCGACATCGGTCTCCTGCCCGTTCTGGACGGCGTCGCTGCAGGTGGCCGCGACGCAGACGCTGCCGACGCAAACCCCGCTGACGCAATCCGATGCGGCCAGGCAGGTCTGGCCGTTCGCGCACTTCGGACAGGTCGGCCCGCCGCAGTCGACATCGGTCTCCTGCCCGTTCTGGACGGCGTCGCTGCAGGTGGCCGGGGGCGGCACACACTGGCCGCTGCCGTCGCACATGGTGCCGCCGTTCTGGTTGCAGGGCGTGCCCTGGTCAACCGGCGTGAAGGTCGGCGTGCCCCCGACGCAGGTGTCGGTGGTGCACTGGCTGGAGTCGTTGGGAAGGTTCGTGTCGTCGTCGACCGTGCCGCAGGTCCCGTTGATGCAGGCCGCCTGCTGGCAGCTCCCCGCGGCGGCGGGCGGGCACTGTGCTGCGGTGGTGCACTCGCTGCACTCCCCCGCGACGCAGCTCTCGCCCGCCGGGCAGGCGGTCCCGCACGCTCCGCAATGGTTGACCGAGGTCTCGAGGTCGACGCACTTGCGGTTGCACTTGGTGAAGCCGCGCCTGCAGCGGCAGCGACCGT
>JBPCKC010000071.1:0-45995 GCA_051004675.1 Solirubrobacterales bacterium
GGATCAGACCCAGCAGCCATCCCGGCATCCGATTGGCGTCTCGCGGGTTCCGCGTCATCTCTGGAAGTCCGGGTCGGTGGAGATGCCCTGATCGCCCGCCACGTTGCCGATGGCCTGCGACAGCACCCAGCCCTCCTTGCCCGCCTCGCACTCGACCGGCGCCTGGCCCGGTGACGCGGTGTTCGGGTAGGGGTTGTAATGGAGGAGGTTCGGGACGGTCGTGTTCGCCGGCTCGTCGGAGGGGCTGCCCTCGCTGTCGGCGCCGAGGGCCGGCTCGAACACCTCGAAGCGCTGGAAGGTCCCCGTGCCGTTGTAGTGGCTGGTGAGGCTCGCCAGGTTGTTGAGCGCGATCCCCGCGTAGCCGCACACGGTCTGCGCCGGCGCGATAAAGCGAAGCGCCGGGGTCAGGATCTCGGCGGTCTCGTCGAGGCGATCGAGGCCGCCGTTGACGCCCGCGTCGTTGGAGAAGTCCTCGAGCGCCTGCGCGGTCGGCGCGAGCTGGCGGTTGAGGCGCTTCGAGTCGGCCAGGATCGGCCCGCCGATCTCGAGGGCCGTAGCGATCGTCGGGCCGTTGGCGCGCAGGGCCTCGATCCCGGGCTCGAGATCGGCGAAGAGGGCGGCGGAGTGGGCAAGGAACGGGCGCAGGCGCGGCAGCGTCCGGGTCGCGACCTCAAGCGTCGGCACGCTCTCGGAGATCGTGTCCTGGATGTAGGGGCGGGCGACGTTGGCGAGGGCGCCGAAGGTGGTGTCGAGCGAGCCGAACATCCGCGCCTGCTCGGCTGCCACCGGCGCCACCTCGGCCGCCGTACGCGCCAGCGCGGGGAAGAACCGGTCGAGCCGCGTGGCCGGGGCGGCGAGGTTGGTCATGACCGCCTCGAGGTTCGGGAGGAGCTCGTTCAGGCGGCCGATGGCGGAGTTGAGCGCAGGGCCGCGAGCGGCCAGGGCGTTTCCGAACTCAACGAGGTTGTCCTGGATGGCCTCTTGCGTCGGCTCGTCGAACGTGTTGAGCACCTGGTCGATCTCGACCGGCTCGACCTGTGCCGCGGAGAGCGGCATGATCGATCCCTCCGCGAAGCCCTCGTCCGAGCTGCCGCGGCCGATCTCGAGGTACTTGAGGCCCAGGGCCGAGCGGGCCCTGACCACGACCGTGGAGTCGGCCGGGAGCTCTTCGACATCGGCGTCGAGCGCGAGATCGAGCTTGACCGACAGCTCACCGTCCTCGGCCTGTTGAGGCTCGACGGCATCGACCACGCCCACGCGCACCCCCCCGATCCGGACTTCGTTGCCGGGGAGCAACGTGTTCGCCTCGGGTACCTGCGCCGAGATTCGGTACGAGGGCACGAACGGGAGCCCGTTGTTTGCGTTGTAGGCCAGGAAGACCGCGAGGGTCGCGACCAGGACGGTCACCGCGCCGACCATGGTCGGGTTTGCCGCCAGCCGGCTTCCCGTGCCCCTCATCGTCCGGCCTTCCCGGCCCGGACCCGCTGCCCGCGCACGTCGCCGACCAGGTAGTCGAGCAGCATCCGGGCAGGGCGCATGTCGGGCGCCGAGGCGCCCTGAGGGCCACCCTCAAGGCTCTCCGGGTCGTCCTCGCCCGGGTCCGGGCCGGGCTCGGTGTCGTCCGGCGGCTCCACCGGCTCCACCGGCTCGGCCTCGCCGTCGAAGGCGCCGATCCCGAAGTCGGGAATGACCGGGTCGTCCGCGCGGGCTGCGGCTTTCGCCTCTTTCTCGAGGATCTCGTCAAGGCCCTCGACCCCGCTCGACTTCGGCGTCACCGGACCCTGCTTGGAGGAGGCTTGGAAGGACGACCCGCAGCTCGACTCGGGGTTTGGCCGGTAATCGACGCAGTTGTTGGTTGGGATCATCAGCCGCGCCAGGCGCCCGAAGGAGTCGTAGGAGTTGGTGGCGCCGGCGGCGTTGAAGAGGAAGGAGAGAAGGTTCCCGTAGCCCCTGTTGCGCCGCAGGCTGGAGAGCAGCCCGCTGAGCGACTCGCCGAGCGGGCCCAAGCCCTCGGCCACCTCCCGGATCCGGATCAGGACCGGGTCGGCGTTCACCAGCGACGGTCCCGCCTGCGCCGCCGCGTTCCCAAGCGACTTGAGCGCGGTGCGGCTGCCGCGTGAAAACGGCCCCAGCGCCTTCGTCATCCGCGTCAGCGACGGCGCCGCGTCGCCGAGGTCGGAGACCACGGGAGTGGAGCTCTCCGCGAAGGAGTCGAGCTCGGTCATCGTGGCCCGCAGCTCGACGAGGAACGCGGGCAGCTTCTGGAACTGGGCCTCGAGGTCGGCACGGCGCTCGGCGGTGGCCTCGGCCGCCTGGTTGGCGTTGTTGATGAAGCCGGAGACCCGCTCCCGCTCCCGCGCGAGCGGGCTGAGGACGGTGTCCGAGTCTCGCGCGAGCTGGGCCAGCTGGCGGTTCTGCTTGGCGAGGATGGCCAGCACCTCGTCGGTCTTCCGCAGCGCGGGGTTGCCACGCTCGATCAGGCTCTCGACGTCTTCCCCCCTGGCGGCGAAGGCGGCGCCGAGGTCGTTCAGAATCAGGCGGAACCGGTCTGGATACGGCTCCTCCATGATGTTGTTGACCAGGTCGAGGTCGACGGCCTTGCCATTCCGCTCGAGCGCCAGCAGGTACTGCCCCGCCCCGGCCTCTTCTTCGGGGATCGGCTCGAGGGCCGGTGGTGCGGGCGAGCCGGAGGCCCGCGGCTCGGTGGGGCTGCACTCGACGAACCTCTCGCCCAGCAGGCCCTGAGGGCGCACGATGCAGCTTGCGTCGTCGCGGAAGTCCTGGAAGCCGGCGTCGTCGATCCGCATCACGACGACGGCGCTGCCTGGCTCCGGCGAGCCGTCCTCGTGGGCGGCCTCCTCCGCGTCGGTGACGTCGACGTCGCTGATCTCACCGACCCTCGCCCCGGCGATACGAACCTCCTCGCCCGGGACCAGGAAGCCGCCGTTCGCGAAGATCGCCCTGACCTCGTACTGGCCCTCGCTGCCGCCGGCGCCCGACCCGAAGGCCACTATGGCGGCCCCCGCGATCCCGGCGATCAGGACTCCGATCCTCCTCATGGCGTCCCGATCACGAGGTCGCCGGGGTCGCACTGGCCGGCGACGTCGTCAAGGAAGGGGGCGGACGCGTCGGCCGGCGCCTGCGAGGCGGCCCCCGGGCACCGCTCGAAGCCGGCGGGGTCGAAGGCGCCCGGGGTCGAGGTGTAGAAGTCGGTCTGGGCGCCAGGGTCGTCGTAGGCCGGCACCAGCTCATCGCTGCCGGGGTCGTAGGTGAACGTGCCGAGCCCGGCCGGAAGCACGCGCGCGTAGTGCCCGTTGCCGTCGTAAAAGGCGGTGACCTGTCCGAGCTTTGCGATCGCTGCCATCAGGTCGGGCGAGTACGAGCGGAACAGCTCGACGTTCGGCTCGGAGTCGTTGATCGCGTCCACCCCGGCATCCGATGCGATGCTCGCCAGCTCCTGCACCCGGGGCGCGACGCGCAGGACGTCGGTGAGGTCGTTGTCGGGGCCGGGGGTCGCGATCGCCAGGCGGAGGTCGCCTACGACCGGCACGGCGCGCTGCACAACCGGGCGCAGGTCCCGCAGGAACGGGGCCAGATCCTCGGTCGCCGGCTTCGCCGTGGCCACGAGCGGGTCGAGGTCGTCGAGGGCGGCGCGGAGGTTGACGAAGGTGGTGTTCGACTGGCGCAGGGCCGGCGGCAGGGCGGCCAGGGAGCGGTCGAGGGAGGCGTTCTCGGTCGCGATCGCACCCAGGGCCTGGTTCGCGTTCGAGGTCAGGCTGGAGAGATCGTCGCGGCGCTCGGCGATCGCCCCGAAGACGTCGGCGCCCGACACCAGGAACTCGCTGAGCGTGCGCTGGTCGCGATTGAGCTCGGCGAGCAGGCGCTGGGTGGATTGGAGCGCCGGGGCGAAGTACTTGTAGGCGGCGCGAGCCTCTTCGGTGTTTCCGGCGTAGAGCGCGGCGGACCCCTGGATCACCTCCTGAAGGCTCTCCCGTGTCTCCTCGTCGAGTGCCGCGAAGAGCTGGTCGAGATCGACGGGCGTCGTCGTCTCGCTGCTCTTGAGGGTCGTGCCCTCGGGGAGGTCGTCGCCGGGGCCGGGGAGAATCGAGACGTATCGGTTCGCGATGCCCGACAGCGAGGTCGAGCGGATCAACGCGGTGCTTCCCTCGGCCAGCGGCTCGTCGACGGTGATCTCGACCTGGGCCTGCGCGTCGTCGGTGAGCGTGATGGCGTCCACCTTCCCGATCGGCTGACCCCCCACAAGCACCTCGTTGCCGCGCACGAGCTGACCGCCGGTCTCGAACAGGAGCTTGTACTTGTGGCCGGACTCGCCGCCGAGAAGGATCACGAAGACCGCAACGACCCCGGCGACGAGGGCGACGAGGGCGACGGCTCGGCCCAGCTTCATCGGGGCCTCGCCGCTCGCGGCTTACCCGCTGGCGACCACAGTGCCCGCCGCACCGGGCTCCTGGCCGTTTCCTTGGCGAGCGTCCTGCTCATTGACTTCTTCCCGAGGAGATCCTTTCCCCTCCGGCCAGGGCTTTCCCCCGGCTAGTTACATATCTCTCGAACGATCCTAGCCATATGTCCATCAATTGGCCGGTTGTCCGATTAGGAGCGCGTTAAGCCACCGATCGCCACCGCTCACGCCTACTCACGCGGCTCGCGGCCGGTCAATCCGGTGTAGAGGTCGTTCGCCCGGGTCCCCGTGAGCGCCGCGACGACGCTTGCCGCTGCCCGCGGCCTGGCGCCCGCCTGGACCAGGCGCCGCAGCGCGTCGACGGCGAACGCGGTGTCGACGCTGGCGCTCCCCGCCTCGGCCGGTGCGATGACGACGACGATCTCGCCCTTCACGTCCTCGCGGAAGCGGCGGGCCAGCTCGGACAGCGTCCCTCGCGCCACCTCCTCGTGGAGCTTGGTGAGCTCGCGGCACACGGCCGCGGGGCGGTTGGGTGCGAGCGCCGCCAGCGCCGCCAGCGACTGGGGCAGACGGCGCGGCGACTCGAACGCGATCACCGTCTCGCCGCCGCCCAGGACGCGCTCGAGCTCGCCGGCTCTGCGCGGGAGAAAGCCCTCGAACCGCCACCGGTCCGGGGGCAGGCCGGAGGCCACCAGCGCGGTCGTCACCGCCGAGGGGCCCGGCAGGACCTCGACGTCCAGCCCACGCTCGATGCAGGAGCGCACCAGCCGGTATCCCGGGTCGGAGATCACCGGGGTCCCCGCGTCGCTGATCAGGACCACGCGGAGGCCGCGCTCGATCTGCTGGACGATCTGGGCGGCGCGCTCGGCCTCGTTGTTCTCGTGGTTGGAGACCAGCCGCGGGCGCCCCAGCTCGAGGCGCTCGTACAGGAGCCCGGCGCGGCGGGTGTCCTCGCAGGCGACGAGGTCGGCGTCGGCCAGCGCCTGGCGGCAGCGCTCGCTGATGTCGGCGACGTTGCCGATCGGGGTGGGGCACACGGTCAGCCGGCCCGCCATCGGCTCTACTCCCCCGCTTCCAGCTCGTCGGTGGCCATGGTGGCCGCACCGATCATCCCGGCGTCGGAGCCCAGGCTGGCCGCGACCACCGGCGTACGGTTCTGCGGGGGGAGGGCTCGGGCCTCGAGCTGGGCCCGCGCGGGAGCCAGGAGCAACTCGCCCGCCGCCATCACCCCTCCGCCGACCACGATCACGTCGGGCTCGAAGACGTTGGCGAGGCTCGAGAGCGCCACCCCGAGGTGGTACCCGGCTCGCTCGACGACCATTCGGGCCGCCTCGTCGCCCCCCGCCGCGGCGTCGGTGACCGCCCGGCCGTCGATCGGCTGACCCGCCTCGAGCATGGCGTGCAGTGCCGAGCCCTCGACCTCGGCCGCCGCCCGCCCCTCGCGAGCCAGGGCCGTGCCCGAGGCGAGCGTCTCCACGCAACCGTGGTTGGGGCAGTTGCCCTGACAGCGTGGACCGTCCTCGTCGACCACGATGTGACCCAGCTCGGCGCCGGCGCCGGTGGAGCCGCGGTACGGCCGGCCCTCGATGATCAGCCCACCCCCGACCCCCGTCCCGATCGTCAACACGACGGCGTTCCTGGCGCCCCGGGCCGCGCCGTGGCGATGCTCCGCGAGCGCGGCAAGGTTGGCGTCGTTGTCCACGAACACGGGCATCCCGATCCGCTCGCGCATCAGCTCGCGCACCGGGACGTCGGCGATCGGGAGGTTGACCGCCGAGATCGCCAGCCCGCGCTCGCGATCGATCGTGCACGGGATCCCCAGGCCGATCGCGTCGACGCCGGGGTCGGCGGCCATGGCCTGGCGGACCTCCGCCTCCAGCCGCGCGAGGATCTGCTCGGGAGTGGTGCCGAAGTCGGTCTGGTTGGCCCGGTACAGCACCCGCGGGCCGGGCCCGACGACCCCGACCAGCATCTTCGTGCCTCCGAGGTCGACTCCCACGGCGTTGCTCATCCGGCAGTATTGAACTTCATGTCGCCTGAGAACGAGGGGGGGCCGCCCGAGCGCCCCGACTACAAGGTCTACCGCTCTCGCCGCGGATTCCGCAAGCCCGATCTGGCGGGGCTGCGTGCGAAGACCGCAAAGACGCCGAAGCCGGCGGGCGATCCCGCGGCGCCGAAGGCGCCCGGGGCGGGGCCGCAGCGCTCGACGGCGGTGCGAATCCTCAAGTGGGTGGGGGTCGCGGCGCTGGTATGGATCCTGATCAGCTTCGTTGCGTTCGCGGTCTCGGCCCAGATCCAGAAGTCCAAGCTGAGCGACGACGCCAAGGACGCGCTCGAGGGCGGCAACCCGCTGATGGCGGCCTTTCCCCAGACGATCCTCGTGCTGGGCACCGACATTCGCTCGGGCGCCTTCGCGGGACCGGAGGAGGCCGAGTCGAAGGCCTGCATCGAGGACGTGATCGGGGGCGAGCCGACGGGCACGGGCTGCAAGAACGCGCCGTTTCGCTCCGACACGATCATGCTGATCCGCGCCGGCGGCGGCGCCTTCCGCCAGCTCTCGATCCCCCGTGACACCCTCGCCGAGGTCCCCGGGCTGGGACCGCAGAAGATCAACTCCGCCTACGCCTCGGGTGGGGCCGAGCTGGCGATCCAGACGGTCGAGGGCCTGCTGGGCATCGACATCAACCAACTCGCGGTCATCGACTTCGACGGCTTCCGGCGCTTCATCGACGCGCTCGGGGGCATCGAGGTCGAGCTCGAGCAGGCCGTGTGCTCGAGCATCTCGGGCGGCGCCTTCGGCCTGGACCTCGAGAAGGGGACCCACACGCTGAACGGCTTCCAGGCGATCACCCTCGCCCGCACGCGCTCGAGCGCGGACTGCAACGGGGACGGCGCGATCGACGACCCCTCCCTGAACGACGTCGACCGGGCGGGCTTCCAGAAGCTCATAGTCGACGGGATCAAGGGCCGGATGACCGATCCCCTGCGCCTGCCCTACAACCTCATCAAGGGCCCGATCATCGGCTGGAGCGCCCCGAAGGCGATGGTGTCGAGCATGGGCGCGCTCGCGATGCCCCAGCTCGTTTTCGCCGCCGCGATCGGCGGCGGCGAGAGCGCGGTCCTCGAGCCGGCGGCCACGACGGCCGCGGGCAACCTTGTGGTCTCCCCGGAGGAGTGCGAGAAGGCCGCCCGCCGGCTCCTCGGCGAGGACCCCCCGCGCGAGCCCAACTGCCCCCAGGGCTGAGGCCCGGGCGGTCGCAGCGGCATCCCGACCGCTCAGCTCGAGGACTTACCGGAGTCGGTCTTCGTCTCCGCCTTCTTCGAGCTCTCGGATTTCGTGTTCGAGTCGCCGCCCGACTTCGACGAGTCCGAGTCGGACTTCGAGGAGGAATCCGATCCGTCCGTGGCCGCCGCGCCCTTCTTGGCGTAGTCGGTCGTATAGAAGCCCGAGCCCTTGTAGTGGACCGCGATGGGGTGGAAGACGCGCTCGACCGCCGCGCCGCACTCCACGCACTCGGTGAGGGGCTCGTCGGCCATGGCGCGAAACACCTCGAAGGCGTGTCCGCTGGCGCAGCGGTACTCGTAGATCGGCATAGGGGGCGCGATTATCGCAGGGGGCCGCAGGGGGTCCGAGCCGCTAGGTTCCAGCGCGTGCCCGAGACCGCGGACACCCCCGTGCCCGAGGTGAAGCTCGACGAGATCGTCGCTCTCTGCAAGCGCCGCGGGTTCATCTTCCCGTCGTCGGAGATCTACGGCGGGCTGGGCTCGACCTACGACTACGGCCACTACGGCGTGCTGCTCAAGAACAACATCAAGGCCGAGTGGTGGCGCGCGATGCTCATCGACCGCGACGACATCGTCGCCCTCGACTCGGCGATCCTCCAGCACCCTCGGGTGTGGGAGGCGAGCGGGCATCTCGCGGGCTTCACCGACCCCATGGTCGATTGCAAGACCTGCGGCCAGCGGTTCCGCGCCGACAAGCTCGGCGACGCCCGGTGCCCGCAAAAGCCCTCGAAGCCGCCGGGCGAGGGCCCCGATTGCGAGCTCACCGACGCTCGTGAGTTCAACCTCATGTTCGAGACGAACGTCGGCCCGGTGCGCGACACCGCATCGGTCGCCTACCTGCGCCCGGAGACCGCGCAGGGCATCTTCATCAACTTCAAGAACGTCCTCCAGTTCGCGCGCAAGAAACCGCCGTTCGGGATCGCTCAGGTGGGCAAGTCGTTTCGCAACGAGATCACGCCGGGCAACTTCGTCTTCCGCACGCGCGAGTTCGAGCAGATGGAGATGGAGTACTTCACGCCACCGGATCAGGCGCAGGAGTGGTTCGAGCACTGGACCAAGGCCCGCTTCGAGTGGTACGTCGAGCTCGGCATCCGGCCCGAGCTGCTGCGGCTGCGCCCACACGACTCCGACGAGCTCTCCCACTACTCGTCCGGAACTTCCGACGTGGAGTACCTGTTCCCGATCGGATGGTCGGAGCTGGAGGGCATCGCCAACCGGGGCGACTTCGACCTGCGCCAGCACGCCGAGTTCTCCGGCGAGAAGCTGGAGTACTTCGACCAGTCCAGCGGGGAGCGCTACGTCCCCCACGTGGTCGAGCCGGCCGCCGGCGCCGATCGGGCCGCGCTCGCGTTCCTGGTGGACGCCTACGAGACCGAGGAGGTCGAGGGCCGCCGGCGCACCGTGCTGCGCCTGCACCCCAAGCTCGCGCCGGTGAAGGTGGCGGTGCTGCCACTGGTCTCCAAGGAGGGCATGCCCGAGCGCGCGCGCGAGATCTTCGACTCGCTCCGCCGGCGGCTTCCCGCCGAGTTCGACGAGGGCGGCTCGATCGGCAAGCGCTACCGCCGCCAGGACGAGATCGGGACGCCCTGGGGCGTCACCGTTGACGGCCAGACCCTCACCGACGACACCGTCACCCTCCGCGACCGCGACACCCTGGAGCAGGAGCGCGTTCCGGCCGACGAACTGGGCGACCTCCTCACGGCCCGCCTCGACGAGGACTGGGCGAGCCCGAAGCGCAACTAGCCCCCGGAAGCCGGCCGAGGGTTGCGGATCTGACCCCGGCTGGCGAGGCCGATCCCGCAACCCCGGGGACCGGCCGCCCTATCGGGGCGCCCAGCGCTCGCCGCGCCCGAGGCGGTCGAGGCCGACCCAGGCGAAGTCCATCGCCAGCTCCAGCACGCGCTCGCGGGGGACGGCGCGGTGGTCGTCCCACCAGTCTGCCAGCGACTGGACGGCTCCGGTTAGCTGCTGGGCCATCATCTCGGTCGCCTGCTCGAAGTCGGGCTCGGCGTCGCGGAACGTGCGCGGGGCGTTGGCCACCATCAAGGCCGCGATCGTCGCGCTGACCTCGCGCTGAAGGCGGGTGAACGCCTCGGCGATGTCGGGGTCGCCGGTGTTTCGGAACAGCAGGCGCCAGGCGACCGGCCTCTCCTCCACGAAGGCCAGGAAGGCGTCGATCCCGGCTCGCAGCCTGTCCTCCTCCGAGCTCGCGGCGGTGATCGCGGCGGTGACCCGGCCGAGGAGCTCGTGGACGTTCATCTCCAAGAGCGCCCGCTCGAGGTCGCGCTTGGAGTCGAAGTGCTCGTAGATCAGAGCCTTGGAGACGCCGCCGCGGGCGGCGACGTCCTCGAGCGACCCGCCGTGGAATCCCCGCTCGGAGAACACCTCGAGCGCCGCCGCGAGGATCGCAGAGCGACGGTCGGCCGCCGACAGGCGCCGCCGCGTGGGACTCTCCGCCTCGCTCATCGGGGCCAGAGTAAAGACCCAATCCGTCAAACTCTGGCGCTTGTAATGCCGACCGAGGCCACCCAGCCCGCGGCCGACCACTCGCGCCGCAACAACATCGGTTCGCTCCGCCTGATCGGGGCGCTCATGGTGCTGGTCGGGCACAGCTTCATCCTCGCCAGCGCCGACGGCAGCACGGGCGATGCGCTCTCCCGGGCGATCGGCGACGTGGCGCCGTTTCGGATGGGCCTGCCCGGCATCGGGGTCGCGATGTTCTTCGCGATCTCCGGCTACCTCGTCGCGCAGAGCTACCAGCGCCGCGGGGGGTCGCTCGCCTACGTGGAGGCGAGGCTCCTGCGAATCTATCCCGCGCTGTGGATCGCGATCGGGATTACGGTGCTCATGGGCGCCATCGTCTCGGTCTTCTCCCCCGAGGACTTCCTCTCCAGCAAGCGGACCCTCGTTTACGCGGTCGGGGGGGCGAGCCTGCTGGACCTCCAGTTCACCCTGCCGGGCGTGTTCGGCTCGAACCCGCGGGCGGCATCCGTCAACGGGTCGCTGTGGACCCTCCCGGTCGAGCTGAAGATGTACCTGTTCGTGGCGGCCGTGGGCGTCGTCGGGCTGCTGGGGCGCCGGTTGCTCTTCAACCTCGCGGCGGCGGCAATCCTGGCCGTGGCCGGGCTGTGGCCCGAGGCGCTGCCGCTGATGGGCAACCCCGACCATCAGTCGATCGCCCTGTTCTTTTTGGTCGGCACCGCGCTCTACGTCAACCGTGGCGCAGTGCCGTTGCGCGGCGTCGCCGTCGGCGGGCTCGCCTTGCTGGCCGCGGCGCTCAGCTGGACGGCCGCCTACCCCGTGCTGTTCGCCGTCGCGTTCTCCTACGCGGTGCTCTGGCTCGGCTTCGCCAGTCGTCCGCGGCTGCCCGACCTCGCCGCTCGCGGCGACCTCTCCTACGGCACCTACCTGTACGCGTTCCCCGTCTCCCAGCTCTGGGTGCTGGCGCTGGGGCCGGGATCGCCGTGGCTGGTGGCGGGGCTGACGGCCGCCGTCGTGCTGCCCATGGCGTTCGCGAGCTGGCGCCTGGTGGAGGAGCCGGCCCTGCGGCTCAAGGGCCGGCTGGTGCCGCCGAAACTGACCAATCGGTCAGTTATAGTCCGCCCAAGCGAGTAGCGGCAACAGGAAGGGCTTCGATGAGCGTTGCGCAGAAGGACGGGATCGAGCGGTCGTTCGCCAGCCAGATCTCCTACGAGGATCTCTACAAGCGCTGGGAGAAGGGCAACTGGTCGGCTTACGACATCGACTTTTCCAAGGACCGCGAGGGCTGGGATGCGTTGAGCGACCTCCAGCGCGACGCCGCGCTTTGGATCTACTCGATGTTCTTCTTCGGCGAGGACTCCGTCACCGACAACCTCTCCCCCTTCATCGACGCGGCGCCGAAGGAGGAGCAGAAGTACTTCCTCGCCACGCAGCAGGTCGACGAGGCCCGCCACGCCGTCTTCTTCCACCGCTTCTTCAAGGAGGTGCTGGGCGCCGGCGACGAGATCGCCTCGACGCTGGCGTTCACCGAGTCGCAGCTCGGGTGGGGCTACCGCAACGTGTTCGCGCGCCTCGACTCGATGGCCGACGAGCTTCGCCGCGACCGCTCGCTCCCGAAGTTCGCCCAGGCGATCGCCCTCTACCACCTGGTCGTGGAGGCGACGCTCGCGCAGCCCGGACAGCACTACATCGAGGACTACTTCGCCAAGGCCGGGACGATGCCCGGGTTCTCGGACGGAATGACGAACGTCTCGCGCGACGAGCAGCGCCACATCGGCTTTGGCGTCAAGGTGCTCTCGGAGCTCCTCGCCGAGTCGGACGAGTGCAAGGCGGCCGTCCGCGAGCTGCTGCTGGAGGTCATGCCCTACTCCCTCGCCGTGTTCGTCCCGCCGGACGGGATCAACCGCGAGTACACCCGCGCCTACGGGTTCGAGATGGAGGACATCTTCGCGTTCGGCCTGAGGTCGGTGCGTACCAAGTGGAAGGCCATCGGCTACCCGATGGAGGACATGCCGGGCGTGCTCCCGGTCGATCCCGACATCCCCGCCGAGGAGATCGCCGCCCGTCAGATCCGCCTGCTCGAGGCCGGCGTCATGGGCGAGCCCAACGGGCGCCCGGACTCGGATCCCGAGATCCAGCAGATCTACTTCGACGTGGTCGCCAACTCCGCCGACACGAACGCCGTGAACGGCCGGCCGCTGACGGTCCAGTGGGACTTCTCCGACGCCGATCCCTGGCACGTCATCGTCGCGAACGGCGCGACCCGCGCCCAGCATGGCCATGCCCCCGACGCGGACGTCACGATCCAGGCGAGCTGGGCGGACTGGATCAACATCTCGAAGGGCGCGATCCCGCCCCGCCGCGCACTGATCTCCCGGCGGCTTCGGATGCGCGGTGGACCGCGCGGGCTGCTCGCGTTCTCGCGCGCCTTCCCCCGCCGCTAGTAGGCCCGGCTGGGCTCGGGATCGGCCGTGGGTTCGCGGCGCTCCGGCGCCGGCCCCTCGAACCCGAGGTCCGGCAGCAGGCGGTCGAACCAGCCGGGCAGCCACCAGTTCCAGCCCCCCATGAGCTGCATCGCCGCCGGGACGAGGATCAGGCGCACCAGGGTCGCGTCGAGCGCGATCGCGACCGCGTTGCCGAGCCCCAGCTCCTTGATCGAGGGCACGCCGGTGAGGACGAAGACGGCGAAGACCGAGGTCATAATGAGCGCGGCGGAGGAGATGGTGCGGGCGCTTCCCGAGAGCCCCTCGGCGACCGCCAGCGTGTTGTCCCCGTGCGACTCGTAGCGCTCGCGGATACGGGAGAGGAGGAAGACCTCGTAGTCCATTGAGAGGCCGAAGACGACGGCGAGGATCAGCGGCGGCGTGAGGGTGTCGATCGCGCCGGTGGACTCGAAGCCCAGAAAACCGTCCAGCCAGCCCCATTGGAAGACGACCACGAGCACGCCGTAGGCCGCGCCGATCGACAGCAGGTTCATGAGGATCGCCTTCAGCGGCAGCACGATCGAGCGCAACATCAGCATCAGGACCAGGAACGAGAAGCCGAGGATGAAGGCGATGATCCTCCACATCGAGCCGTCGATCTGATCGCGCACGTCCACGATCCGCGCGGCCTCGCCACCGACCGCGATCTCCGCCCGCTCCGAGGCCGGCGAGCGCGGCACGACCTCGCCGCGGAGCCGCTTCACCAGGGCCGCGGCGGCGTCCGAGTCGCTGGCCCCCCGCGGTGTGGCCGAGACGAGGGCAGTGCCCTCACCGGGCACGGGATCGGCGACCGCGGCCACCCCGCGGTCCCCGGCGACGTCGGCGGCCAGGGTCTCGGCGGCTCGGGAGTTGGCCGCGCCGGCCGGCTCGCCGGCGTCGAAGTCCATGAGCAGCTGAACGGGATTCGCTCCGCCGCCGGTGGCCTCGCCTGCGAGCTCGTTGCCGACCACGACGTCGTGGTCGGGCGGGAACTGATCCAGCGCGCCCGTACCCGTCTCCATGGCGAGGACGGGCAGCGCCAGCGTCAGCAGCACCCCCGCCGAGACCCCGATCGACAGCCAGGGCCGCGCCATCACCGCGCGCGTCCACCGCTCCCAAAAGCCAAGGTCGTCCTCGCGGCTGGAGCCCGGCCGGCGGCGGCGATGCACCACGCTGCGCCGGAAGAACAGGATCACCGACCAGATCGCGCCACCCGCCTCGACGCGATGGCCCAGCAGGCGGATCAACGCGGGCAGCAGGACGACGGCGGCGAGGATCGAGATCGCGACCACCACCATCGCGCCGAGGGCCATCGAGCGCAGGGTCTGGTTGTTGACCATGAACAGGCCGGCCAGCGAGATGACCACGGCCATCCCCGAGAAGACGACCGCGAGGCCAGAGGTCGCGAGGGCCTCCGAGCGGGCCTCGGCCGCTCCCTTGCCGTCGCGAACCTCCTCGCGGAACCGGGCGAGGATGAAGAGCGAGTAGTCGACCGCCACCCCGATCCCGATCATCGAGGCCATGTTGGTAACGAAGACCGACATCTCCATCTGCTGGGAGAGGGCGAAGATCACCGCGCCGGTGAGGATCACCGAGACGAAGCCCAAGACGAGCGGCAGCGAGGCCGCCGCGAGCGATCCGAACACAGCCAGGAGGATCAGCGCGACGATCGGGAAGCCGATCGCCTCCGCCTTGGCGAGGTCCTCCTTCGAGAGCTCCTGGAGCCCGGCCCACGAGGCGGGCTGTCCCGCCAGGTACGCGGTAACCCCGTCGGCGGCCGTCCCCGGGTCGATTGCTTCGCGGAGGTCTCCCGCAGCGTCTGTCTGGGCGTCGGTGGGCAGCTCGGTCTCCAGCGGGACGACCGCGATGTCGCCGGCGGCCAGCGCCTGCTCGGCCTCCGCGGTGGCCCCGGCCGGAAGCTCCAGGCCAGGGGCCTCGGCCACCGCCTGCTCCATCCGTGCGATCGCGGCGCCGGGGCTGGGAGCCTTCCCGCTCGCCTCGAGCACCACGGCGACGGCTCCGTCGCGCGCCCCCTCGTAGCCGCTCTCGAGCACCTGCTCGACCTCCTCCGACTGGCTTTTAGGCACTGAGAAGCCCCCGCCGGTGAGGTCCTCCGTCTGGCGGGAGGCGAACGGCAGCGCGGCCACGAGAACCGCGAGCCAGGCCGCGACGACGAACCAGCGGCGACGCGCCAGGAAGCCGGCGAGGGTGTGCATGGCCGCCCTCACCTCGACTTCCTCATCGAATGTCGATCCGTCCGGGCGCTCAAGGGGGGGCGCCGAACGTAGAGGCGCTCAGGGTGCGGCGGCGTGAGATCCGTCACCCAGCAGAAAACGGGCGACCGCATAGCTTCCCTTTGCCGCGGCCTCCGGCTTGAGAGACGGGTCCGTGAGGAGCTGCACCGAGGCGCCGTCGCCCGCCGCGAACAGGTGCGCGAGGACGACCTCGACGTCGAAGCGCATGCTGATGATCCCGTCCCGCTCCTTCTGGCGGAGGATCGCTGCGAACTCCGTGCGAGCACGGCTGTAGAGCTCGCCGAGCTGGCGGCGAAGCTCGGGACTGTGACGGCCGGCCACGAACAGCTCGCTGACCATGTAGACGTAACCGCGCTCGTCCGTGAGCGTGCGCGCGAACGTGTCGGAGAAGGCCGCGATGATCGCGTCGGTGCTCTCGGCCCGGCGCAGCGCCGCCCCGAGGGTCTCGATCCGGATCTCGGTGTCGCGGCGGACCACTTCGACCAGCAGCCGCTCCTTGGTGCCGAAGTAGTAGTGCAGGAGGCCTCGGCTGACGTCCGCCTTGGCCGCGACACGCTCGAATGTGGATCCCACGACCCCGACCTCGGCGACCGACTCCCGCATCGCTGTGATGATGCGCACCGCCTTCTCGCCGCTCAGCGAACGCCTGGGCTTCGGCGCGGGGCGCCCTCCGGCCACGGCCGGCTTCCACTCGTTCAGCCGGCCGACTCCGACGTGGTGGTTGAGGTGTACTCGAACTCCTCTTCGGCGCCGAAGAGGCGGTCGAGGACCGCCTTGCGAAGGTCCTCCGACAGCGCCACTGCGAGAATCGCGCCCACGATGCTCAGCAGCAGCAGGTTGCGGGCGGTGTGGCTCTCGTCCTTCCCACGAAGCTGATCCGACGCCTCACGCAGCGACTCGGCCGCGCTCTTCAGCTCGCGATGAATCTTCTTGTCGTCCATCAGGCGCTTCGCCGGCTGACCGTTGTTCACCCGCCCGTAGGCCTTCTTGGCTGAGCGGTAGGCGTCTTGGAGGTTCTGGCGAAGCTCCTCGTCGTCGACCAGGCGCCGGACGTAGTCGTTGTCGGCTGCCGAACGCCCGGCCTCCCATGCCTTCTCGGTCCGTGTTCCCTTTGCCATCAGCGGTCTCCTCCTGCGAGTCCAAGCTCGGTTCGATGCGGACGTTGAGCATATACCCGCTGTGCGAAGCGCAATCAGCTGAATTCCCTTTACCCGGGAAACGGGCTCTACAGCTCGTAGACGGCGCCCTCGCGCGCGACCTCAACGGGGGCGCCGAAGGCCTCGGAGGCCTGCTTGCGGGCCCAGACCTGATCGAGCTCGTCGGAGATATGGGTTATCACGACGCGCTTCGCCGCGGCGCTGCGCGCGTGCTCCCCCGCCTCCGTCGGGGTGAGGTGCCCCCTGATGCCGGTTCGCTCGGGCCGCGGGAGGGTCGCCTCCACAATCAGCAGGTCGGTGTCGCGGGCGAACTCGACCAGCTCCGGACCGGGACGGCAGTCGGCGCCGAAGGTAAAGCGGGCTCCGCTCTCGGCGTCGGCGACCTCGACGGCAAAGGTCTCCGTGAAGTGCGGCACCTCGCCGAAGCGCAGCCGCATCGGCCCCACCTCGGGCCGCGAGCCGGTCTCGTACTCGGTGAGCTCGAACGCGTTGTCGATCAGATCGTCGTTCCCCCACGCCCCCACGACCCGGCGGAAGGTCTCCGCGGCGCCGGGGGGAGCGATCAGCTTCGGCCTGGCTGGATCGTCGGTCCCCGGCCACGGCGGGACGGGCACCGGCTGCTGACGCGGGGCGTAGGTGAGCGCGTAGGCGTAGGGGACGAGGTCGAGGAAGTGGTCGGCGTGGAGGTGGGAGATGGCGACCGCGTCGATCTCCGTGTAGTCGCGGCGCTGGCGGAGCTTGCCGAAGACGCCGTTGCCGCAGTCGAGCAGAAGGGCCGTCTTGCCCGCCTCGACCAGGTAGCCGCTGCAAGCTCCACCGGCGTCCTGCCAGGACGGCGACTTGCCGAGGACGGTGACCCGCATGGGGTGACTTTAGACGGGCTCAGAGGCTCGCAGCAACAGAGCCGGCTGGCGCGGGGGCACGAGCCCGTCCGGCGTATCGGCCCGGAACGTCGAACACGGCTCGTCCAGCGCGAGCGCACAGAGCATCCGGCGATGGAAGAAGCAGTCCTCGCAGCTGCGGCCGTTCTTGCGCCGGCGCCTGCCCTCGGCGACCGTCACGCCGATCGCCGCGGCGAGCTCGGGGGGTGGCTGTTCGACCTGGAGCACGGCTCCGACTAAAGCACGCCCGCCCGGTGCCCGCCGGGGGCGTTCGCGCAAATCGCCCGGGTTTCTTCACGGGCCGTCCACGTGTATTCGCGGGCTTTGCGGAGTTACGCCGGCAGCTAGAATCGCCCGCGATGGCCAGCGAGCACTCAGCCCGCCTCAGCGCGTCACCGCCTCTGTTCGCGAACCGGTTCCTCGACTTCTTCTCGAGGATCCATCCGTCGGTGCCAGCGCTGATCTTCATCCCGGTGATCGCCGGGATGGTCTACCTCGGGGCCGATCGCGGGCAGGGCGCCGGCACGATCATCCTCCTGTTCGCAGCCGGGGTCGGGATCTGGACGATCAGCGAATACTGGCTTCACCGCAAGTTCTTCCACTGGGAGCCCGACAACTCGTTCGGGCGCCGCATGCACTTCATCATTCATGGGGTCCACCACGATCACCCCAACGACAAGCTGCGCCTGGTGATGCCCCCGGGGGCCAGCATCCCGCTGGCTGCCCTGTTCTTTGGCCTGTTCTGGCTCATCCTCGGCGAGCCGACGGCATTCCCGGTCTTCGGCGGCTTCATCGCGGGTTACCTGGTCTACGACTACACGCACTACTACGTGCATCACTTCGTCCCGAAGAGCGACTTCGGCAAGAGCCTGCGCGAGCAACACATGCGCCACCACTTCCAGGACCACCGCTTCGGGTTTGGGGTCTCCTCACCGCTCTGGGACGCGGTTTTCGGCACCCTCCCTCGCCGGCGGGAAGACGACCCCGCCCGATAGCCCACTCACACACTGTTACTCTCATCCACACTCACAGTGTGACGTGACAATCAGTTCGTCACCTTTCAAGGAAGGAACCTACAGATGGCTTCGAAGACGGTGGACCAGGCGGCCGAGCTGCTGCGCGAGCGCCTCAAGGAACTCGACGCGGAACGCTCGCAGATCCAGCGCGCGCTCGCCAGCATCACCGGTGGCCGCGAGGGCCGGCGGGGCCCGGGGCGCCCACGCGGGTCGGGCTCGCCGGCGAAGGGCGGGCGCAAGCGCGGCCGTCGCAACACCCGCTCCGAGCAGGCCGTCAAGTTGATCGGCGGGAACCCGGGGATCTCGGCGTCCGAGATCGCCAAGCAACTCAAGATCAAGCCGAACTACATGTACCGGGTGCTCGGCGACCTCCAGAAGGAGGGGCGGATCAAGAAGGACGGCCGCTCCTACAGCGCAGCGTAGGGCCACTGGACACACGACCCCCGGCGAGGTAGGTTCAGCAGGCACTCAACGCTGGGAGAAGGACATGCTCAAGGGACACGCCGTTCGGGCCTCGATCGCGATCGCGGCCATCACCGCAGGGCTCGTACTGAGCGGATCGCTCGCGGTCACCGGGGCCGGAAACACGCCCAAGTGCTTCGGCAAGGCGGCGACGATCGTCAGGGGCGACGGCCCCAACGAGGTCACCGGCACCCCCGGCAATGACGTGATCGTCACCAAGGGCGGTGGCGATTCCGTGGACGGCGCCGGTGGAAACGACCGCATCTGCACCGGCGCCGGCGCCGACGGAGCTAGGGGCGGGTCGGGGAACGACATGGTCAGCGGCGGTGCTACCGCGGACAGTCTCGACGGCGATGACGGGATCGACGACCTGCCAAGTGACGGCAAGGACCTGCTCAAGGGCGGGGTCGGCGCCGACCGGCTGGAGGGCAACGGCAACGACGACGACATCTTCGGGAACGACGGCAACGACCTGATCGACGGACAGAGCGACACAGATTTCTGCGACGGCGGGCGCCACGGCGACAGCGTCTCGAACTGCGAGGAGGGACCTGACGCCTAGATGTGAGCACACGCCCTCGGGGGAAGGCATCGTTCGAGGCGCATGAGCCCCGACCGCGTCCGCATCACCTACGAGGCCCGCGTGGCCGACGTGCGCCTGACGCGGGAGGACAAGCACAACGCGCTGGACTGGGAGATGTTCGCCTCCCTCGACGCCGCCGCGGGCGAGCTCGCCACGCGCAGTGACATCCGTGCCGTCGTCATCTCCGGCGAGGGGGCCAGCTTCTGCTCGGGCCTTGACTTCCCCAGCTTTGCGGCGGAGCCGTCACGGATGGAGGAGATCTTCGGCCATCGTGACGGCGATGCCGCGAACATGGCGCAGCGCATCACCTACAACTGGCAGCGCCTCGAGGTCCCGGTGATCGCCGCGCTGCACGGCAACTGCATCGGGGGCGGCGCCCAGCTCGCGCTCGGGCCCGACATCCGCGTGGCCGGCCCCGACACGCGCATCTCGGTGATGGAGGTCAAGTACGGGCTGATCCCGGATATGGGGCTTACTCAGACGCTCCCGACCCTCGTCGGGCTGGACGTGGCGAAGGAGCTCGTCTTCACCGGCCGCTTCGTCGAGGCCGAGGAAGCCCTGCGCATCGGCCTTGTGACACGGATCGCCGGTGACCCGCTGGCCGCGGCTCACGAGCTCGCCCGGGACATCGCCGCCCACAGCCCCGACGCGATCCGACGCGGCAAGAGCCTGCTCAACGAATCGGCGCGCTCCCGCTCGGAGGAGTCGCTGGCCCTCGAAGAGCAGCTCCAGCGCGAGCTGCTCGGCTCGCCGAACCAGATCGCAGCAGTCACCGCCGCGATGACGAAGCAGCCGGCCGAGTTTGCCGACCCCGGCTGACGACTGGCGCGCCGCCGGCATCTGGACACTAGGATCGACCGGGTGCGGTTCGCCTGGGTCGGCCTGACCTTTGTCCTCCTCGCGGCCGGGCCCGTGGGGCAGGTCGCGGCTGATCCCATGGACCTGCCCGGTGCGCCCGCGGAGCCCGCGAAGTGGGCGCCGTTTCAGGAGGTCCCCCCGCTTCAGTCCAAGCGCGCGCCCGAGCCCCCGCTCGAAGCGACCCCGCAAGGCGGCTGTGGCCCTGGCTCGCGCCCGGAGACCGATATCCAGGGTCGCGTCCCCGCGTCTGATCACGAGAGCGGCCGCGCCGCCGAGGGCTACACGTGCAACTCGGAGCTGGTCGGCTCCTACACGACCCCCAACCCGGTGGTGGGCACCGTCGGCGGGTTCAAGGTGGAGCGCTACGTGGACGCCTCCGGCCGTGAGTGCGCCTACTTCGACTCCACCCTGCTGGCGCCCACGAACCTGATCGACCTCGAGGCGGGGGTCAACGTGCTCGACATGTCCGATCCCGCCAACCCGGCCCTCACCGAGCGACTGGTGACGCCGGCCATGCTCTCGCCGCACGAGACCATCGTCGTGAGCTCCGAGCGCGGCCTTCTCGCCGCGGTGATGGGCGGCCCCGCCACCTACCCCGGCATGGTCGACATCTACGACATCTCCGCCGACTGCCGGCATCCGGTCCTGCGCTCCACGACCCCGGTCGGCGTCCTGGGGCACGAGAGCGGGATGTCGCCGGACGGCAGGACCTTCTACTCCGCCTCCCCCGGCAGCCAGACACTGTTCGCCCTGGACATAACCAACCCGGCGCTGCCGATCCCGCTATGGGCCGGAAACTACGACTCGCACGGCCTCTCGATCGGACAGGGCGGCGACCGCGCCTACCTCGCCGGGACGGGCTCGGGCCTGATCATCCTCGACACGTCGGAGATCCAGGATCGCGTCCCCCTCCCGCAGGTGACCGAGGTCGCGCGGCTCACCTGGGATTCAATGAGCATCCCCCAGAACGCGATCCCGGTCGAGATCGACGGCAAGGAGTATGTGATGGAGATCGACGAGTTCGGGACACTCGACGCGGTGGGCGCGGCGCGGATGATCGACATCTCCGACGAGACGAGCCCCAGGGTCGTCTCGAACATGCGCCTCGAGGTCCACCAGCCGGAGAACTTCGACGAGATCAGCGGCGACCCGGGAGCCGAGCAGCCGCTCCAAGGCTACGCCGGGCACTACTGCAACGTCCCCCGGCGCGTCGACCCGGGGATCGTCGCCTGCTCGATGATCCTCTCCGGGCTGCGCGTGTTCGACATCCGCGACCCGGAGCACCCGCGCGAGATCGCCTACTTCAACGCCCCCATCGGCCCCAGGGTCACCCCCGGGTTTCCCGCCAGCAACTGGGCGATGTCGAGCCCCTCGTTCGCTCCCGAGCGCGGCGAGATCTGGTACTCCGACGGCTTTCAGGGCTTCTTTAACGTCAAGCTCACGAATGGCGTCTGGCCGTTCCCACGCTGCCTGGGCGCCGAGTCGACGTTGACGGCGGTGACCAGGCGGACCGCCGGCACCGACCGCGGCGACGTCATCGCTGGACGCAAGGCCGCCGACCGGATCGGGGCCATGGGCGGGGCCGATCGCGTCTGCGCGAAGGCGAGCCGCGACCGTGTCAGCGGCGGACGAGGTGGGGACCGCCTGAGGGGCGGGCGCGGAGCCGACCGGATCACCGCCGGGCGGGGGAACGACGTGGTCACCGCCGGCCGCGGCGCTGACACGATCAGCGGCGGCCGGGGCGCGGACCGCCTGCGCGGCGGCCGCGGTAGGGACGTCCTGAACTGCGGCTCATCGCTCGCCGACGTCGCGGTCGCCGGTCGCGGCGACCGTGCGGTCCGCTGCGAGACGCTCGTCAGAGCGTCTGACTAGCCGAGAAGGCCGAGCCCGGCCACGGCGTCGCGCTCCTCTTGGAGCTCCGCCACCGTCGCGTCGATGCGCTCGCGGATGGCGTCGCCGATCCGGAGGTCCTGCACGATCTCGTAGTCCCCGTTCGCGCACGTGCACGGGAACCCGGAGATGATCCCCTCAGGGATGTCGTAGGAGCCGTCGGCGGGGACGCCCATCGAGACCCAGTCTCCCTCCGGCGTGCCGAGCACCCAGTCGTGGACGTGGTCGATCGCCGCGTTGGCGGCGGAGGCCGCGCTGGAGGCGCCCCGGGCATCGATGATCGCGGCGCCGCGCTTGGCCACGGTCGGGATGAACTCTTCGAAGATCCACTCATCGTCGTCAACGGCGACCCACGCGGACTCGCCCTTCACCTGGCAGTTGCCGAGGTCGGGCACCTGCGTCGTCGAGTGGTTTCCCCACACGGTCAGGTTGGTGACGTCGGAGACAGCGACGGCGAGCTTGTTGGCGAGCTGCGCGATCGCGCGGTTGTGGTCGAGGCGGACCATGGCGGTGAAGCGCTCGTTCGGCACGTCGGGCGCGTTCGCCATCGCGATCAGCGCGTTCGTGTTCGCCGGATTGCCCACGACGAGCACCTTGATGTCATCCGCCGCGCCTTCGTTGATCGCCTCGCCCTGGGGCTTGAAGATGCCGCCGTTGGCCTCGAGCAGGTCCGAGCGCTCCATTCCCGGCCCCCGCGGGCGCGCGCCGACGAGCAGGCCGACGTTGGCGCCGTCGAAGGCGGCCTTCGGGTCGTCGTGGATGTCGATCCCGGCCAGCAGCGGAAGGGCGCAGTCGTCGAGCTCCATCGCGGTGCCCTCCGCCGCCTTGACGGCGTCCGGGATCTCCAGCAGGCGCAGGCGGACCGGCGTGTCGGGGCCGAGCATCTCGCCCGCCGCGATCCGGAACAGCAGCGCGTAGCCGATCTGCCCGGCGGCGCCGGTGACGGTGACGTTCACGGGTGAGCTCATCTAGTCAGTCATCTCCTCTTGAAGGTTCTCGTCGATCGACGCGAGGAACTCCTGCGTCGTTTGGAAGTCCTGGTCGCCTCCGACGAGCAGCGCCAGGTCCTTGGTCATCTTCCCGCTCTCGACCGTCTCGACGCACACGCGCTCAAGGGTCTCGGCGAATTCCGTCACGTCGGGGGTCTCGTCCATGCGGCCCCGCGCCGCCAGGGCTCGGGTCCAGGCGAAGATCGAGGCGATCGGGTTGGTCGACGTGGGGTTGCCCTTCTCGTGCTCGCGGTAATGACGAGTGACCGTTCCGTGCGCGGCCTCGGCCTCGACGGTCTTGCCGTCAGGGGTCATCAGCACGCTCGTCATCAGCCCGAGCGAGCCGAAGCCCTGGGCGACGGTGTCGGACTGGACATCGCCGTCGTAGTTCTTGCAGGCCCACACGTAGCCGCCCTCCCACTTCAGCGCAGCGGCGACCATGTCGTCGATCAGGCGGTGCTCGTAGGTCAGGCCCTTGGCGTCGAAGTCGGCCTTGAACTCGGCGTCGAAGATCTCCTGGAAGAGGTCCTTGAAGCGCCCGTCGTAGGTCTTCATGATCGTGTTCTTGGTCGACAGGTAGACCGGGACCTCGCGATCGAGGCCGTAGCGCAGCGAGGCGCGGGCGAAGTCGCGGATCGACTCGTCCAGGTTGTACATCGCCATCGCCACGCCGCCTCCCTCCGGGAAGTCGAAGACGTCGATCTCGATCGGATCCGAGCCGTCGGTGGGAGTGAAGTTGAGCGTCAGCTTGCCCTCGCCGGGGATCAGCGTGTCGCTCGCCCGGTACTGGTCGCCGAACGCGTGACGGCCGATGATGATCGGCTTCGTCCAGCCGGGGACCAGCCGCGGGATGTTCGAGATCACGATCGGCTCGCGGAAGATCACCCCGCCGAGGATGTTGCGGATCGTGCCGTTGGGCGAGCGGTACATCTCTTTGAGGCCGAACTCCTCGACCCGCGCCTCGTCGGGCGTGATCGTCGCGCACTTGACCCCCACCCCGTGCTTCTTGATCGCGTTGGCGGCGTCGACCGTGATCTGGTCGTTCGTGGCGTCGCGGCTCTCGATCCCGAGGTCGTAGTAGTCGAGCTCGACGTCCACGTAGGGCAGGATCAGCTGCTCCTTGATGAAGGCCCAGATGATCCGGGTCATCTCGTCGCCGTCGAGCTCGACGATGGGGTTGGCGACCTTGATCTTGCTCACGGAGGCGATGCCTTTCGGTGGTCGGAGGGCGGCACCCTACGGGAAGAGCGCACTGACATCGCCACGGGGAGATTCAGCACGACCACCGGGGCGCAGACTTGAGCGGCTCGGCGGTGAGCTCGGAGGACGCGCGTGCAGCTCCGCGGCTAGGAAGCCGGACACTCGACGCCAAGGCAGTCCTCGTCTCCGTTGCCGGAGGCGTAGTTCCCTTGACCGTCGATGCCCTGGCTGCGAATGCCGACGCCGCGATTCTCAGTTGCGGCGTTCTGGGCCACGACCGCCTGCGTATCGAGGACGCGAATCCCATCGCCAAAGCTGTAGGCGACGTTGTTGAGCCGAACCTGACCGGATTCGACTCCGGTGACCTCGACCCCGTGCCCGGAGGCATCGCGGACCCTGTTCTTCCTGATCGAGAACGGCCCCTCCTGGGCGTCCAGCGCGATGCCTGTCGCATGGGTGTGGCGCACATCGTTGTCCGTCACCGTGAGCCCGGTCCCATCCACCTGCGTCGCGTCGATGCCTATGCCTCCGGTCCCGAAAATGGAGTTTGAGGCGATCTCGACTCCATCGCTCACCCCGACGGTCACTCCCGCCCCGCCGCTCGCGAGCACGACGTTCTCCTTCAGGATCGATTCGTCGAAGTACCCCAGGGAGATCCCGCTCTCGTTGCCCACAAAGCGACTCTCTCGGACCGTGAGGTTCGACCCCAAAAAAGCGTCGAGGCCGGTGCCGGAGCTACCGAGCACCTTCACGCCCCGCACGACGATGTCCTTGTTGCGATCTTCGGGCCTAATCTCGATCCCCGTTCCATTGCTCTCGAGCCGTGCCTTTTCAACCGTCGAATGGGCCGCGCCGATCAGCTCGATGCCCTTGTTGAATTCGCGTATCGTGCCGCCGGCTTTCGAGCTCGTGATCCGCAGGTGACCGGAGAAGGTAGAGCCCGCGGCGGTGGCGATCCCCCTGCCCGAGCCGTCGCCCCGGATCTCATGACCGTTGAGGTCAACCGTCACATCGTCACGGGTGACGACGAGTCCGTCCGACCCGGAGCAACTCAAGTCCTCGTGAAGGACCACGTCGTGCTTGACGCTGGCGCCGCACCCGATCGCCGCCGCGCGATCCACGAAACCGAAGGTCGCAACCGACGCGGCGAGCCCCAGACTCAGGGTGGAAATCAGCCCACGGGCTTGCACTTAACCCCCAGGCACTGCTTGCGGCTCCCGTTGTCCTCAGCCTCGTTGTCGCCCCCATCGATCCCGAGGGAGCGGATCCCAAGTCTGCGGTTTTCGACCGCGCGGTTCTCGCGGACGGTAAAGCTGGAGCTCTGGACATCCAGCCCGTCGTCGAGGTTCCAACTCGCCCGCGCGCCGCGGATCCGCCCACCCGTCGCCAGCGGGGACACCAGAAAGCCGTCGAGCGCGTTACCGGTCGCGCTGTTCTCTGCTCCGAACACCGTCGCGTCGGCATCTCCCACGAAGTAGCCGCTCTGCCCGTTGCCGCTCGACTCGTTGACGGTCAGCTTGGCCCCGGTCACGTTCGAGCCGATGTGAATCCCGTCGGCCGCGTTGGTACGCGTCTTGTTGAGGCTGAGCTCCGCATCGTCAAGTGGGTCGTTCACGCTGCCGGCTAGATGGATCCCGTGGCCGTCGCTGCCGGAGACACTGCTGCCTCCGATGTAGGCGTCATCCGCGTTCACCGCTTCGATGCCGGCAGCTCCGCTCGCGCCCACGACGTTGTATATGAGGTGGGGGCTCGTCGCGTCGCTGGCGTCGATTCCGGAGCCTCCGCTCGCACGAACGACGTTCCGCTCGGCCCCGACCTGCACCGTGTCCGCGAAGGAGATCCCAACGTCTCCGGTTCGCTTCACGACGTTGTAGTCCACGGAAAGGTTTTGAACGAGACCGTCGGAGGGTGGCCTGATCACAGACAGCCCGATGTGCCCGCTGTCGAGCACCGTGTTGGAACCGACGAAGCCCCGGTCTTCTGCGTGCGCGCGGATTCCGTCGTAACCGCTGCCCAGGACGATGTTGCTCTCGACGACGACGTCATCGCCGCGCACGTACAGGCCGCTGTCCTGCGTGTCGGTGATGTGATTATCCCGAACCAATGCTTGGTTGGCGCCCTGGGCGTGGATCCCGTCCTGCCCGCTTCGGAATACCACGTTGCCAATCGCATCCGACGCCTGCGCCGAGCCGAAATCGATGCCGTGGCCGTCGCTGTCCCCAACCGAGTTCCGGATCACGTAGATATCGTGGTTCCCGTCGTTCTCGGCCCCCAGTTTGATGCCGGCGCCGGAGCTATCGAAAACCGAGTTCCCGCCCACGATCGTGCTCGCGCTTCCGGTGAGTCGGATCCCCGTACCGGTGCTGTCTGTGACCACGTTCCCGCGCACCTCCGAGCTGCCAAGGGTCAAGTCGATTGCGGGGATGTCTCCGAGGCACTCGGGACAGGGTCCGGTGCCCGTGACATGGTTGTTGATGACGTGGGCGTCGTGGTGTCCCGTCAGGATCATCTCGTTTCCGGAGATCGTGTTTCCGGCGTACCGGTTCCCCTGCGCCGGATCGAAGTTGCCGTCGATCTTCACGCCCTGATAGCGATTGTTGCTGATCGTGGAGTCGACGAGGTTCAAGTTGTCGGGGCTATTGCCGCTGACACCGGAGTCGTTGTTGGCGCTGGCCTCGATGTTTTGGAGCGTCACTCCGTCGGTTCCCACCAGCGCAACTCCGGTCTGCGTATTGGCGTTCGCCTGGGTGTCCTCGACGGTGCCGTTGGCGGCTTTTGAGAGGACGATGCCGAACACGTTGCTCGTCGCGGCGATGTTCGCGACTCGGAGGTAGAAGAGGGTCCCCTCGGGACCGGCGGCGTCGCTGCCGTAGATGCCCCTGTCGAAGTCGCGGACGGTGCCGTTCTTGATCGTGACGCCGTCGTAGTTCCCGGAGACCCTGATCCCAGTGTCGGACTTGTCGGGGTTCTCGTTAATGTCGTTGCCGCGCAGGAAGTGTCCTCCGAGATCGAGGGTGACATCCGGCGCACCAATGACGAGGCCAGATCCGGAGGGACAATCCAGATCCTCGGTCAGGGTGGTATCGGTCGTGATCGTGTCCCCGCAGGAGACCGCCTGCGCTTGCGCAGGGGCCCAGGCCGCAGCCGCGCAGAACGCTGCGAGTGCACATCCGGCCAGCGCCTTTCCCCCCATCGAGGAGAACCTACCCCGAAACCGGGTGGGATGTCAACTGGGAACCGGCCTCGGCCGGTTCCGACCTGGTGTCGTCGCCATCGGCGGGGCATAGAATCCCCGCGATGGCAACCACCGAGCCGCGCCCGACCTCGCCCACCCACGAGGTCTTCAACCAGGCTCCGCCGCTCGAGGGCTACAACGTCTTCGAGGCCGACGCCGTCCTCGGCGAAGCGATGACGCGCGAGGGAGCCGAGTGGGCGTCGGAGCGGCTGCGCGCGCTGGGCGCCGTCTGCGGGCGGCCCGACGTGATCGAGCTCGGCCGCCTGGCGAACGAGAACCGGCCGCGGCTACGCACCCACGACCGCTTCGGGCACCGCATCGACGAGGTCGAGTTCCACCCCGCCTGGCACGAGCTGATGCGGATCGGCGTGTCGCACGGGATCCACGCCTCGCCGTGGCTCGCACCCGGCCCCGGTGCCCACGTGGCCCGCTGCGCGGCCGCGATGATGCTCACCCAGGTCGAGGCCGGAGTGATGTGCCCGATCTCGATGACCTACTCGGTGTTTCCCGCGCTGCGCCACCAGCCGGAGCTGGCGGCCGAGTGGGAGCCTCGGTTCGGCTCGCTGGAGTACGACGAGCGCCTGGTGCCGGCGATCGACAAGAAGGGCGCGCTGTGCGGGATGGGCATGACCGAGAAGCAGGGCGGCTCGGACGTTCGCGCCAACACCACGACCGCCCGCCCGCTGAACGGCGGCGGGCCCGGCGCGGAGTACGAGGTGACCGGCCACAAGTGGTTCCTCTCGGCGCCGATGTGCGACGCGTTCCTAGTCCTCGCCCAGACCGACGGCGGGATCTCCTGCCTGCTGATGCCGCGCTTCCTCCCCGACGGCGAGCGCAACGGCATTCGCCTCCAGCGGCTGAAGGACAAGCTGGGCAATCACTCCAATGCCTCGTCGGAGGTGGAGTTCCTCGGCGCCTGGGCCCGGCTCGTCGGCGAGGAGGGCGCCGGCGTCCGGACGATCATCGAGATGGTCAACCACACCCGCCTCGACTGTGCGGTCGGGTCGGCCGCCGGCATGCGGTTCGCCACGGCGGCCGCGATCAACCACACGTCCCACCGCTCCGCGTTCGGCGGGATGCTCTCCGAGCAGCCGCTGATGCAGAACGTGCTCGCCGATCTGGCGATCGAGTCGGAGGCGGCGACGATCTCCTCCCTGCGGCTCGCCCGCGCCTACGACGAATCGATCGGCGGCGACGAGCAGGCCACGGAGCTCAAGCGCATCTCCAACGCGGTGCTCAAGTACTGGATCTGCAAGCGCGGGCCCTCGCACGCGGTCGAGGCGCTGGAGTGCTTTGGCGGCAACGGCTACGTCGAGGAGTCGGGCATGCCCCGGATGTACCGCGAGAGCCCGCTCGCCTCGATCTGGGAGGGCTCTGGCAACGTGCAGGCGCTCGACGTCCTACGCGGGATGGCGCGATCCCCAAGGGCGCTCGAGGCGTTCTTCGCCGAGGTGGGCGAGGCCGCAGGCGCAGAGCCTCGCCTGGACCGCTTCACCGCCGAGCTCCGCGAGGAGCTCGGCGATCTGGACGCCATCGAGTCCCGGGCACGCCGCGTCGTCGAGTGGATGGCCCTCGCCCTACAGGGCTCGCTGCTGGTGCGCTACGGCGACGAGGCCGTGGCCGACGCCTTCTGCGCCTCGCGCCTGGAGGGCGACGGGGGACGCGCGTTCGGCACCCTGCCGAAGGGCGTCGACTTCGAGCGCATCATCAACCGGCACGCGCCGGTCGCGAGCTAGCCGGTAAGCGCCGCGATCAGCGCCACCGCGACGCCTCCGCCGAGGGCGAGCCCGACGGCGTTGGCCACGGTGATCCAGGCGCCGCCGAGACGGTCGGCCTGGGCATCGTCCGGCTCGACTATGAGCAAACGTTCATACATAGGCCCGAGTATTACACCGCGCCCGTCGGACCCTAAATCTCGTTCGGGGCCCCGAGCCCCGTCTGGACTCCCGGCGGTTCAGTCGAGCCAGTGGTCGTCGAGGCGACGCACGAGCGCCTCGGCGAGGCGCGCCGCGTCGGCCACGGTGGCGTAGTCCACGTTCTCGGGCACGTCGGTGGGCCAGTGGTAGTTGGCCGGCTGCTTGAGGGCTGTGACGGAGGCGAGTGACGCGCACTCGTAGCCGTGGGCGAGGGGGATGCACCCGTCCGTGGCGTTGCGGAGGCGAAGGCCGGGGTAGAGATGGATTCCGAGCTCGTCGGCGAGCCGGTCCACCAGTGCGAGCGAGCGCTGAGGGTACTCGCGCATCCCCCGCATCCCCTCCCCTCGCAGCACGCACAGGTGCGGCGAGCCGACGGTGTCCACGCTCATGATGAACGTGGACTCGACTGGAAGCTCCGGAAAGTGCCGGCGTCCGAACGCCTCCATGCCCTGGCACAGGTCCTCCTCGGAGGTGGAGACGAGCATGACCCGCGTGCGCTCGGTCGGACGCTCCGCGAGGGCGCGGGCGAGGGCCACCAGCACGGCGACGCCGGTCGCGTTGTCGTTCGCGCCGGGCACCACCGCCCGGAGGCCGATGTCGACCATGGCCGCCGCGAAGCCGGCGGAGACCACGGCCCCCGCCCGGGTGAGCAGACGGCTGCCGATCAGCGAACCGAGCGCGACGCCTGCGGGGCCGCCGATGATCGGCCACATGAGCGGCGGGCTGGTGCTGGCGTCCTCGATCAGCCCCGCCCGGTCGGCGAGCTCGGGGATCCGGGGATCGAAGACCAGGCCCGAGTGTGCCGCGTCGTGGTGGGCGACGAGGACGACCGTGCGCTCCGCGTCGGGGGCGCCGGCGAAGGCGACCACGTTCGAGGCGTTGCCCTTCGGCAGGATCTGGCGCAGCAGGCGGCGCCCCGGGGGCATGTCGGTCGCGGCCGCGTAGGCTGCGGCGGACCCGAGCACGAAGCCCGCCGCGCGATGGCCCCGAAGCGAAGTCCCCCCCGCGAGCGCGCCGGCAAGCCCGGCCAGGCCCAGGGGCCACCAGTAGGTGCTGTGCTGGCGCTCGGTCTCGATCGCCGCCACGGCTCCGTGCTCGCCCAGGCGAGCCGCGACCCATTCCGCCGCCTCAAGCTCGCCAGGCGAACCGCTCTCACGCTCAATCCCGGCGAGATCGGTGACGAGCTCACGCAGCCACTCCTGGTCGAGATAGGCAGTCGCGCTCGAGGCCATCGGCGCCGAAATCTAGGTGATCCTCAAGCCCCTTGGGCGAAGGCCAACGAGCGCCCACCCTACGATCAGCGGCATGCCCACACGCAGCGCTATCGAGCTGTTCACGTTCCGCGGCATCCGGGTCGGAGTGGATTACTCCTGGTTCCTCGTCCTGTTCCTGGTGATCATCTCGCTGTCGGGGTTCTTCAAGGACGTACTCGGGACCGACCAGGATGCGGTGGGGCCCTACGTACTGGCGGTGATCAGCGCGCTGGCGTTCTTCGGCTCGATCCTCCTGCACGAGCTGGGACACGCGGTGGTTGCGCTGCGCGAGGGCATCGGGATCACCGGAATCACCCTGTGGCTGTTCGGTGGAGTCGCGCGGATGAGCCGCGACACCGACTCGCCCGGCGCCGAGTTTCGCATCGCCGTGGCCGGGCCGGTGGTGACGCTCGTCATCGCCGCGGGATGCCTCGGGGCGGGTTTCGCGATCGGCGGCGAGGGGTTCTGGGACGCCTTGCGCTTCGACGGCGAGGCGGGGCTCTCGGGCGCGCTCGCCGTGCTCGCGTGGGTCACGGTAGTGAACGTGTTCGTCCTCGCCTTCAACCTCATCCCGGCGTTCCCGCTCGACGGCGGGCGGATCGCCCGCGCCGCCGCCTGGCGGCTCACGGGCGACCGCGCCAGGGCGACGAGGATCGCCGCGACGATGGGCCAGGGGTTCGCCTACGTGTTCATGGGCCTCGGCATCTATCTCCTGGTCGTCGAGGAGGAGGTGATCAGCGGCATCTGGCTAGCTCTCGTGGGCTTCATCCTCGGCTCGGCAGCCCGCGGCGCCGTCGCGCAGACCGAGCTGACAAAACGGATCGAGGGAATAACGGTCGCCGACGTGATGGATGCCGAGCCGGTCGCAATCCCGGAGGGCACCAGCGTCGAGCGTGCCCTGGAGGAGTTCTTCCTGCGCTACCGCTGGCCATGGTTCCCGGTGGTGGACACCGCGCAGCGCCTCACGGGCCTGATTCATCGCGGCGCTGCCGACGCGGTCCCCGAGGGCCGGCGCAGCACGGCCCTCGTCAACGAATTCCTCACCGCCGGTGGCGGTGCCGGCGCCGGCGGTGGCGACGAGGCGCTCGGCGTCTCGCTGGATGCGCCGATCGAGAGCCTGCTGGGGAACGATCAGCTCCGGCGCCTCGGTGGCCTCCCCGCGGTGGACGCTGACGGGCGTCTGCGGGGCGTCATCACCGCCGAGCAGGTCGGGCGGGCGCTTCGCAACGCCCTGGCCGACGGCTGAGCGCCCGGCTCGAGTTCCCTGGCGACATAGGATGGCGGCGATGAGCGCACCGGCGACGATGCCCGCCGATCCCGGCGCGGCGCCCACG
The DNA here is from genome assembly GCA_051004675.1 of Solirubrobacterales bacterium. Lineage (GTDB taxonomy): Bacteria > Actinomycetota > Thermoleophilia > Solirubrobacterales > 70-9 > JBDTSW01. The sequence continues at coordinate 31,678 of JBPCKC010000071.1, forward strand.
AGGGGGGCCTGGCTGCGCGAGGTCTGGCGCTCCTCGATCGGCAAGAAGGTGATCGTCGCGATCTCGGGGGGCATCCTGGCCGCCTACGTCCTGCTGCACGTTCTGGGGAACCTGAAGGCCTTCCAGGGCGCCGACGCCGGCGGCGCCCCGATCGACAGCTACGCCGAGTTCCTGCGCACGGTCGGCGACCCGGTGGTCCCGCGCAGCGGGATCCTCTGGGCGGTTCGCGCGATCCTGATCGTGGCGCTCGTCCTCCACGTGGTCGGCGTGGTGCAGCTGTCGAAGCGAAACGCCGCGGCCAGGCCCGCCGGCAACAACGCCAAGCGGATCGCGCGCTCGTTCTCGTCGCGGACGATGCTTCCCGGCGGCCTGTTCCTGCTGGCCTTCATCGTCTTCCACATCCTCCAGTTCACGACGGGCACAATCAACTCCGACGAGTACATCGAGGGGGCCGTCTACCGGAACCTCTACGAGGCGTTCCAGAACCCCCTGTTCGTGGCGGTCTACGTGGGAGTCTCGATCGTCCTCGGCCTGCACCTGCGCCACGGGATCTGGAGCACGACGCAGACGGCGGGCTGGGACAAGCCCAACCGCAATCCGACGATCCGGCGCAGCTCGAACTTCCTGGCGGTGGCGATCGCGGTCGGCTTTGCCGCGGTCCCCCTCGCTTTTTGGACCGGGATCCTGGAGGCGCCGGCATGAGCATCACCCTCGACTCCCGCATCCCCGAAGGGCCGATCCAGGACAAGTGGCACAACTGGCTCGACGCCCACCGTCTCGTCGGCCCACGCCAGCGCGGCGAGCACACGGTGATCGTGGTCGGCACCGGTCTCGCCGGCGCCAGCGCGGCGGCGACGCTCGCGGGGCAGGGCTACAAGGTGGACTGCTTCTGCTTCCAAGACTCAGCGCGGCGGGCGCACTCGATCGCCGCCCAGGGCGGCATCAACGCGACGAAGGACTACGCCAACGAGGGCGACTCGATCCGCCGCCTGTTCGTCGACACGATGAAGGGCGGCGACTTCCGTGCGCGGGAGGCGAACGTATGGCGGCTCGCCGAGACCTCGACGAACATCATCGACCAGGCTGTCGCCCAGGGCGTGCCGTTCAACCGCGAGTACGGCGGCCTGCTCGCTACCCGCTCGTTCGGCGGGGTGCTGGTGGAGCGCACCTTCTACTGCCGCGGGCAGACCGGTCAGCAGCTGCTGCTGGGCGCGTACTCGGCGCTCCAGCGCCAGGTATCGGAGCGCCGGGCGACGGTCCACAACCGTCACGAGATGCTGGACGTCGTGGTGGTCGACGGGCAGGCGCGCGGCATCATCGCCCGCAACCTCGTGACGGGCGAGATCGAGCGCCACGCCGCCGACGCCGTCGTCCTCGCCTCCGGCGGCTACTGCAACGTCTACTTCCTCTCGACCAACGCGATGGGGTGCAACGTCACCGCGGCCTGGCGCGCCCACCGCCGCGGCGCCGCGATGGCGAACCCGTGCTTCACGCAGATCCATCCCACCTCGATCCCCGCCACGGGCCACTACCAGTCGAAGCTGACCCTGATGTCCGAGTCGCTTCGAAACGACGGGCGGGTATGGGTCCCGCGCGACGCCGACGAGCAGCGTGGCGCAAACGACATCCCCGAGGCGGAGCGCTACTACTACCTCGAGGAGCGCTACCCGCGCTTCGGCAACCTCGTACCGCGCGACGTCGCTTCCCGCGCGGCGAAGATCGCCTGCGACGAGGGGCTCGGGGTCGGCCCGACCGGCCGCGCCGTGTACCTCGACTTCCGCGACGCCATCGCCGAGCGCGGGGCGCACGTCATCGAGGAGCGCTATGGGAACCTGTTCGAGATGTACGAGCGCATCACCGGCTCCTCTCCCTGGCAGGAGCCGATGATGATCTACCCCGCCCCCCACTACTCCATGGGCGGGCTCTGGGTCGACTACGAGCTTCAGACCACGATCCCCGGCCTGTTCGCGATCGGCGAGGCGAACTTCTCAGACCACGGCGCGAACCGACTCGGGGCCAGCGCGATGATGCAGTGCCTGGCTGACGGGTCCTTCATCGCCCCGCACACGGTCACGAACTGGCTGGGCGGCGTCTCCGGCCAGGTGGATCCCTCCCATCCCGCCTTCGACGCGGCCGAACGCGACGTGCGAGAGCGAATCGAGCGCATGCTGGGCGTCGGCGGCACCACGCCCCAAACGGTCTTCCACCGCGAGCTCGGCGAGGTCATGCTCGATAACTGCGGGATCACCCGCAACGCGGACGGGCTGAACGCGGCGCTCGCGAAGGTCCGCGAGCTGCGCGGCGCCTTCTGGAGCGATCTGAAGATCGAGCCAGGAGACGCAGGGATCAACCAGACGCTCGAGTACGCGGGCCGGATCGCGGACTTCCTCGAGCTCGCGGAGCTGATGTGCCGGGACGCGCTCGCGAGGGACGAGTCCTGTGGATGCCACCTTCGCGAGGAGCATCAGACCGATGAGGGAGAGGCGATCCGCGATGACGAGAACTTCGCCAGGACCCAGGTCTGGGAGTGGAAGGGCGAGGAGGGCGAGCCCGAGCTGCAGGCCGAGCCGCTCTCGTTCGAGTTCGTTACCCCCGTTACGAGGAGCTACAAATGAGGCTCGTTTTGAACATCTGGCGTCAGGAGAACGCGGAGGCGGAGGGCCGGTTTGAGCGCCACGAGATCGACGACATCGACTCCGATGCCTCGTTCCTCGAGCTGCTCGACGTCTTGAACGACCGCCTTGTCGCCGAGGGGAAGCGGCCCGTCGCCTTCGACCACGACTGCCGGGAGGGCATCTGCGGCGCGTGCTCGCTCACGATCGACGGCCTCCCCCACGGCCCAAGGCAGGTCACGAGCTGCCAGGTCTACATGCGCGACTTCGTGGACGGCGGAGAGATCACGGTCGAACCGTTTCGCAGCAGCACCTTCCCGGTCCTGCGCGACCTGATCGTCGACCGCTCGGCGCTCGACCGCGTGATCGAGGCGGGCGGATACATCTCCGTCAACGCCGGCCCGAAGCCGGAGCCGAACGCCAACCCCATCCACCCCGAGATCCAGGAGGCCTCGATGGACGCGGCCATCTGCATCGGCTGCGGCGCCTGCGTCGCCGCCTGCCCCAACGGGTCGGGGATGCTCTTCACCGGCGCCAAGGTCACGCACCTCAACCTCCTGCCACAGGGCGAACCCGAGCGCTTCCATCGCTCCCGCAGCATGGTTCGCCAGCACGACGACGAGGGGTTCGGCGCCTGCACCAACACCGGCGAGTGCCAGGAGGTCTGCCCCCAGCACATCTCGATCAAGGTAATCGGCGAGCTGAACCGCGAGTACCGCAAGGCGATGATCCACAAGCTGCGCGAGCGCGGCGGGCCGCAGCAAGCTGTGTAGCGCGGGCTGGCGCGTCTCATCGGGGGGGCCGTCCCCGCGGGTGTGGCTCCAGGCCGCCACTCTCCAGCGGGCGAGGATGCGCCCTCCAGGACCCCCGCTCAAGCCCGTCCCCCATCCGCACGCTCAAGCCCACCCCCATGCCCACCCCCCATGCGCACTCTCAAGCCCTATCCATTACTGACAAGCCCATTCACCCCGTGGCGACCGGCGTCACCCCGTGAAAGCAAGTATCAGTAATGGAGAGCCTTCCGCGAGAGGTCACCACCCGAGCGGGCAGGTGGACGTCCGTGGCCCAGGTGAACGCCCTCAGCCGAGCGAGGCCCCGAACCTGAGCCCGAGCGCGAACCCGAAAAGGGGGCGAATCTCGCGCCCTGGTCGCTCTTCGAAGCGTGGGGCGCCATCGGACCGACTATCAGACCTTCGGGGCCACGACCCGGCAGGCCTTCGACTCGCGCAACCGGCCGGTGGAGCTGGTTCCGGGCGCCCTCCGCCAGACGGATTACACGAAGCTGATCGGCAGGCGCATCCGCCGTCTGCGCGAGGACCTGGAGCTCAAGCAGGGCGAGGTCGCCATGCGCGCGAGGAAGGTCGACGGGACCGGCTATTCGGCCGGGCTCGTCTCGCGAATGGAGCGCGGGCTGGCGAACCCTCCGCTCAACGCCTATATCGACGTCGCTGAGGTCCTCGAGGTGACCCCTGGGGTACTGCTCGGCGAGCGCGACCTCGAGACGCCTGCGACCGAGGCCGAGCTGACGGTCGTTCGGTTCCTGCGGCGCACCGGCATGAGCCCCGACGAGGCGCTGGCCCGGATCGCCGGGTATGGCGCCGGTGGTGTTTCATAGACTCTCGCGCGGCATGCCTCGCCACGACGTCCTCGTAATCGGCGCCGGTCTCGCCGGCCAGCGCGCAGCTCTCGCGGCGGCCGAGGCCGGCGTCTCGGTGGGCATCGTCTCGAAGGTCCATCCGGTCCGCTCGCATTCAAACGCCGCGCAGGGCGGGATCAACGCGGCGCTCGACCCCGGCGACTCGTGGGAGTCGCACGCGTTCGACACGGTGAAGGGCTCCGACTACCTGGGCGACCAGGACGCGATCGAGATCATGTGTCGCGAGGCGCCGGAGGAGGTCGTCCATCTTGAGCACCTCGGCGTGCCGTTCCACCGTAACGAGGAGGGGAAGCTCGGGACGCGGGCCTTCGGCGGAGCGTCGCAGGCGCGCACCTTCTACGTCGCCGACATCACGGGCCAGGCGATCATGCATGTTCTCTACGAACAGCTCATGCGCTTCTCGAACGCCGTCAACCGCTACGAGGAGTGGTTCACCACCGGGCTGGCGATCGACGGCGAGGGAAGGTGCATCGGCGCCGTGCTGCGGAACATCCGCGACGGCTCGATGGAGGTCTTCGAGGCCAAGAACGTGATCCTCGCCACCGGCGGCAACGGACAGATCTGGCGACCGACCACGAACGCGCTGATCTGCACCGGCGACGGGATCGCGATGGCGTACCGCGCCGGGGCGGAGCTGATGGACATGGAGATGGTCCAGTACCACCCCACCACGCTCGCCCGCAAGGGCTTCCTCATCACCGAAGGCGCGCGTGGCGAGGGAGCGCACCTGCTGAACGCCAAGGGCGAGCGGTTCATGGAGCGCTATGCCCCGAACAAGATGGAGCTGGCCTCGCGCGACGTCGTCTCGCGTGCCGAGCAGACCGAGATCGACGAGGGCCGCGGGTTCCCCGACGGCACCGTCGCCCTCGACGTCACGGTGGTCCCACGCAAGCGGATCCACGAGGCGCTGCGCGAGATCGTGCTGGTCGGCCGCGACTTCGCGGGGGTGGACATCACCCGCGAGCCGATCCACATCAAGCCGGGCAACCACTACATGATGGGCGGCGTACGCACCGACGTCCACGGCGCGACCTCCATCCCCGGCCTGTACGCCGCGGGCGAGGTGGCCTGCGTCTCCGTTCATGGCGGCAACCGGCTGGGCGCCAACTCGCTGCTCGACACGCTGATCTTCGGCCGCCGCTCGGGCGAGCATGCCGCGGCCCGTGCGAAGACAGTCGAGCGCCCACTCGTCCCGCGGTCCGTGCTCGCCGACGAGAACGCTCGTCTCGGCGCGATCCTCGGGCGGGGCGCCGACGACGGGGGGCGCCGCGTGGCGCAGATCCGCCACGAGATGAGCGTCGCGATGGATCGCCACCTCGGGGTGTTCCGAGATGCCGAGGGCATCCAGTCGGCGCTCGAGGAGGTCAAGCGCCTGAAGGAGGAGGTCCAGAGCGTCTACATCGACGACCACTCCGCGATCTTCAACCAGGACCTGCTGGCGGCGATCGAGCTGGAGTTCATGCTCGACAACGCCGAGTGCACGTGTGTCGCCGCCCTCCACCGCACGGAGAGCCGGGGCGCGCACACCCGCACCGACTTCGCAGACCGCAACGACGACGAGTGGCTGAAGCACATCAACCTGAAGGCGAACGGCGCCGAGCCGGACATCTCCTACTCCGACGTGTCGATCACGCAGTGGCAGCCGGCGGAGCGCACCTACTAGGGTCAGGGACGCATGGCGGTCTACACGCTCAGGGTTCGCAGGTACCAGCCGGAGGCGGTCAACGCCGACGGCGAGCCCAAGGGGACCTACTGGGAGGACTTCGAGGTGGATCTCGAGCAGACGCTCTCGGTGCTCGACGGGCTGCTGCACGCGCGCTCCGACAAGGACGGATCTCTGGCCGTTCGGTGCTCCTGCCGCGCGGCGATCTGCGGCTCGTGCGGCGTGAAGATCAACGGCCAGTCGGCCCTCGCATGCAAGACCCAGCTTCAGGAGGCCCAGGACGAGGCGGCGCGGCGAGGCGCAGCCGATGAGCCGATCACGGTCGAGCCCATGGGCAACATGCCCGTGATCAAGGACCTGGTGACCGACATGGAGTCCACGCACTGGGCGAAGGTCCGCCGGGTAACGCCCTGGCTGCTGCCCGACGCGGAGGAGGAGGCGCAGCTCGAGCGCGAGCACGTCGTTCCGCCGGAGTCGATGATCGACATCACCCAGACGATGGCGTGTATCCAGTGCGGGGCCTGCGTGTCGTCCTGCCTTGCAATGGAGGCGGATCCGGAGTTCATCGGGCCTGCCGCGCTCGCGAAGGCGTACCGCTTCGTCGGCGACCCCCGCGACGGCCAGGGGTTCGAGCGCCTGTGGGACCTCTCCCAAGACGAGCACGGGATCTACGACTGCACCCACTGCTTCGCGTGCATCGACGCCTGCCCGAAGGGGGTCGCGCCGATGGACCAGATCATGCGCCTGCGCAGGGCGGCGGCCGACGAGCACGAGATCCACGACCGCAACAACGGGCGAAACCACGAGCACGCCTTCGTGAAGATCATCGAGAAGAAGGGAACGCTGGACGAGTCGCTGCTTCTCCAGGAATCCTTCGCGCCCGGCGTGATGGGCAAGCTCATCCCGCGCCCCGCCGCGATCAAGGGCCTCCTGACCTCGATCCCGACCGCGGTCCGCGGCATCCGGACGGGCAAGATGCGCTCGCTCTCCAAGCTCATCCCCGGGGTCCACCCGAAGCTGCCCGGGGACGCGCAGGACCATGTCAAGCGGATCTTCGAGCACGCCGAGGACCACTCGGAGGAACTGAACCTCTACATCGCCGGCGATGAGGGCGACGATCAGCCGCCTGATCTCCCGAGCGAGCCCAGCGCCGCCGCCTCGAGCGCCGGCGAAGGAGCAGAACAATGAAGCTCGCCTACTGGCCGGGCTGCGTCTCGCGGGGATTCACCCCCGAGCTGCACGGCTCGATGGCCCTCGTCGCCGAACGGCTGGGGATCGAGCTCGTCACCCTCGACCGCGCGAACTGCTGTGGCGCCGGCGTCATCGCCGAGCACAACCAGGAGCTGGCCGACTCGCTGAACGCCCGCACTTTCGCGCTGGCGCAGTCCACGGGCCTGGCGATGATGAACATCTGCTCCACCTGCCAGGGCGCCCAGTCGGAGTGCAAGCAGCGCCTGGACGCCGACTCGGCCTACCGGGCGCACATCAACGAGGTGCTGTCGGCGGAAGGGCTCAGCTACGAGAAGGACAAGAACGGCTTCACCAACAAGAACTTCCTCTGGGTGCTGGTTGAGGACATCGGCCTCGAGACGCTGAAGTCGAGGGTGAAGCGGCCGCTCACCGGGCTGCGAGTGGGCCCGTTCTACGGCTGCTACATCATCCGGCCCAAGCATCGCCTGGGCTACGAGGAGCATCCCGACCGCGACCTCTACCTCGAGCGCGTGATCGAGACCCTGGGCGGCCAGGTCGTGGAGTACGACGGCGCGCGTAAGTGCTGCGGCTTTCCGGTCATCACCATGAACCGCGAGACCTCCCTGCGCCAGGCCGGGACGCATCTCGGCGACGCGCTCGACGCCGGCGCGGACTGCCTCGTCACGCCGTGCCCGCTCTGCCATCTCAACCTGGACATGCAGCAGCCCGAGGCCGAGAAGGTGGTCGGCCGCGACCTCGGCATCGCGGTCCTGCACCTCCCGCAGCTCGTCGGCCTGGCCCTGGGCTTCGAGCCCAAGGAGCTCGGCATGGCGAAGCACATCGCCTCCACGGACTGGGTCGGCGATCGCCTCGCGGGCACCGTTCCCGCGTAAGCTTTCCCGCCCGTGACTGAGGAGTTCGACCTGAGCGAAGTTCCGCCCGTCCCGCCCGAGGTGGAGCAAGCGGCGATGCTCGGCAACACCAAGGACGCGGTGAACCTCTACATGAAGTTCACCGACGTCGACGAGGAGACGGCCCGCGCGGTCGTCGCCGAGCTCGCCGAATAGCCCTAGCGCCGCGTCATCCGTCGCTCGATCCAGCTGGCCCCGACCGTGTCGGTGAGGCCGTGGGCGAGGATCGAGGCGAGGATCACGAACGCGGCGACGTCGAAGACGAGCGAGCCGTTGGCGACGTTGCCGTCGAGGACCAGCAGCGCGAACAGCATCGACGCCACCCCCTTCGGACCGAACCAGGCGATGAACAGCTTGTGCGGACGAGGCAGCCCGCTGCCGGCGAGCGCCCCCATCACCGCCGCCGGCCTGGCGACGAGCAGCGCAAACGGGATGAAGGCTGCCAGGGCCAGGATCGACTCGCCGAACCCCGTGGCGACGATGATCGCGCCGAAGACGAAGAACGTGAGCACCTGGAAGATCGTCGAGACGTTCTCGGAGAAGTCGGCGAACCGATGGGTGATCTTGTGCTCGGAGGCCCCGAGCGCGATCGCCGCCACGAACGCCGCCACGAGGCCGTTGCCGAACGTCACGTCGGCGAGGCCGAACGCCGCCAGGCCGATCCCGATCGCGTAGATCCCCTCGTAGCGGTGGGTGATCCCGCCGCCCGGAACTCGCTGGTGCAATCGCCCGCCCGCGATCCCCAGGACGACGCCGACGAGGGCGCCGAACGCCGCCTCGCCGGTCAGCTCGAGCGCTTCCTGACCGGCGTCTCCACCGGGGCTCGCGAGGACCAGGAAGAAGAGCACGAACGGAAGGGCAAGGCCATCGTTCAGGCCCGATTCGAGGTTGAGCGTATGCCGGATCCTCTCCGGGACGCGCTGAGCGGTCACGACGGTTGAGGTGACGACCGGGTCGGTCGGCGCCAGGACCGCCCCGAGCAGGAAGGCCTCGGCCCAGCTCAAGTCCGGAAACAGCACCTTGGCCCCCACGGCCAGCAGCGCCAGCGTCACCGGCATCGCGATCACCAGGGCCCTCGCCGTCGGCCCCCAGTGGCGGCTGAGCAGCTCGCGCTCGACGACGAGCCCGTCGGAGATCAGGGTCAGGATCAGCGCCAGCTCGATCAGCTCGAGGACGCCCGCGTCCGAGACGTCCACCTCCACCACCCCGGCCTCGGCCAGGACGATGCCAAGGACGATCGAGAGCACCGACGCGGAGAGGACGGTGCCGCGCATGAACCCCGACAGGGCCGCCACGACCGTGAGCAGCGCCCCGACGATCAGCAGAGCCTCTCCGAACCCGATCTCCATTCAAGCCCTTATACGGGAGCTACCGGGCGCTTACCCAGTCGGCCGTGTCGCCGCAGTCGACCAGCCCGCGCGACTGACCCGCCCCCGGATACGGCGCCTCCGCCTGCACGTAGCCGCCCGACGCGCTGGTCGCCGCGATCGCACCGAGGTGAGCGACCGAGTTCGCGCGCAACAGCCTGGCCACGGGCGGTGGCTCCTCCACGCTCGCCTCGACCCTCAGCTTGCTCGGCCCCTCCAACCGCACGGTGCCGGCGGGCCAGAACGGCGCCGTGCCCCGGTAGTCCAGGTTGCCGGGCAGCGTGGCCTCGAAGCCGGGCGCGGTGAGGGTCAGCGGCCGCGTGGCGTCGTACTGAAGGGAGATGTGGAAGCTGCCTGCGGGGAGCTCCAGCTCGATGCTCGCCGGAGAGTTGTCCTCGATCGTCGCCGAGGGCGACCAGGCCGAGGCCTCCTGCCGGTCCGTGTATTTCGGTGCCGCCACGGCGCCGGCGGACCGCTGTTGAGGGCGCTCACACCGAAGCGGCCCGGTCGGCTCCGCCCCGGTCTCCGCGGGGGTCCGCGCGCCAACGGCCCCCGCGCGCCAGAGGATGTACGAGTCCGTGTCCCTCACGGGCACATAGGAGACCGGGGGGCCGCTCGCGTACGCCGCCCGGGTCGTGATCACGTACGGAAACCGATCGAGCTTCTCCGCCTCGACCGAGTCGAAGTCGAACTTCGACGCCACGTCCTCCAGCTCGAAGTTCGGCTTCACGAAGTAGGGGTCATAGAAGTTCCGAACGTGCGTGAAAGGCTTCGATCCGCGCAGCGAGTACAGGACGAAGTTGTCGCGCCCGAGAAACAGCACCGGCTCGCCCTCGACGATCGGCCTGAACTCGGCGAGCTCGTCCATGTGGTCCTCGGGCCCGACCGGCGCCTGGCGAAGCACGAGGAAGCTCGAGAGAAGGGCGCCTGCGACGAGCAGGCCGGCGACCAGGCGGCGCCAGCCGCCGTCCGCCACCAGCCCACCCAGGGCGAGCAGCGTGATCAGGGACGAGGCGACCGCCAGCGCCTTGGCCGACGTGTAGACCGTGCCGTAGCCGCGGGTCGCGACGTAGACCGCAATCGCAGCGGCGAGCGCCGCCGGGACCGACCAGCCGTGGGTGCGGATCCAGCGCGGGAGACCGAGCGCGAGCGCGAGGAGCGCGAGGGCCGATCCGGCGTAAAAGGCTGCGGCCGGGAGGCTGCCGGCGCCCGCGCTCAAGCGGAACTCGCCCGTCGGCCAGACGCCCAGCGCCTCGAGCGGAGAGATGTGCCCGCGCAGGTTGCCAAGTCCGCCCTCGTTGGCGCGGTCGGCGTCGAGGGCGCGGAAGTCGGCGAAGTCGCGCAGGCGGTCGAGGTCGAGGACGACCAGGGCCACGGCCACAAGCAGCGCCACGGCGGCGGGACCCAGCGCCCGGCGCGCCAGTGCTCGCGTGGAGCCCTCGCCCCGGCGGCGCACCAGCTCGACGGCACCCCAGACCGCGGCGGTGCCGACGAGCCAGGCGAGTCCCGGGAAGCTGTAGACGTAGAGCGTCCCGGCGGCGAGGACGCCGAGCACGACCCCGTCGCGGGCGCGCTCCACCCGGGGCAGCCAGAGCGCGAAGGCCAACAGGAAGAGCGCCATCGCCGGCTCCTTGAACGCCTCTTGGGCGAGGTATGCGGCGACGAGATAGGGAAGCGCCGTCGCCGTCGCGGCGAGCGTTCTCCAGGCGAACCCCAGGCGGTCGAGCGCGCCGAAGGCGGCCATGGCCGTGAGCGCGGGGATCGCCAGGGCGAAGCCCGCGAAGACGTCGATCTGCCGGGCGCCCAGGATCTCGGCCAGCCCGGCGACCAGCGCGTGCGGGCCGAGCGGATAGCCCTGGTCGATCAACACAGGCTTCGGCGAGTAGCCCTCGGCGAGCCACGACGACATCAGCAGGTGCGAGGCCATGTCGTCGTTGACGAGGCCGACCCCCAGGATTCCGACCCGCCCGGCCGCGATGAACGGCAGGGAGGCGAGGAGGACGGCCACGAGGGCCGCGGGCAGGGCGGCCGGCAGGAACGGGCCGAGGCCCGCGGGACGCCGGATCACAAGCAGGACCAGCGAGGCGACGGTCAGCGCCGCGAGCGCGAGCGCGACCGGGGCGATGCCGGGCGCGGCGTTCGCGGCGATCCCCGCCCCTACCAGCAGCGTCGCGAGCCCCAGCGGCGCCGCCTGCCAGGACGGCTCGCGCCTGCCCGCCAGCGACAGCACGGCGAGCCCGACCACGACCGACGCCGCGACGAGCCCGAGCAGGCTTCCGTACGCGCCGATCAAGTCGCAGGGCGCCTCATCAAGGGGCGCGGATCGTAGATCAGGCGGTCAACGCGGCCGCGCGCTCGGGCACCCGTACGAGGTCGCGCTCATGCAGAAGCTCGGCCACCTGGACCGCGTTGGTGGCAGCCCCCTTGCGGAGGTTGTCCCCGACGATCCAGAGGTTCAGGCAACGCTCGTGGGAGGGGTCACGCCTGATCCGGCCGACCAGCACCTCGTCCTGCCCGGCCGCGTCGATCGCCATCGGGTACACGCCGTCGCCGGGCGAGTCGACGACGATCACGCCCGGCGCCTCGGCGAGCAGCTCGCGGCACTCCTCGGGCCCCAGCGCCTCGCGGGTCTGGACGTTCACCGACTCCGAGTGGCCGGTGACCACGGGCACCCGAACGCACGTGGCAGAGATCCGCAGCTCGTCCTCGGAGACGCCCAGGATCTTGCGCGTCTCGGCCATGACCTTGCGCTCCTCGGTCGTGTAGTCGTCGCCCGCCTGGAAGGTCTCTACCTGCGGGAGCACGTTGAACGCGACCTGGTGCGGGAAGACCTCAGCCGCCGCCCCCTCGCCGTCGAGCACCGCACGCGACTGGCGCCGCAGCTCCTCGATCGCGTTGCGGCCGGTGCCGGAGACCGACTGGTAGGTCGAGACGACCAGGCGCTCGATGCCGGCCGCCCGGTGGATCGGCGCGAGCGCGACCACCATCTGCATCGTCGTGCAGTTGGGGTTCGCCACGAGACCCTGGTGATCCGCTGCCGCGCCGGGGTTGACCTCGGGGATGACGAGGGGCACGTTCTCGTGCATGCGAAAGAAGGAGGTGTTGTCGACGACCACGGCGCCCGCGTCGATGATCCGCGGCGCCCACTCCGAGCTGACGGAGCCGCCCGCTGACGAGAGCACGAGGTCGAGCTCCTGGATCGAATCGTCGCCGAGCTCGCGGACCTCAACCTCGTCGTCGCCGAACGCCACCCGCTTGCCGGCGGAGCGCGCAGAGGCCAACGGCACCAACTCCGAGACCGGGAAGTCGCGCTCGGCCAGGACCTCGAGGATCGTGGAGCCAACGGCGCCCGTGGCGCCCAGGATGCCCACGCGATAGCTCACGGCGAGACCTTGGGACGATGTTCGACACCGGTCGGGTCTTCCTTCCGGACCGCATCGGCTCCCAGCTCGAAGGCCTCGTGGAGCGCCCGCACGGCGTCCGGCACGCGCTCGGCGGAGATCACGCAGGAGATCTTGATCGGGGACGTGGAGATCATCTCGATGTTGATCTCGTTGGCGCCCAGGACCTGAAAGACCTTCGCGGCGACGCCCGGGTGGCTGCGCATGCCGGCGCCGACGATCGAGACCTTGCCGATCGCGTCGTCGGTCGAGATCGCCTCCCCGGCGTCGAGGCCGCCGATGGTGTCCAGAGCCATCTGGAGGTCGTCGCGGCCGACCGTGAACGAGAGGTCGGCCCCGCGATCGGCCTCCACGGGCTCGTTCTGGATGATCATGTCCACGTTCACGTTGGCGTCGGCGAGCGCGCCGAAGATCCGCCCGGCGACGCCGGGCTCGTCGCGCAGGCCCGTGATGGTCACGCGCGACTCCTCGGTGGAGTGCGCGACGGCTGTTACCAGTGGGCGTTCCAAAGTCTCGTCCTCTGCCACCACGAGGGTACCGGCGCCGTCCTCGAACGAGCTGCGGCAGTGCATCCGCACGTCATGGTTCCGCGCGTACTCGACCGAGCGAAGCTGCAGGACCTTTGCGCCCGAGGCCGCCATCTCCAGCATCTCCTCGAACGAGACGACCGGCAGCTTGCGCGCATCGGAGACGATTCGGGGGTCGGCGGTAAAAACGCCGGCCACGTCCGTGTAGATCTCGCACACGGAGGCCTCGAGCGCGGCGGCGATCGCCACGGCCGTCGTGTCCGAGCCGCCACGGCCGAGCGTCGTCACGTCGTGGCTCGAGCCGGAGACCCCCTGGAACCCCGCCACGAGCACCACCTTGTCCTCGTCGAGCGCCTGGCGGATCCGATCGGCGCGCACGTCGAGGATCCTCGCCTTCGTGTGGGAGGAGTCGGTGACGATGCCTGCCTGCGATCCCGTGAGCGAGATCGCACGGTGGCCGAGGTCGTGGATCGCCATCGCGCACAGGGCGCACGAGATGCGCTCGCCGACCGACAGCAGCATGTCCATCTCGCGCGGCTCGGGGCGCTCGGAGACCTCCTGCGCCATCGCGACCAGCTCGTCGGTGGTCTGCCCGCGCGCGGAGAGCACGGCGACGACCCGCATGCCGGCCTCGCGCGCGGCCGCGATTCGCCCGGCGGCGCGCTTGATGTCGTCCGCGCCGGCGACCGAGGTGCCGCCGAACTTCATGACCATGGTCTCGGAAGTCACCGCCTGAGAATACGCGCGCGGTGATAATCGGCCCCATGGAGGGCCCCGACCCCGAAAAGCCGCGGGCCGAGCTCGCGTCCAGGCGCGAGGCAACGCGCCGGCGCACGATCGTGCTGAGACGCGTCGCAGCGCTCGCCGCCGCGGTGCTCGCCACCGCCGGCCTCTGGCTGCTCCTATTTCGCGACGAGGGCTCGGAGGGCGACGGCGAGCCCCGCGGGGGGGCGCAGGGGGGGTGGGGGGCCATCGCCGGGCGTATTGGG
>JBPCKC010000072.1:0-26927 GCA_051004675.1 Solirubrobacterales bacterium
CACCGACCGCGCCCACACCGGGCGCCTGACCAAGGGCAGGGTGCCGGCAGACATAGTCTTCGGGGCCCGCAAGATGGGAACGGTGAGATGAGCCCGAGCTGTCTTCACATCTCGGGGTTAGGACGGCTTAGGCGCCGGCTCGCTCGTCATCGGTCTAGGGGCCGCCGTTGGGCCCCGGAGGGTCGAACGGCTGCACCCGCGGGTAGGAGCCGGGCTCGTAGGGCTCGGGGTCGAGCGCGTCGTTGGGCTCGGGATAGGCGTTCTTGCAGAAGCCGTCGTTGACCGGGACATCGTCCTCCGGGGCGCAGACAGCGGGCGTGGGAGCGTCGTTCATCTCGCCGGGCTCGAAGAGGATCGCGAAGCGCGCCCACCTGCCCGTGCTGTCTCCGTGGGCCGTGGCGCTGGCCATGTTGGCGAAGAACGAGGCGATCCCCCCCGCCCTGGGAGCGGTATAGCGGAGCCCTCCGACCAGGTTGCGCGCCGCAGGTGCCAGCTTGGGGGCGACCTGGCGCAGCAGGGTCACGAGCTCGAGCGTCTTTCGCAGCGAGGGGATGCCGGCGAGGCCCGCGATGGCGTCGATCGCGTCCCCGCTGAGCGGCCCGACCTCGCTCAGGATCGACACCAGATCCGGGGCGCCGCGGCGCAGCCCCGTCACCACCGGCCTCGCGTCCGCGATCAGCGGCCGCGCCTGCACCAACAGCTCGCGCGTCTCCTCCAGCAGCGGCGGCAACTCTCCGAGCCCCTGCTCGAACGACGCGCGCCCGGAGGCGACGGCCTCGAGGGCCACCCGGCCCGATCCCACGATCGAGCGCAGCGCCGCCTCGCGGCTGCCGAGCTCCTCGAGGACGAGGGCACCGTCGCGGGTGAGCCCGGCGATCTCGTCCTCCTGCCCCTCGAGGGCCCTGGTCACCGCGCGCAGGTTGCGCACCGTCCGCGCGAGGTTGGCGACCGTCCCGTTCAGCCTCACCCCCGCGTCGTCGGCCTGGGTGGCCTCGTCGAGGGTCGAGATGGTCGAGCGGACGTGCCCGCGCCCCCTCGCGCCGAGGAAGTCGAGGCCCTCGTCGAAGTCGACGCTGTCGAGCGCCTCGACCTCCCCGCCGGAGGCAAGCGCCTCGGCTCCCGCGGTGCCCGGGTCGAGGTTGACGTAGGGATCGCCGAGCAGCGTCCTCTCGCCGACCACGGCGCTCGCGTCCGCGTAGACGGGTGCGAACTCGTCGTCGACCGTGAAGAAGACCACGGCCTTCGACTCCTCCTTGACGAAGTCCACCGTCGTGACCTTGCCCACCTGGACTCCGCGCACGAGCACCGGCTGCTTGGAGGGCAGCGCCTCCGCGTCGTCGAACGCCGCCTCCAGCGTGTAGGGCTCGCCGGTCACCGCGCCCAGCGGGCTGGGCCCTTCGAACGCCTCGTTCAGGTAGATGAACGTGAGCAGCGCGCCGATTGCGCAGAGGACGGTGAAGAAGAGGCCGAGCCTGGGGATGCGATGGTCCATCTAGGGCCCCTCCTCCCGGGCGCCGTCCACCGGTGGAAGCTCGGGCGAGCGCAGGCGAAGCGCACAGGCCGCCCCGCTGCCGTCCAGGCAGGCCTGCTCGAGCGCCCTCGCCAGCAGCGTCTCGAGCTGGGACGGATCGCCGCCCGAGCTGCGCGCGGCGCGCGCCGGGAGCCCGAAGTTCTCGGGCTTCATCTGCTCGATCTCGAGCACGTCGACCTGCCCGTAGGTGCCGCCGTTGTCGTTTACCGAGAGCGCCCCGCTGAGCGTGTCGGCGAGCTGTGCGAGGCCGCCCTTGTAGCGGTTGAGCCTCCTGGCGAGCGCGGTGAGGTCGCCGGCGATCGGTACGTTTGCGGCGAGGCGCCGGCGCAGGCCCACCGTCCCCTCCACGAGCAGGTCGAGCGGATGCGAGCCGTCGCGGATGAGCCCTTCGAAGGTCTCCGTGAGGGCGGCGGTGCGTGGGATCAGCTCGCGGGTGGCGGCGAACCCGCTCGCGAGCAGGGGCGCGGAGGGCCCCAGCTCGTCGAGGGCTACCAGCAGCGGCACCGTGAGTCGGTTGACGGCGCGCAGAGCGCCCTCGGCCGCCACCAGCGTCGGGCCCAGCCGGCGTGTCAGCTCGGCCACGTCGAGCTCGTGCGCGGCGGTCACCTCCAGCGTCCGGGCCCCCGTGTCGATCGTCTCGGCGAGCTGGACCTGGCGGTCGCCGAGGGTCTGCGCGACGACCTCGAGGTTGCCGACGAGGCGCGTGAGGAGCGCCCGGCGCGTCCGCAGCGCACGGGTGACCGGGACGGCCGTCTCGGTCAGGGTGCCCAGCTCGTCGAGGCCCTCCCGCAGCTCGTTCTCGCGCCCGACGAGCGCGCGCTCGGCCTCGGTCACGACGATCTGGGCGTAGGCCCGCGTGTCGGCGTCGAGGACTGACGTGAGGTCGTCGATCGGGATGAACGTGTCGGTGCTGGCGGCCTCGATCCGCTCGCCGTCCCCCAGCTCGCCCGCCTCCGGCGTGCCCGGGTCCACGTTGACGACGAGGTTCTGGATGGCGCTCCCGGGCCGGATGGTCGCCGTCGCGTCGTTGAAGACCTTGCCCCGGACGTCCCCCGAGAGGGTGAGTGTCGCGACCGCTCGGCCGCTCTCGTAGACCACGTCCGTCACGCGTCCGAACGGCGTCCCGGCCACCGCGGCGCCCGGATCGTCGACCCGGTCGAGGCCGCGGGCGTCCGGGAAGACGACCTCGATCTCGTACCCGTCGGCCGACCACGGCAGCGGCAGCGACTTCTTGGTCATCGTGTACCCGATGAAGATCAGGGCGGCGAGCAGCGCGGTGACGATCGTGAACCGGCCCAGTGGGACCCGCCCGGCGGTGCGAGTGGGGTTGACGAACCCCCAACAGAACCGCGCCACGCGGCCCGGCAGCGCAATCAGGTCCCTCACCTGATCGCCTCCCGGGCGCGGCGGGGGAACGGGGACCCGCCGCTGAAGTAGTTCGGGTCGAAGTAGGCGCCGAGGCGCAGCGCATGGCCCTCGCCGAGCGGGCCTTGAGCCTCGGTCTGGTAAGGGCGAAGCGCGGCGTCGGCGGCGGTGAAGGCCGAGATCAGCTGGAGGTAGGCAGGCAGCCCGAGCCGCGAGTCGGCGTTCAGGAAGGGAAGGACCTCCTCGTCGAGCAGGCGCGCGCCCGGCTTGATCTCCTCCACGAGAGCGAGGAACTGCGGGGCCGCGGCGGCGATGCGCCGCAGCACGGTTCTCAGATCGGCGATCAGCGGCGGCGCCTGAAGCAGGATCGGCGTGCCCGCGCGGAGAACCGGCTGGAGCTCTTGGAGCAGCGGGAGCAGCTGTTCCAGCGCGGGCTGGAGGTCGACCGCCAGCGTATCGAGGCGGTCGATGACCGCGAGCAGGCGGGCGCCGCCGGCGTCGAGCTGCTCGAGTACGCCCGGGAGCGCCTCGAAGGCGGCGTCGAGCGGCGCGCCGCCGTCGACGTTCAGGGCGCCGAAGGTCGCGCGGGCCCGCTGCGCGATGGGAAGCAGGTCGGACTCGCGCGAGGCGACCGCCCGCGTCGTCTTCGCCAGGCCCTGGATCGCTCCCGCCAGCTCGTCACCCTCGGGCCCGCGCAGGGCTCGCATGACGGGCCCCGTGTTCGCGGTCAGCTCGGGCGCAGCCGCCAGCGTGCGCTGAAGGCCGTCGATGGCCTGGGGCCGCAGGGTCGCGGCGCCGGTTTCGGCGAGGTCCCTCAGCGCCTCGCGCGTGGGCTTGTGCAGGACGCGCAACGCCTCGTCGAGCGAGACGTAGACCTCGGTGCGCGAGCGCTCGATCGTGGCGCCGTCCTTGAGGCTCGGGGCGCTGGGACTGCCCGGATGCAGGTCGATGAAGGCGGAGCCCTCGAAGAGCGTGTGCGGACGAAGCTCGGCGCGTGCGTCGTCCCCGATCCGCAGATCGTTTTCGATGACCAGCTCGACAACCACGTCGTCGTCGACGCGGGTGACCTCGCCGATGTGCCCCACGTTTGTGCCCGCGACCCGGATGTCGCGATCCACGCGGCCGATCCCCTGCGCGCTGTCGAATTCGGCGAGGAACGTGCGCGCCTGGGAGAAGGGCGAGGGCCGCGTGACCGCGAGGACGATGAAGGCGCAGGCGCCGGCGAGCACGATGATGCCCAGCAGGCGCTTCGCCGCGACGCTGCCGGCGCGCGGCAGCCTCGAGCGTGATGTCCCGCCGCGACTCAGCATGACTGCGAATGGGTCGCGGTCTCGCCGGGCTCCGGGTAGGGGTCCCGCGGCCGGTGGCAGGTGAAGATCGGAGCGAAGCGAAGCGCGGAGGTGTCCGGGGCGGTCCCGCCGGGGTAGCGCGTTTTGGTTGCCGAGATCAAGCCCTCGCTGGCGGCTCGGATCTCCCCCTCGTAGGGCGCGACGCGCTCCACCAGCACGTCCAGGACCTCCAGCAGCGGCTCGATCGATGCGACGACCGGGCGCAGCTCGCGCAAGACTGGCCCGGCCGCCCGCAGGACCGGGTTCATCACCGAGGTCAGGCGCGCGGTCTCGATCCGGAAGACGTCGCCGAGCGCGAGCACCCGGAGAACGTCCGGCAGCGCGCGCTGGAGGTCGGCGACCGCCGGCTCAAGGATCCGGGAGAGCTCGGTCACCTCGGCCAGCAGGCGGCGGGCCTCCGGCGCGGTGGCGATCAGCTCGTCGGATACGGGGCGCAGCAGGTCGATCGTCTCGCCGAGCGGGCCGGCCTGGCTCGCCAGGGCGCCGACGACGGCTTCCCCGCCCACGATGAGCCCGGCCACGTCGCCGGGAGCGTTGCCCTGCACGGCATCGGTCGCGGCGCCGGCTCCCCGCAGGCTCCGGCGGATTGCGCCGGGCGTGCTCGTCGCCGCCTCGAGCTGGTCGCGCAGGTCCTCGGTCGCGGGCGCGAGATCCTTCAGGGCCACGTTCAGCTCGGCGCCCCGGCCGGCGACCCCGAGGCCTGCGTTGTAGACGGCGCCGGAGAGGCTCTCGCGCGCCTTGCGGTCGAAGAGCTCGACCACCTCGAGCAGGTCCACCCCCGAGCCGCTTCGCTCGACCGGGATGGTCCCGCCCTCGGGCATCGGGTCGGCGAGATCGCCGGGGTAGATCTCCAGATAGGTGAGGTAGATCAATGACTTCACGCGCACGTTGGTGCTCGCGTCCTCGCCGACGGGCGCGAAACCCGGCTCGAGCTCCATCTCCACCAGCACGTCGCCCTCGTGGGGCTGGACATCGGTGACGAGGCCTGCCAGGCGGCCCGCGATCCGCACCGCGTCGCCGCCCTTCAGAATCGGCGAGCTGGCGGGCACGACGGCCTTCAACAGGTAGCGGTCCTGGAACGGCACGCCGTTGACCGAGATCCACGCGACGTAGGCGAGCAGCGCGCCGACCAGCGCCACGAAGATCCCGAGCGCGGTCGTGTGGCTCTCGAGGCGCCGCGCGCCGCCGGAGATCGTCCGCTGCAGCCGGCCCGGGGCCTTTGCCTTCGCGCTCACGGCCCCAGCAGGAAGTCGAGGAGGTCGTTTACCGGGCCGCCGCGGGGCCGAGCCCGCTCGCTCGGAGGGTTCCCGTCACGGCGCTGGCCCAGGAGGCCACCGAGGCCGCCACCGGCGCGGTCGAGCAGATCGCGCAGCGTCTCGAGCGGGCGCCGGGGCAGCGAGGGCGTGCCCGGCGGCACCAGCGGGGCATCGGGGTCCGGCTCCGCGCCCCCATCGGTCCCTGCCGTGCCGCGTGCGTTCGCCGCGGTCCCGCTCCCCGCTGCGACCCGGCGCGGGCCGAGGGTGTCCGCCAAGCACCCCGGCTCGATCGGCACGCCGAACGACTCGCAGCTCAAGACGAGGGCCGCGCGCAGGAACCGGCGCTCGGGATCGTTGGCGCCGTAGCCCTGCACGGTGCCGGGATCGACCGCGACGGCGCCGAGGCCCACGTCGTCGAGCCGGGACGGGCCCTCTCCGTAGGCGTCGGCGCCGAAGAGCGCCTTCATCAGCTTCGGCTCCCCGAGCAGGGTTTCGAGCAGCGTCCCCACCCCGGCGGCGAGGTCGAACGGCGCGGTCAGGACCCGGGTGGGGGCGGCCTCGAGGGTCGGCTCGGCCATCCGCATCAGCCGCCGCGTGAGCTCGAGCGTGGGCCCGATGTCGTCCAGCGCGGCCGCGGCGTCCTGGGCGAACGGTCCGAGCAGCTTCGCCGAGAGCGCCAGGTCGGGCGCGGCGACGGCGAGCCGCTCGGCGAGCGGTGTGGCCGCCGTCGCCGCGCGGCGCAGCTCGGCCAGCAGCGGCCGGGCCACGGTCGCCGCCTCGTCGGCGCGCTCGAGCGCCGCGTCGAGTCCCGGCGAGTGGTCGGAGGTGGTCCGCAGGGTCACCGCCAGGGAGTCGACGAGCCCAGCGAGCTCACGGGAGCGCCCAGCCGCCTGGCCCGTGACGGCCTCGGCGTCGACCACGAGCTCGCGCAGCACCTGGTTTTGAGAGCGCACCTCGGCGAGTGCGGCGTTCGCGGCCTCGAGGCCGGGGCGCAGCGCCAGCGCCGCACGGTTGACGTCGTCCCCGCGGCGCTCCAGCGCCTTGCCGACCTCGACCAGCAGAAGCTGGAAGCCTTCGCGGACGTCCGCGTCGAAGGAGTTGAGGAGATCGTCGAAACGTGGCGCGATCAGGGTCCGGGAGGCCGGGATGACCTCGTCTCCCAGCTCGGCCTCGGCCCTCCCCGGCTCCAGGGAAACGTAGGAGTCGCCGGTGATGTCCTGCTGGCGGATCGCGGCGGTGGCGTCCTCGGATGGCGGAACCGTTCCCTCGTGGAGCTGCATCGTCACGAGCGCCGTGCCCTCATCGGTCAGCGCGACCTCTCCCACGGCGCCGGCCACGGCGCCGTAGACGCGGACGTGCATGCCCGGCAGAAGCGGGAACGTGTCCTCGAACTCGGCCTTCACCTCGGCGCCGGCCCCCTCGCCCTTCGAGGTGACGTAGAGCACCGCCACGGAGGCGAAGAGCAAGAGAGCGCAGGTCACGGCGGTAAGCCGCGCCATCAGGTCGGTCACGGGCTCTCCTCGCCGGGAGTGATGAAGTCCCGGGGGTCGCGCCCGCCGCCGATCATGCTGTCCACGTAGTCGGTCCACGGCTCGCCCTCCGCGGTCCCGGGGACCCGGTCGAACGGCCGCTGCACCGATCCGGGGCCGTTGTCGGCCGGGCCGATGATGTTGGGGTGGCGCGGGAACTGGATGTCGATCGCGGTCGCCCTGATCATGTTCCCGTTGGCGTCGTAGTTCGACGTGGCGTCGCCGGCGAGGACGAAGAAGTTGAGAACCTCGGGGATCCGCGCGCGGAGGTGGTCGAGGAAGGGGTTGAGGCCGTCGGCGATCGGCTCGAGGCGGCGCACCACGGCCGGCGCCGCGTCCAGCACCGGCTTCAGTGCCCGCAGCTGGGCCGGGGCCTCGCGGACCAGCGTGCTCGCCTGGGCGAGCACCACCTTGAGGGCGTCGAGCGCAGGTCGCAGCAGCCGGCCCGTGGGCACCAGCTCGTCGACGACCGGGCGTGGCTTCACCAACAGCGCGCGGATGTTCGGGGCGGCCTCGTTCAGGCGCTCGACGGCCGCGCGCGCCACCCCCAGCCCAGGGCCGAACGCGGCCGCGGTGCGGCGCAACTCGAGCTGGCGGGCAGCCGCCACGTCGAGCGTGGCCGCGATCTGCTCGGCCGCCGCTCCCAGGTCGGCGGGGCTCTGGGCGAGGGCGCCGAACACGCTCGAGGTCGAGCTCACGAGGGCCTGGAGTGCCTCCTCGTCGGCGGCGACGAGGGCCAGGACGTTCGCGGTCTCGGCCAGGGCCTTCGAGCTGTGCCGCAGCGCGCGATCCACGTCGGGCCCGCGCCCCTTCGTCGCCCGGTCGAGCCCGGAGAGGATCTCGCCCAGGTCCTCGCGCGTCTTCGGGTTGAGCGCCGAGACCGCGAGGTCGAGGTCAACCGGCTGGTCGGTCTGGCTGGGCCCCAGCGTCGCGCCGTCGGAGAGGTCCTCCTCGCCGTCGCCCTGGCGCAGGTCCACGTAGCGGTTGATCGCCCCGACGTTCGACCCCACGCGAAGGTCGGCGAACGCACCCTGTCTGAGGACGAAGTCGCCGTCCACGCTCATCGTCACGACGGGCAGCCCGTCCTCGCCGATGGTGATGTTCTCGACGGTGCCGACGTTCACGGCGCCGGCCTTCACCTCGCCGCCCTCGATCAGGCCGCGGACGTCGTCGAAGACGGCGTTCACCTCATACGTATCGCCGTCCCTGGTCAGGACCAGCGCGAAGAGCATGGTCGCCACGGCGACCGCCGCGACGGCGGCGACCCGGCTCGCGATCGGGCCGACCTCGCTCATGCCTACGCGACCGGGAGGTTCGGGTTGAACCCCCAGAAGATGAAGGTGAGCATCATGTTCAAGATGGTCACCACCATCAGGTTCACGGCCATCGAGCGGGCGGTCGCGATCCCGACCTCGACCGGTCCCCCCGTCACCCGGTAGCCGTAGTACAGCGCCGTGAGGATCACCCCGAACGAGATCACCATCCCCTTCGTGACCGAGTACAGGAGGTCGATGGGGTCGAGCACCGTGTAGAAGGCGAACTCCCAGGTGCCCTGGGAGACGTCGCCGAAGCGAAGGAACGAGGCCATCCACGACGCGGCCTGGCCGCCCGCCAGCCCGACCAGGTAGACGATCGGCAGCATGAAGAGGACGGCGAGCATGCGGGTCGAGATCAGGTAGGTCATGGAGGGAACGCCCATCACGTCCATCGCGTCGACCTCCTCGGAGACGCGCATGGCCCCCAGCGTGGCCACGATGCCGCCGCCGATCTTCGCCGCGACGATGAAGCCGAAGATGAACGGCACGACCTCACGGGTGGTGCAGAAGGCGCTGAAGATGGGGCCGGCGATGCCGGTCCCGAGCGCTCGGGCCACGGCCGAGCCCTCGATCCCGCAGGTGGCGCCCGCGAGGAAGCTCATCCAGAGGATGACGAGCAGGCTGCCCGAGGCGATGAGCGCCGTCTGGCGCAGTACCTCGCCCCCGTAGGGGCCCAGCTTGCGCATCCCGGCGATGCCTCGCAGGGCGAACGAGGAATACTCGCCGGCCGCGTCCACCACCGGCATCGGGCGCGGTGGCTTCCGGGAATCGGTCGCGCGCTCGGTGGCCCGGCGGCGCTCGCCGGCGCGCTTGTCCCGCAGGTCAACCACCCAGGTTCACCTCGGGGAAGAGAGCCAGGAAGATCGAGGTGTAGACGACGCTGATCATGAAGATCGCGACGAGGCACGCCACGACCGACTCGTTCACCGCGCGCCCCACACCCTCCGTGCCGCCGCCGACCCCGAGCCCCTTATAAGAGGCGATGACACCGATGATGATGCCGAAGAGGACGACCTTGATCACGCTCGACCACAGGTCGATGTAGTTGGTGAGCAGGAAGAGCTGGTCCCAGAACGCGGCCGACGTCGCGCCGTAGAGGGTGGTTGTGGCCAGGTACGCGCCGAACACCCCGGCCCAGAAGGTCAGCAGGTTGAGGACCGGCATCATCAAGGCCAGGGCGACGATCCGCGGCAGCACGAGGTTGCGGATCGGGTTGATGCCCAGCACCTCCAGGGCCTCCAGCTCCTGGCGGATCTTGCGGGCGCCCAGCTCGGCCGTGATCGTCGCGCCGATCGTGCCGGCGACGATGGCGGTGGTGAGCGCCGGGCCCAGCTCGCGCAGGAACGCCACGGGGGCGACGGCCGAGATCCGGTCGATGGCTCCGAACGCCGACGCGAGCGAGCCGCCCTGGATCCCGATGGTCGAGAAGCCGATGACGAACGCCACCACCGTGGCCGGGCCGAGCGTGACCCGTAGCGAGAAGACGTACTGGCGGATCAGCTCATCGCGCCAGCGCAGGCCCGGGCTGACGAGCTCGACGAGCGCCCGCAGGGCGAGCGACGCCATCCCGCCCATGTTCTCGATCCAGAGCCGCGGGGGAACGCTGCGGGCGGTGATCGTGGCCTTGGCTCCCCGGCGCAGCGCACCGGCCGCAGCGGGCAGGCGCGAGCGCCCGGCCTCCATCAGACGCGCTCCCGCACGTGCCCTGTGCTCACCTGCGGAACCCTAGGTTCCGCGAGCCGATGATGCGCCGGTTCACCGCGGCCTCCGGAAGAACCTGGGCATCCGCCCGGCCCACAGCAGGTCGCCGCGGATCCCCAGGCGGCGGGTGAGCCACAGGCGGCGGGGGTCGGCAGCGCCGCCGATCAGGCGCAGGAAGTCGAGGGGCGCCACCGTGAACGTCACCCTGGGCGCGAGATCCAGCTCGCGGCCGGTCTCGCAGCGGCCCTCGGCGAGGATCACGAACCAACGGTCGTAGCCGTCGGCGGTCTCGGCGCCCGAGATCTTCCACTTGATGGCGCCGCGCTCCCGGCGCCCGGCGTCGGTGAGATGGTCGCCGAAGCGTGCGAAGACGCCCTCCAGCAGGGTGTCGCGGTTCACCCGCAGCCCCTCGGCGAGCTGCTCCTCCGGCATCGAGCGCAGCATCCGGGCCAGAGCGGCCGGATCGAAGCCGCCGCTCATCCCGTCCTAGACGTCCGCGGGCCCCCGGCGCAGCTGGTCCTTCATGCGCTCGAGATCGAACTCGTACGGCTCGGTGGTCTCGATGAAGTCGATCAGGGCGTCGGCGAAACGCTCCGGGTCGTCGAGCTGGGGCCAGTGACCGGAGCCCTCGAACTCGACGTAGCGGCAGTTGGGGATCAGCTCCTTTGCGGCCCGGCCGTGCGCGGCGGGGATGATCGGGTCGTCCGAGCCCCACATCAGCAGCACCGGGATGTCCTCGGCGAGGTAGAGGCGGTCGAGGGCGCTGATCCTCTGCCCACCCGGCTCGATCACCGCACCCAGCGTGTGGCGGAACGCCTCGCGGGCCTCGGAGTCGCTGAGCGACGCGTAGCCCCGCGCCATCTCGGCGATGTCGGAGCGGACGTGCAGCCCCAGGCGGCCCAGGACGCGCCCCGCGGCCTCGCCGGCGCTGACCGCCCACCGGGGCGCGATCAGCGGCAGCACCAGCTCCGCCCCGGGAAGCGTGGCGGCGCGCAGCAGCGGATGGACCTCGCGGCCCAGGCCGCCCGAGGACACCAGCACCATCCGCTCGGTGTACTCAGGGAACTGGTAGGCGAACTGCATCGCGATGCCTCCGCCCAGCGACCGCCCGACGACGGTCCCGCGCTCGAAGCCCAGAGCCCCCATGAGGTCGCGCATCCCGCTGGCGTAGGCCCCCAGCGAGTAGTCGCCGCGCGGCTTCGCCGAACGCCCGTGGCCGAGCATGTCGCCGGCGATGACCGTGTAGTGGCGAGCCAGGCGCGGCATCACCTCGCGCCAGGTTTCGGCGTTCTCGGTGATCCCGTGGATCAGCCCGACGACGGGGCCATCGCCCGCGATCTTGTAGCTCACACGGTGGCCGTGGAGCTCGATCGTCTCGTCGCGAACCTCCGGCGTGGGCGTGGGTTGCGCCGGCGATGCTGCTGCCGATGAGGGGTCAGGCCCCGTGCGGGGATCTGACCCCGGTTTGAGATCGACGGAGGGACTCATCTACTTGACGTGGACGCCTGAGATGGCTCGCGAGATGACCAGACGCTGGATCTCGGAGGTCCCCTCGAAGATCGTGTAGATCTTCGCGTCGCGGTTCATGCGCTCCACCGGGAACTCCCTGGTGTAGCCGTTGCCTCCGAGGATCTGGATCGCCCGCTCGGTCACCCAGACGGCGACCTCACCGGCCTTCAGCTTCGACATCGAGCCCTGGGCCAAGTCGAAGTTCTTGCCGGTGCGGCCCATCCAGGATGCGTGCCAGACGAGCATCCGGGCCGCCTCGATCTCCATCGCCATGTCGGCGAGGGTGAACGCGATGGCCTGGTTCTCGATGATCGCCTTGCCGAACTGCTTGCGCTCCTTGGCGTAGTCGAGGGAGTACTCGTAGGCGGCGCGGGCGATGCCCAGCGCCTGCGAGCCCACGGTCGGGCGCGAGAGCTCGAAGGTCCGCATCGCGGCCTGCGACTTGGCGCTCTTGCCCTCCCGGACGCGCGCCAGGCGCTCGTCCAGCTTCTCCTTGCCGCCCAGCAGGCACGACCCCGGGATGCGGCAGTCGTCGATGTGCACGTCGGCGGTGTGCGAGGCGCGGATGCCGTGCTTCTTGACCTTCGCCCCCTGCTCCAGGCCCTTCGTCCCCGGGGGCACGACGAACGCGGCATGCCCGCGCGAGCCAAGCTCACGATCCACCGAGGCGATCACCACGTGGACGCCGGCGATGCCGCCGTTCGTGGCCCAGGCCTTCTGGCCGTTGAGAACCCACTCGTCGGCCGCCTCGTCGTACTTGGCGGTCGTCCGGATGGCGGAGACGTCGGAGCCGGCGTCCGGCTCCGAGGCGCAGAAAGCGGCCACCTTGGGGTCCTCCGGAGTGCCGAAGCACTGCGGCACCCACTCGGCGAGCTGGTCGGGCGAGCCGTTGCCGAAGATCGCGGCGACCGCGAGGGACGTCCCGAAGATCGACATCCCGATTCCCGCGTCGCCCCAGAAGAGCTCCTCGTTGACGATCGGCATCGTCAGCCCGGAGGGGTCGGCCCAGAACTGGGCGAGGCCCTCGAACCCGTAGAGGCCGATCTTGGCGGCCTCCTGGATCACCGGCCACGGCGTCTCCTCGCGCTCGTCCCACTCCGAGGCGGCCGGGCGGACGACGCTCTCGGCGAACCCGTGGACCCACTCACGGATGTCGCGCTGGTCCTGGGAGAGCTCCATCGAGAAGGTGGAGTCGGCCGAGCCCGGCGCCATCGCCTCGGCGACCTGCTGCTCGGCGGTGTCGGTGGCGGCCATCAGGCGCCCGCCTGCGGGATCTTGAACATCGTGGCGACCTGGCTTGCGAACATCAGGTCGCCCTCGATCCTGAGCTTGCCGGACATGAACAGCACCGGGCCGGGCTGAGCGCCGGAGACCAGGCGCAGGAACGCGGCCGGGCCGACGATGAAGGTCACGCGCGGATCGGCGGTCGGCTCCGTCGACACGCTCACCTGGCCGTCCTTCAGCGTCACCTCGTAGGTGTCCTCGCCGCCGCCGGGCTTGTCGGTGATCCTCCACAGCAGAACGGCGTCGGTGCCCCTCGCCTTGTCGGCGTCGAGGTGCTCGGCCATGCGGCGGAAGATCTCGTCGAGCACGGACTGGCGCGCCGCGGGATCGGACATCCCCTCGGCGAGCTGCTCGTCGGTCGCGCCGGCGGCCAAGGCGGCGAGCTGACCGGCGTCGATGTTCGCGAGGTCGGCTCCGCCGAGCTCGGGGGCCGCGGCGGGCCCGTCCACGGCCTCGGGTGCGCTCTCGGGTGCGCTGTCGGTGGTCTCACTCAATTTCGTGCCTCCTGGCAAGTTCCTACTGTGGGTAGGAAAATGCTACCATAAGTAGGAATATGACGTCGGCGATCGACCGGACAGCGGTGAAGACGGTTGGCGCGCTCCCCCGAGCGGCACACCTCGGTCCCGCGCGCCGTCGCCCGATGGTCCTCGACGCAGCCTTCGAGCTGTTCCTCGACCACGGCTACGAGGGGACGTCGATGGAGGCGGTGGCGCGGTCGATAGGAGTGACCAAGCCGGTCGTGTACGCCTGCTATCCGTCGAAGGACGAGTTGTTCAAGGCGCTCCTTCGCCGCGAGGAGGAGCGGGTGCTCGCCGAGATCGCCGCCGCCCTGCCGGCGGCGGCCGAGGGCGATCTCGAGGCCGCGCTGACGGAGGGCCTCACGGCCTTCCTGCGCGCGGTCGCGGCCTCCCCCCGGGCCTACCGGGTCATCTTCCTGGGCCAGGGTGCGAACGCCGCCGTCGCGGGCCGGATCCAGCGCGGGCGCGAGCGTCAGGTGGAGGCGGTGGCGATGCTGGCCCGGCCACTGCTGGGGGAGGGCGACGCGCACGAGCTCGACCGCCAGGCCCGCCTGCTCGGGCAGCTCACGGTCGGGCTTGCCGAGTCGGGCGCGCGCGTCCTGTTGAGCGAGGACGGCTGGACGCCGGAGAGCCTGGGCGCCCAGCTGGGGCGGATCGCCGCCGGCGGCCGGGCGGCGGTGCGGTGAGCGCGATGGCCGCCCTGCGCCCGATCGCGATTCTGGTTCGGATCGTGCTCGCCGTCGTCGCCGTGATCGTCTTCGGCGCGGGGATCCCCTTCGTGTGGATCTGGATCGGATCGCAGCTTCAGGGCGGGACCGCGCCGTCGTTCGGAGGCCTCGGCGTCGCGCTGGCGGGGATCGTCGTCTCCTATTCCCTCCTGCTGACGATCTTCGCGTGGGCCAAGGAACGACTGCGGCCGTCGGAGGGCCCCGTCCGCCACGAGTGGAACCGAAGCCTCTCCGCCGAGCGCAAGGAGGGCCCTTCCGAGACCAGCGCGATCGAGGACATCGCCGCCGCCGCGACGCTCGTCGTCGCCCTCGTCTGCACCGTCTGGTTCCTGCTCTTCGGCGACCCGGGCGTCCCGATCGCCCCGTAGGCCCCGCGATGGCGCTTTTGTTCGCATATGGCGAACAAAGTCGCCAGGCCGGCCACTTTCAGCGGCCGGCGGACCGAACGCCCTACAGAGTCGTATGGCCCCGGCCCGCGTGGTCGAAGCCCAGGAGGTCGCCCTGAGGGTTCTTGGGGTCGCCGTGGTGGTAGGCGCGGACCTCAGCGATCAGCCCGTCACGGAGGCGGAACCATTCGGCGCCGCGGTTCAGGCGCCGCTCGCCCGAGCCGGGGTCACGCCAGGTCATCGTCCACTCGATCGCCGCCTCGTCCTCGCCGGCCAGCCCGTGCTCGAACCACCACTGCCCGTCGATCGTCTCCACCGCCCACTTGGCGTTCTGCGCGATCGCCGCCGCGCCCTCGTGCGGCCCGAGGCGGGTGTAGTAGTGGACGGCGTCGTCGGTGAAGTGCGAGGCGACGAGGTCGGGGTCCCCCGTGTTGAGGGCCCGGTAGTAGGAGCGAATGTGCTCGAGCGGATCGCTCGCCATGGGTCCCGGCGATCCTAGACGCTCGGCGCCTGACACAATCGCCGCCGATGTCCATCGTCAAGGACAGCGGCGCCAGGGCGCTCCTCCCTCCTTTCGCCGACGAGCATGAGCAGTTGCGCGAGTCGATCGCCCGCTGGGTCCGCGACGAGATCGTCCCGAACGTGGACGCCTGGGAGGCCGCCCGCGAGTTCCCGCGCGAGCTGTACAACCGGGCCGGCGAGCTGGGGTTCCTCGGCCTCAAGTACCCGCAGGAGCTGGGCGGCCAGGGCGGCGACTACGTCCACGACGCGGTCTGGGCCGAGGAGCTGGCCGCGGCCGGCGCTTCGGGCGGCGTCGGGGCGGGCCTCGGCGCGCACACCGGCATCGCCACGCCGCCGATCTTCAAGTTCGGGACGCCCGACCAGCACGAGCGGTTCCTGCGCCCCGCGATCCTCGGGCGTAGGATCGCCGCCCTCGGGATCACCGAGCCGGGCGCCGGCTCGGACGTCGCCTCCATTCGCACCTTCGCGAAGAAGGTCGACGGCGGCTACGTCGTCAACGGGTCGAAGACGTTCATCACCAACGGCGTTCGCGCCGACTTCCTCGTCTGCGCCGTCAAGACCACCGAGGAGGGCGGACACCAGGGCATCTCCTTCCTGATCCTCGAGCGCGACATGCCCGGCTACGAGGTCGTCTCCAAGCTCGAGAAGATGGGCTGGCACTCCTCCGACACCGGCGAGCTGGCCTTCACCGACGTCGAGGTCCCCGACGAGAACCTGCTGGGCTCCGAGAACCGGGGCTTCTATCTGATCATGGCCAACTTCGCCTGGGAGCGGCTGCTGATGTCGCTCGGCGCCGTCGGCGGCATGAAGCGGCTGCTGGACGTAACCGTCGCCTACGCGCTCGAGCGCCAGGCGTTCGGCCGGCCGATCGGCCACTTCCAGGTGATCCGGCACAAGGTCGCCGAGATGGGCACGAAGCTGGAGGCCTGCCGCTCGCTCACCTACTCCGCGCTGCGCGACTACGTCGCCGGCGAGGACGTGGTCCGCGAGGTGGCGATGGCGAAGCTGCTGACGCAGCGGGCGCTGCTGGAGATCGCCGACGAGTGCCTACAGATCCACGGCGGCTACGGCTACATGCGCGAGTACGGGATCGAGCGCGCCGTCCGCGACGCCCGCCTCGGCCCCATCGGGGGCGGCACCGACGAGGTGATGAAGGAGATCCTCGGCAAGCAGCTCGGGCTGTAGGCGCGAAACCAATAGCGTTCGCCGCCGCTTCAGACCACGACGGAAGGACACTGCTTCACATGGGACTACTTGACGGCAAGAGCGCGATCATCACTGGATCGGCTCGGGGGATCGGCCGGGCCACCGCCGAGCTCTTCGTGAGCGAGGGCGCTTCGGTCCTCATCAACGACATCGACGGGGACGTCGCCGAGCAGGCGGCATCGGAGATCGATGGCGAGACGTCCGTCTTCGCGGGCGATCTCACGAAAGAAGGCGTGCCGGACGAGCTGGTCAAAACGGCCCTCGACGACTTCGGCAAGGTCGACATCGTCGTCAACAACGCCGGCTACACGTGGGACGGCGTCGTCCACCGGATGACCGACGAGCAGTTCCAGGCCATGCTCGACATCCACACGATCGTGCCCTTCCGGGTTACGCGGGCGATTGCCCCCAACTGGCGCGAGGCGGCGAAGGCCGAGGCGGGTGAGGGCAAGGAGGTGTTCCGCAAGATCGTGAACATCTCCTCGATCTCGGGCACGATGGGCAACGCGGGGCAGGTGAACTACTCCGCCGCCAAAGCCGGCGTCGTCGGCTTCACCAAGACGCTCGCCAAGGAGTGGGGCCAGTTCAAGATCAACTGCAACGCGGTCGCATTCGGCTTCATCGAGACGCGCCTCACGCAGGCCAAGGAGAAGGGCGAGAAGATCGAGATGCCCGACGGCGAGGAGGTGGACCTCGGCATCCCCGAGCAGATGCGTGCGATGGCTTCGATGATCATCCCGCTCGGTCGCCCGGCCCAGCCCGAGGAGGCCGCCAAGCCGGTTCTGTTCCTGTGCTCCGAGCTCTCCAACTACGTGCACGGCCAGGTCCTCAACGTCACGGGCGGCCAGTTCGGGGGCATGACGACATAGGGCGCCTGCCCGCCTTGGGACTCATCGCCCTCGCCCTCGCCCTCGCGGGCTGTGGGGATGGCGGTGAGACGGCCCCGCCGGGGCCGGGGCCGGGGCCGAAGGGCGGGGGCGTGATCCGCGTCGCCGCGCTCGGTGACTCGATCACGACGGGGTCTCCGCTGTGGGATCCCGACGCCGCGATCAGGGCCCAGATCCCGCAGCCCGACGAGTCGAGCCAGTTCGAGTACTGGGCGACGCGGGCCGAGGAGGCGCTCGAGTTCCGCAACTGCGGTGTGTTCGGCGAGCGCACCGACGAGATCGCGCTTCGCCTCGAGGAGTGCGCCGACGGCGCCGACGTCCTGATCGTCCAGGGCGGGATCAACGACATCGCCCAGGGCCGCCCGGTCGAGGATGCGGCGGGCGACCTTCGGGCGATGGTGAACCGCGGGCTGCAGGCGGGCCTCGATACCTACCTCGTCGACGTGCTTCCGTGGAACAACGGGCATCCGGGCGCGGACGAGCCGATCGCGGAGCTCAACAGGGCGGTGCTCAAGATCGGCGAGGAGGAGGACGTGGAGGTGATCGGCTTCCACGACGCGCTGGAGGATCCCCGGGAACCGGGCACCATGCGCGCGGAGCTCACGGACGACGGCGACCATCCGTCGGTCGCGGGGTACCGCCGTCTGGGCTCCCTCGTCGCGAGGCGGATTGACCTAACCCAGGGTGCCCGATCCGCCTCGGAGCGCCCGGCGGGCTGAGGCGTCCGCCACTCAGCCCTTCGCCCGCCGCTCCTCCGCGGGGGGCTCGCCCGCCGCGCCCGCCACCGCCGTGGGCGGCCAGGCGCCGAACCAGTTGTCGCGTGCACCGTCCATGGTGATCACGCCGCCCGAGTAAAAATCGCCGGCCTCCGACGCCAGGTAGGCGACGAGCCAGGCCCACTCCTCCTCGGTACCCAGGCGCTGGAGCGGCACCGTGCGAGGCACGCTCTCGACGACCTCCTTGGGGTACTTCGTCCGCATCGTCTCGGTGCCGAATTGCCCGGCCGCCAGGGCGGTGAGGCGGATGCCGAAGCGCGCCCACTCGACGGACAGGGTGCGCATCATGTTCTCCACCGCAGCGCGGCCGGCCCCCGAGTGCACCATCCCCGGCATGCCGTTGTGCGGGGAGAGCGTGACGCTCAGCACCTTCCCGCCACCCTGCGGGATGAACGCCTTGGTCGCGGCGGCGTGGGTCATAAGCCACGTGCCGACCACGTTCAGCTCGATCACGGTCCGAAAGCCCTTCGGCGTGATCGCCTCGGCGGGGCCAAGGAACTGACCGCCGGCGTTGTTGACCAGCGTGTCGATGCGCCCGTGGCGCTCGAGCACGCAAGCCACGAACGAGTCCACGGCGTCGGAGTCGCGGATGTCGAGCGCCTGCGCCATCGCGGTCCCGCCCCCCGCCTCGATCTCGGCGACGGTGTCGGCGAGGGGCTCTGACCGACGCCCGCAGACGGCGAGTGTCGCGCCCAGCCGGGCCAGCTCCAGGGCGGACGCCCTGCCCAGGCCGGTCCCGGCGCCCGAGACGATGCAGACCCGGCCGTCCAGCAGGCCCTCGCGAAAGATCTTCGACGGCTGGCTCATCCGCCGGGAGCCTATCCGCGGCAAGCGGACATTCGCCCCCTCCCGGCAGCCGGGTCGCCCCCTGGCCCGCCGCTACGCTGGGCCGCCGCATGAAGGTCCACATCGAGCCAAAGCCCTTGGACGCACCGCTTCCGCGCGGGCGCGGCGACGCCACCGTGGAGGTCGAGCCGATCGTGGTCGGGGAGGTCACCCAGCCGGGCGCCTACTTCCAGCGCACCGGCGGCCCGTTCGAGTCGCTGCGCGCAATGGGCCTGGGGACGCCCCGCTCGCGCTGGTGGACGGTGCCCTGCACGGCCTTCCTCGTCCGCCACCCCTCGGCGGGGCCCTTCCTCGTCGACACCGGCCTGCACGGGTCGGTGGCCGCCAAGCCCTCCGAGAACATGGGCCGGATCTTCTCCTGGTACGCGAAGCCCGACCTCGAGGGCGGGCGCGACCTCCCCTCCCAGCTTCGCCAGCGCGGGGTCGAAGCGGCCGACATCCGTCTCGTCGTCATGACCCACCTTCACCTCGACCACGCCTCCGGCATGGCCGACTTCCCGGGCGCTACCTTCGTGCTGAGCACGGCCGAGTGGGAGGACGCGACGAGCGGGGGGCGCCCCCTCCTGCGCGGCTACCTCACACACCAATACGACTACGCCTTCGACTTCCGGACGGTCTCGTTCGCGAGGGAGATCGAGTCGTACTCGACGTTCGGGCGCACATTCGACCTCTTCGGAGACGGCAGCGTGCGCCTCGCCTACACGCCGGGGCACTCGGCGGGCCACCAGTCGGTCATCTGCCGGCTCGCCGACCGCGACCTCGTGATCGCGGGCGACGTCGTCTACACGCTCGCCCAGCTCGAGACCGCGCCGGGCCAGGCCAGGCCGTTCGACCCCCACACCTACAACCGCTCGCTTCAGGAGCTGCGGCTGTTCGCCCAGCAGTACCCGCACGCGGTGATCATCCCCAGCCACGACCCCGAGCTGTGGAAGACGCTCGAGCCGGTCTACCGCTGAGCCCCGGCCCGGGCCCTTCCAGCTAGAGCTTCTGCTCGAGCTCGCTCGCGCGCTCGTCGTGGAAGGCGGCGCCGCGACCCTCGCGCGGGATCCGCTCCTCGGCCTCTTCGACCCGCTCGGAAGCCCTTGCCGCCGCCTCCTCATGGCCCTCGGCGAGGTCCGCCTGTCGGGAGGCCTCCGCGCGGTGGCGGTCGGCCTCGGCGCGCTGCTGCTCGGCCTGGGCGCGGTTGCGGTCCAGCTCGCTGCCCAGCTCCTTGGCCTTCTCCGCATGAGCGTCGGCCTGCAGCCGGTGGCCGGAGGCCTCGCCGGCCGTCCGCTCCCTGGTCCGCTCCCTGGCGGCGGCGCGGGCCGTAGCCAGGCGCTTGAGAGCGAAGCTGACAAAGGCGACGAGGACGATCGCGCCGGCGATGATTGCGATGACGGTGATAGTGGACATGTGAGTCCACCTCCCCGAATCACCGGGCGCTAAACGCTGCCGCCCTGCCCCTGGACGGACGTCCGAGCGCTCCGCGCCGACCTGATCACGCTGCTTCGCCCCCGCTCCTCGAGCGCCGTATACATCTCCTTGACGGAGTCGAACACGCGCTGGGCGGCCTCGAGCTGCTGCTCGCGGGTGGCGTTCTCGACGACCGGGAAGGTGATCGGCTCGCCGTACTGCACGGTGACCTTCGGGAAGCGGAGCTTGCGCCACTTGCGCACGCCCAGCGAGCCATGGATCGCGGCGGGGACGACCGGGACGCCGGTCTCGAGCGCGAGCCGCCCCACCCCCGGTTTGACCTCGCCGAGCTCGCCGGTCCGCGAGCGGCCGCCCTCGCAGTACATGAGCACGCAGTTCCCCCGCTCGAGGATCGCGTGCGCCGTCTTGAACGCCTCCTCGTCCTGATACCCGCGGCGCACCGGAAAGACGCCGCCGATACGGAATATGTAGTTGAGGATCGGGTTGCCGAAGAGCTGAGACTTCGCCATGAACTGCATCTTCCGGCGCAGGTAGACGCCGGCGAAGAAGTGGTCCATGTTGGAGAAGTGATTCGGCGCGACGATCGCCGGGCCGGCGGCGGGCACGTTTGACGTGCCGATAGCGCGCTCGCGATAGATGAAGATCGAGATCCAGCCGGTGATGAGGCGCACCAGCTCGTAGACCCAGCCGGGCGGGTGGGCGCGAATGTGCTCGTGAAATCGCGCGAAGTACTCCGCCGGGCGCGAATCCTTGTAGACCTGAGGCTTGATGTCGGCCATGGAAAGAGCTGGCGCCCACAAAGCGGGGCCGGCTAGGACTACCCGGCGGTGCGCGGGCGGTTACTGCTCCTCTGCGGGCTCGCCCCTGCTCCAGGCGCGCGAGCGCTCGACGGCCTCGCCCCACCGGCCGACCAGGTCGTCGCGCTCGTCGGCGCCCATCCTTGGCTCGTAGCGCGCGCCCTGGCGCCACATCTCACGTACCTCGCCGGCGTCCCAGACGCCGGTTGCGATCCCGGCGAGATAGGCGGCCCCGAGCGCCGTCGTCTCGCTGATCGCCGGAACGATCACGGGCGCGCCGAGCACGTCGGCCTGGAACTGCATGAGCCAGCGGTTGGCGACCGCGCCGCCATCGGCGCGCAGCTCGCTGAGGCCCTCCGCCGCCGCGGCCTCCTGGGCGCGCACGGCGTCCACGGTCTGGTAGGCGATCGCCTCCAGCGCGGCCCGGGCCAGCTGGGCCGGCCCCGTGCCTCGCGTGATGCCCACGATGGTGCCGCGCGCGTAGGGGTCCCAGTGGGGCGAGCCGAGCCCGGTGAGCGCCGGCACGAAGTAGACCCCCTCGTTGGAGTCCAGCGAGGCGGCCAGGGCCTCGGTCTCGGCCGCCGCATCGATGATCCCGAGCCCGTCGCGCAGCCACTGCACCGCCGCGCCCGTGATGAACACAGCCGCCTCGAGGGCGTAGTCCGTGCCGTCCTCAAGCCCCCAGGCGACGGTCGTCAGCAGCCCCTCGCCGGGCTCGGGCGCCTCACGGCCGGTGTTCAGCAGCACGAAGCTGCCCGTGCCGTACGTGTTCTTCGCCATCCCCGGGCGGTGGCAGGCCTGTCCGAAGAGCGCCGCCTGCTGGTCGCCGGCGATTCCCGCGACCGGGACGTCGCCGCCGAACGCGTCGGTTCGCCCGTACACCTGCG
This sequence comes from Solirubrobacterales bacterium, assembly GCA_051004675.1. Taxonomy (GTDB): domain Bacteria; phylum Actinomycetota; class Thermoleophilia; order Solirubrobacterales; family 70-9; genus JBDTSW01. The sequence goes on from JBPCKC010000072.1 coordinate 21,807, forward strand.
AGGAGCGGACGGGCTCGGGGAGGGATGCCTCGGGCACGCCGAGCAGCGCGCAGAGCTCCGCGTCCCAGCGCAGCTCACGGATGTCGAAGAGCATCGTCCGCGACGCGTTCGAGACGTCGGTCAGGTGGCGGCCCGTGAGCTTGAAGACGAGCCAGGAGTCGATCGTGCCGAAGACGGCGCCATCGGCCGCGTCGACGTTGCGCCGAAGCCACTCGATCTTGGTGCCCGAGAAGTAGGGGTCGATCACCAGCCCGGTCCGCCGGCGCACGAGCTCGCTGTGGCCGGCGTCTCGCAGCTCGTCGCAGCGGGTGGCCGTGCGGCGGTCCTGCCACACGAGCGCGTTGTGGACGGGCTCGCCGGTGCGTGGATCCCAGGCGACCACGGTTTCACGCTGGTTGGTGATGCCGATGCCCGCCAGGTCCCGTCCGGAGATCCCGGCGTTGCCCATCGCCTCGGACGCCACCCGCCGCGTTACGTCCCAGATCTCGTTCGGGTCGTGCTCCACCCACCCGGGGCGCGGGAAGTGCTGGCGAAACTCGCTGTACGCGCGGCCGCCGACGGCCCCCGTGCGGTCGAAGACCAAGCACGTCGTGCCCGTGGTCCCTTGGTCGATCGCCAGGATCACGCTCGGGACCTTACGACCCGGCGAAAGTCCCGAAGCTGGCGCGCGCGGTGCACGAAGCCGTCGAGCGTGCGGCCCGTAGCCCGGTGCTCGAGGTCGAGCTCGATCTCCTTGACCGCCAAGCCCGCGCGGACGACATCGACGGTGATCCCGATCTCCATTCCGTAGCCATCGGCGAAAGGGTGTGCAGCGTGCATCGCCGCGGCGCTCAGCGCCCGCTGGCCCGAGATCGGCGCCGTCGCCCGATAGCCGCAAAGGCGCTCGATCGAGCGCTGGGCGTAGCGAAGGGCCACCCCGAAGCCACCACCGACACGTCGCCGGAAGCTCGCGATGGCCAGATCGCATTCGCCCCTCTCGACCGCCGCGACAAGCGGAACCAGCTTTCCGGCCGAGGCGGCGAGGTCCCCGTCGCAAAGCAAAAAGACGGGGTCCTCCCCTTCTTCGCGAGCGTCGATGACAGCGGCCACCGCGGCTGTCGCGTTCGCGCCCTTGCCGTGCGGCCGGCGCCGCGAGACCACCTCGGCGCCGTGCGTGAGGGCGACCTGCGAGGTCGCGTCCTGCGAAGCGTCGTCGGCGACGACGACGCGCGCCTTGGGAAAGCAGGCCCCGAGAGCGTCGAGCGTTTCCCCGATCCGATCGGCCTCGTTGCGCGCGGCGACAATCACGATAAGCGACACGGGCGGGTATTCTGCCGCGCCAGATGAGCGTCAACGTGGAAGCCCACATCACGGGCACGATCTGGAAGATCGAGGTCGCCGTCGGCGACGAGGTCTCCGACGGCGACACCGTCGTGATCCTCGAGTCGATGAAGATGGAGATGCCGGTCGAGGTCGAGGACGACGGCACCGTCGCCGAGGTCAAATGCGAGGAGGGCCAGTCCGTGCAGGAGGGCGACGTCCTCGTGGTGCTCGAGTGAGTAATTACCTTTCGGCTCCTCCGCTTCGCGTCCGGGGCCGCTCGGGCCTCTGATGCCCGGCGAGCTGAAGGTCGATCGCCCCGCCGACGCCGTCGCCCGCCTCACCGTCTCCAACCCCGAGAAGCGCAACGCCCTCGACCACGCCGTCCTCGACGCGATCGCCGAGGCGCTCCCTGCCCTCGACGACGGGATCTCCACCCGCTGCGTACTGATCACCGGCGAGGGGTCGATGTTCTCGGCGGGCTACGACATCGGCGGCATCCCGGACACCAGCTTCTCCGAGGACGCGGAGGCGCTCGTCGCCCACCCCTTCCACGCGGCGATGGAGGCGATCAGCGCCCACCCCTACCCCGTGGTCGCGGCGATCAACGGACACGCCCTGGGGGGCGGGCTGGAGCTGGCCGTTCGCTGCGATCTGCGCATCTGCGCCGAGGGCGCCAAGCTCGGGATGCCGCCGGCCAAGCTGGGCCTGATCTATGGCCATACCGGCCTGCAGCGGTTCATCGACGTCATCGGGATCGCGCGGACGAAGGAGCTGTTCCTCGTGGGCGAGACCCTCGACGCATCTCACGCGGAGGCGATCGGGCTCGTCAACAGGGTGGTGGCCGCGGGCGACATCGCCGAGGTGGGCGTGAAGCTGGCGGCGGAGATCGCGCGCAACGCCCCGCTCGCGACCCGTGGCAACAAGCGCGCGATCGAGACGCTCGCGCGCAACCCGGTGCTGAGCCCGGAGCAGGAGCGCGAGCTGATCGAGCTGCGCCGCTCGTGCTTCGAATCGGAGGACTTCCGGGAGGGCATCCGCGCCTTCGGCGAGAAGCGCGAGCCCCGCTGGCAGGGGCACTGACCCGCTTGGCCGCGAGCCCGCACGCCCGGCTCGCCGCCTCGGACCCGGTGATCGCCGAGCTGATCGCCGACACGGGCGAGATGACGCTCGAGCGCCGGCGGCGGGGCCGCCCCGCGGGCGACGCCTACGGCACGCTGCTTCGCACCGTGATCGGCCAGCAGCTCTCGGCCAAGGCCGCCTTCACCATCCACGGGCGTGTCCTCGAGCTCTACGGCGGCGAGCACCCATCGCCGCAGGCGCTCCTCGCGACCCCCGAGGAGGACCTTCGCGGCTGCGGGCTGTCGGGCCGCAAGGTCGAGTACGTGCGCAGCTTGGCCGAGCACGTCCGCGACGGCGAGCTGCAGCTCGACCGGCTCGACGCGCTCAGCGATTCCGAGGTCGTGACGAGGATCGTCGCCGTGCGGGGGTTCGGGGAGTGGAGCGCGCAGATGTTCCTGATGTTCTTCCTCGAGCGGCCCGACGTCCTTCCCACCGGCGATCTGGGGATCCGCAAGGCGGTGCAGATGCGTTACGAGCTCGACCAGCTGCCCGGGCCGGACGAGCTGGAGCGCATCGCGGAGCCGTGGCGGCCGCAGCGAACGCTGGCGTGCCTGCACCTGTGGGAGTCGCTTTCGAACACCCCGGTGGCCGAGCGGAGCTAGGCGCGCGCAGGGTGGGGCGTCCGGTCGCACCGATTGTCGAGAAAAGCCCGCGTAGCGGGCTTAACTCGACCATCGCTTCGGGGCATGCGCGAGGCGCCGTCCGAACCCGTTCCTAGCCTTCCGGGTGCACCGATGGCGTCGCTCATCAGCTTCGACGAGGCGCTCGCGCTTGGCGAGCTCACCGATCACGACGAGATCGGCGAGCTTGTCGAGCGCGCGTGGGCGGTGCGCACCGAGCGCTTCGGCGACTCCACCGACATGTGCTCGCTCGTCAACGCGAAGTCGGGCGGCTGCGCCGAGGACTGCGGGTTCTGCGCCCAGTCGCGCTACGCGGAGGCCGACACGCCTATGCACGCGATGATGAACCCGGAGCAGATCCTCGAGCACGCGCAGGCCGCGGAGGCGGCGGGGGCCCACCGCTTCTGCATGGTCACACAGGGCCAGGGGCTCTCCAAGCGGGACTTCGAGGCGATCGTGGAGGGCGCGAAGCTCGTCTCCGAGAACACCAATCTGAAGCGCTGCGTGTCGGTGGGCCACATCTCCCCCGCGCGCGCCAAGCGCCTCGCCGACGCCGGCGTGCAGCGGGTGCACCACAACGTCGAGACGGCCCGCTCCTACTACGACGAGGTCTCGAGCACCGTTCGCTACGAGGGGCGCATCCGCACGATCGACGCGGTGCGCGACGCCGGTCTCGAGACATGCGTCGGCGGGATCCTCAACCTCGGCGAGTCCCCCCGCCAGCGCGTCGAGATGGCGTTCGAGCTGGCCGAGATCAACCCCACCTCGGTCCCCATCAACCTGCTCAACCCGCGCGACGGGACCAAGTTCGGCGACAGGCCGCTGATGGACCCCTGGGACGTCGTGAAGTGGGTCGCCATCTTTCGCCTGATCCTTCCCGACGCCCTGTTCCGGCTCTGCGGCGGGCGCGTGGAGAACCTGCACGAGCTGCAGCCGCTGGCGGTGAAGGCCGGCCTGAACGGCGTGATGATGGGGAACTTCCTCACGACCCTCGGGGCCGAGCCGGCCGACGACCGCGAGATGTTCTCCGAGCTGGGCCTGAACGTGGCGAGGCAGGAGGACAACGGCGCCAATCCCAGGCCGGACAACCGCGACGGCTGGCTCGAGGGCGAGGCGCCCAGCAATCCCATCGACGAGCTGATCGACAGCCAGGCGGAGGCGAACTTCTGGGATCCCTCGACCCAGCTGCGGGTGATCAAGACCAAGGGCAAGCCTCCGCCCTACCCCAGCGCCACCGGCAAGGGCTCGGGGACCGCGACGGCGTGAGGGACGTAGCCGCGCGGTTGGCCGACCTGCGCCGCCGCGGGCTGCACAGGCGGCTGCGCACCGTCGAGGGCCCGCAGGGCTCGCGCGTGCGCCTCGACGGGGGCGAGGCGCTGCTCCTGTGCTCCAACAACTACCTGGGCCTCGCCGATCATCCGAAGGTGCGGGCGGCGGCCGCGGAGGCCGCGGAGCGCTTCGGGGCCGGCGCCGGGGCCTCGCGGCTGGTCTCGGGCACGATGTCGCTGCATCGCACCCTGGAGGGCCGGCTGGCCGCCTTCAAGGAGACGGAGGCGGCGCTGCTCTTCGGCTCGGGCTATCTCGCCAACACGGGGGTCCTCCCGGCCCTCGCGGGCCCGGGCGACGTGGTCTTCTCCGACGAGCTCAACCACGCGAGCATCATCGACGGGTGCCGGCTCGCCGGCGCCCACACTTTCGTCTACCGCCATCGTGACCTCGAGCACCTCGCCTGGGGGCTCAGCCAGGTTCCCGGGCACGCCGGCCTGGTCGTCACCGACGGACTCTTCTCGATGGACGGCGACGTCGCCCAGCTCGGATGCCTCCACGAGCTCGCTCATCGATACGACGCGAAGCTGATGGTCGATGACGCTCATGCAGTCGGTGCTCTCGGCCCCGGCGGACGGGGGAGCGTGGCCGAGGTCGACCTCGCCGGCGCGGTCGACGTGCTCGTCGGAACCCTCGGAAAATCACTGGGGAGCTACGGCGCCTACGCCTGCGTCAGCAGCGAGGTGCGCGAGCTGCTCGTCAACACGGCCCGCACGCTGATCTTCTCGACCGGCCTGCCGCCGATGTGCACGGC
>JBPCKC010000073.1:0-22831 GCA_051004675.1 Solirubrobacterales bacterium
GCGACGAAGCGCCCGCTGGACGAGATCGACGGGTTGGAGGAGTTCTGGTCCGCGCCCTCACCGCCGGCGGAGGCGCTCCGGCGCGAGACGAGCCGGACCTTTCTCTCCTCGCGGTCGTAGACGTAGACGTTGGTCACGTCCTGCGTCGGGCCGCCGAGGTTGTCGGCGCTCGTCCGGAAGGTGATGAAGCGGCCGTTGCCCGAGAGCGTGGGGTCGCCTGAACCACTGTCCGCGCCCCCGCCGCCGGCCGAAGCGCTCCGGCGCGAGACGAGCCGGACCTTCCTCTCCTCGAGGTCATAGACGTAGACGTTGGTCACGTCCTGCGCTGGTCCGCCGAGGTTGTCGGCGTCCGTCAGGAAGGTGACAAAGCGCCCATTGGCCGAGATCTCGGGGTCGGGGAAGCTGGACTGGTCTTGGCCCTCGCCGCCGGCCGAGGCGCTCTGGCGGGAGACGAGCCGCACCTTCCGCTTCTCGGTGTCATAGACGTAGACGTTGGTCACGTCGTTTGCCGGGCCGCCGAGGTTGTCCGCGTCGGTTGCGAACGCGATGAAACGGCCGTTGCGGGAGACGGACGGGTCGGAGGAGCCGGCATCCCCGCCATCGCCGCCGGCCGAGGCGCTCTGGCGGCTGATCAGCCGTGTGTCGCCCTTCCCGGCCAGCGCTGTGCCGACCATGGACGCGATGGCCGTGATGAGCACCAAGCCGAATACGGGATAAACCCGCCGCCTGCGTCCCGCATCTTCTCGCGCCGACCGCACGCCGTCTACCTTAGCCTCGGCCGCGTGGGGACGCAAGCGGGCAGAGCCGAGCTAACTCAACGCCAGCCTGCGCTGTCGTGGGCCGTTCGACTAAGCGTCGGCTCACGCGGCGTGGCCCATAGAACCGGCTCTGCACCTGAGGCTTCGCACCCGCTGGAACCAAGGGCGCCCGCTGGCGGCTACCAGCCGCAGTCAGCCAGCACCCGCGCGGAAACTGGTAGCTGGGCTGGTAGCAATGTCCCCATAGGCCGCATGAACAAGCCAGTTGGCGCGGATTTTCAAGACATCAGCCGCTCTTTTCAGCGTCCTGTGTCGGCTCAACCCCGCATCCGGCGGGAGGAGCCGCACAGGTTCGGCGGGTATTGCCAGTCAACGGGAAGCACCAACTCCCTGCAGGCGCGCTAGGTTGCTATCGGTGATGACGACGGAATCGGCTGCACCCCGCGGAGCTTTCGCACAACCGGGTCTGGTCCAGCTCGGGTTGGTGAGCCTGCTCCTAGGACTGGCCGCGATCGCGTGGGTCGCGACCGGTGACCGGATGGCGGGGATGGACGCGGGGCCCGGGACCGATCCCGGCACACTCGGCTTCTATGTCACTACCTGGGTCGTGATGATGGCCGCGATGATGTTCCCGTCGATCTGGCCGATGGTCACCATGTACAGCCGGATCCAGGAGGGGAAGCGGGCAAGAAGGCGAGATGTTCCGCTCGGCGCGACCGCGGCCTTCGTTGGCGGATACCTGATGGCCTGGACCGCGTGGGGCCTTTTCGCGTATTCCGTATATGAGATCGGCAACTCAGTCTGGTCGGACGCCCTGGCCTGGGAGCGCGCGGGGCCTTACCTTGCGGGCGGGGTGATCATTGCCGTGGCCCTTTATCAGCTCACACCGCTGAAGAACGCCTGCCTGAAGAGGTGCCGCAGCCCGATGATGTTTCTCATGAACGCCTGGAAGCCTGGGCGGATCGGCGCGCTGCGCATGGGGCTCGCCCACGGTGCCTGGTGCGTCGGCTGCTGCTGGGGACTGATGACCGCGTTGTTCGCCCTCGGCGTGATGAGCGTTGGCTGGATGGTCTTCATCGCCGCGTTGATTGCGGCGGAGAAGCTGCTGCCTTGGAGAGCGTTCGCCAGCTACGGCATTGCGGTACTGCTCCTGGCGATGGGCGTCCTCGTGGCCTTCGCCCCGTCAAGCGTGCCCGGCCTGATCCTGCCGGGCTCGCCGGAGGCGGCGAGCGCCCGCGAGATGCACCGTGGCTCGATGGGCGACGGGACGCAGCATCACGGCGAGCACTCGACGCCCGCTGGATCGACGCACGACGAGGGCATGTCCGCCCGGAACTAGCGGGTTTCGCTCAGAGCTCGTCCTCGCTCGACCACTCGAACGGTATGTGCTTGGCCGAACGTCCGGCCCAGTCCCACTTGTAGCCGTAGGCATCGACCTCGTTCTTGGTCGCGATCCCGTAGGTGGTTGGGCCGCTGTTGGGGCCGGCCTCCGAGCCGGGGATGTTCGTGACCTCGACGTTCTCTCCGGGACGGGTCGTTGGCCCGGTCAGCACCTCAGCGCTGCCGCTGGCCTGACCGTTGATCTCGAGGCTCCAAGAGCTCGAGTCGTCGGCGATCTGGAGGTCGATCGATGCGAACTCGATTCCCTTCACCTCGCCGAAAGCGCTCTCGGCAAGCGCCTGCGGCCAGCTGCCCGCCTGTCCGCCGAAGATCGCCTGTAGCGCCTCGCGCTGGGCGTCATCGGCGCTCTCTTCGATGAACAGGCCTGCGTCCATTTTGACGTCGTCATCCCAGATGTTCCCCTCGAACTCGGAGACTCCGGCCACGGCCAGACCATCAAGCTTGACGTCACCGAACTTGCCTTCCCGGATCCGCCACGCGACGATTCCCTGGCAGTCGCCCTCGGTCGGCGGCTGTCCCCAGGAGCACGGACAAGGCACCGAGCACTTGCAGAAGTCAATGAAATCCCCGGTCACATTCCACTTCTCAGCCACTTCACTCTCCTCAATTCGATCACGGGGATCCTATACCTGGCGAGGCGCCTGGAGGGAAAATGGCGAGCGGCAGGTTCGACCCCGCCACCCTGCGCGGTTCCGGAAAGGCGATGCTCTGCGTGGTGCCCGCTCAGAGAGATCCTCGAGGAGCTTGCGCTAGTCGTTGCGACGCTCGGCGTCGTGATGCCGGCGCTCAACGTGCGGATGATCAAGGACTACGACCCACTAGGACGAGGACCGCGCGCGAGGAACCGCACGAGCTCCTCGGTGCAGCGCTCGGGGGCCGTCTCGAACACGAAGTGGCCGGCCCCCTCGATCGCGACCAGCCGGGCGTCCGGGATCTCCCGCTGGAAGCGCTTCGCCCCGCCCATTGGCGCGAACTTGTCCTCGGCCCCCCACAACAGCAGCGCCGGCACGCCCAGCTCGGCGAGCTTTCCGTCGTACGGGGCGAGCTTTTCGAAGTCCATCGAGCGATAGAACTCGAGCGTCGCCTCACGCCCGCGGCCGACCTCGAAAGGGCGCCAGTAGGCGTCTATGTCCTGGTCGGAGAACCGGGCGCCGTCGGAGCGCAGCAGCGCGGCGAAGCCGCCCTTGTCGAGCGCGCCGACCAGCTCTTCGCCGGCCTCGCCTCGCATCGCCTCGGCCATGCCGTGCCAGCGGCCGTCGGCGAAGAAGCCGCAGTCGCTGATGACCAGCCCGTCGACTGACTCCGGGTGCTCGCACGCCCAGGCGAGGCCGACGAAGCCGCCCCAGTCGTGGACCACCAGCGAAACAGTTCCCAGCTCCAGCTCTGCGTGAAGCCGCGCGACCGAGTCGCGGTTTCGCTCGAACGTGGCCGGACCCGGGTCCTGGGAGCCCCCGAGGCAGTAGAGATCGGGCGCGACGCAGCGCCGTCCGGCCGCCGCCAGAGCCTCCATCGCCCGCTCCCACATCCGCGAGCTCTCGGGGAATCCGTGGAGGAGCAGGACGGGGGAGCCGGACGCCTGGCCGGAGGGGAGCGCCTCCCGATAGACGAGGCCGCCCGCCTGTCGCATCTCGGCCACGAGCGAACCCTACCCGCCGCTAGCCTTGACGCCCTCCGGCGCCTTGGGACGGTCCTTACAAGTTCGACATTCTCCTGGGACGTCGCCTATTCCGACAGCCCGGCGGCTTCGAGGGCTTGGTCGCGGCTCTGGAACAGGCGGAACCCGACGATCTCCCCGTTTCGCACGGTAAAGACGTTGGCTCCCTGGCCCTGCAGCTGAACGCCGCTGCCGCGACCGCTGGCTCTCACGAGCACGGATACGACGACCTGATCGCCGGCCTCGACGGGGTCTTCGAGCGAGAGCTCGAAGTTCTCCCACGCCTCGAAGAGGTCCTCGAACACCCGGCGCACCTGCTCGTGGCCTACGTACCTGCCTCGGTAGGGGCTGCGCGACTCGGAGAGATCGAACTGGGCATCCGCGCTCAGACAGGCAAGAAGCGCGTCGAGATCACGTCGGTTACGGGCGTCGAAGAACACGCGCACGACTTCCACGTTCTCCTGCGACATCGCCTACTCCGACCGCCCGGCGGCTTCGAGGGCTTCGGCTCTGCTTCGAAACGGTTCCCAGCGGATGAGCTTTCCCCGCCGAAACGTCCAAAGCTGGAAGTGCTCCCGCTCGACCGGGACCCCGCTCCCCTTGCCTCGGCCGTGTTCGTGTACGACGACGACGACGCTCTGCCCAGCGTCAATGAACTCGACTGGGTCGATGGCGTATTCGTCCCAGGTTCCCCAGTACCGCTGGAATCCCCTGATGGCCTGATCCCGCCCCATCTCGACGAAGGGGAGGCCCGGCACCGGATTCGCCCGGCTGTCCATGACGATGTAGTCGTCGAACAGCGCGATGAACGCATCGGCTGTCCAAGCGCTCCGAGCGATCTCCACGTTCTCCTCCGACATCGCCCGCGCAGTATCTCGCGGAGGCGGCGGTGAGCGCTTCCAAGTTCCCGGCTCGGCCATACGGACGCTCGTTTCACCCTCAACGCTTACGCCAAGGCGGTCAAACGCAGGACTAAGCTCTCCGGCGAGTACCTTGCCGAATACGAAAGGGCGCTTGCGTGGGCCTCTCTACCGACCGTCGAACGGGCAGAAATGGGCAGAAACCCAAGCCTGGGAGGCGAGCGGGAAGAAGTGGTGAGCGCCGAACGCTCTCCGAATCTGGCTTAGATAAGCCGATAAATGAATACATTCGGCGCCTTGGCGGAGTGGTTACGCAGCGGCCTGCAAAGCCGTTTACACCGGTTCGATTCCGGTAGGCGCCTTTTGGGAAAGCCCAGCTACGGTGCGGTTTTCGTTCGATCGGCGGAGCTTCATTTAGTGAAGCGTGTCGCGAGCGTGTCGCGAAACCCGGCTCGACTCGCGCCCTAGCCCCGCCCGAGGGGCTTCACGAGATCTAGGGAGCGCCCCGGCGCGATCAGGCACAACCCGTTACCGCGGTATCCCATTACGTTCGACCGCGACCGTTAGGGTTCACGTTCGCTCGGGGCTTTCGCCCATGGTAGGCTCGCTCATGGTCACGTGAGCCTCGGGATCCTGGAGTTCGGCTGGCCATCGGCGAAAAGGGGGAGGATTTTCAGATGCGCGCACGCGGGCAGGGCCACAGGCCGAGCGCGATCGCGCTGACCCTCGCCGCGGGCCTCCTCACGCTCGCCCCCGCCAGCGCCTCGGGCGGGGTGAAGGTGAGCGCCGGCGGCGTGCACACTTGCGCCGTGAAGACGAGCGGCAGGATCGCCTGCTGGGGCTCCGACGTCTACGGCCAGGCCTCGCCGCCCGGGGGCGAGTTCCGCTCGGTGAGCGCCGGCTTCTACCACACCTGCGGCGTGAAGATGAGCGGCAAGCTCGCCTGCTGGGGCTACGACAACTACGGCCAGGCCTCGCCGCCCGGGGGCGAGTTCCGCTCGGTGAGCGGCGGCGATTTCCACACCTGCGGCGTGAAGACGAGCGGCAGGATCGCCTGCTGGGGCTCCGACGACTACGGCCAGGCCTCGCCGCCCGGGGGCGAGTTCCGCTCGGTGAGCGCCGGCTACTTGCACACCTGCGGCGTGAAGACGAGCGGCAAGATCGCCTGCTGGGGCTCCGACGGCGACGGCCAGACCGACGTACCGCCGAGCCTGGGCTGAGGGCGGCCGCCGAGAAGCGAAGCGGACTCAACCGCATCTCGAGCTTCCTGCTCGAGCGCTCGGGGCGGCTCGAATAAAAAGACGGGGCGCGAGCCGTGCCGCTCGCGGCGCAGCGCCCCGCTGGTGCGCGTCAGCTAAGCAGCGCCTGGACTGCGAAGATGAGTACCGTCAGCACGAACCAGCCAACGGCGATCTTGCCGGCCTGAATATCGCCGGAGCGTCCCCGGTTGCGTCCGAGCAGCCACGCGGCGATGCCCGTAACCAGGGCGAGAATGCCGCCGAGCGAGAAGGAAACCCAGGACGTGTCCGCGAGCGTAGAACTGCTCTCCTCGTCCGCGAAGGCCGCAGCGCCCACAAGGTCGCCGATGATGAGGGCCGCCGCGCCGAGTACCGAGATGGCGGTGAGGAGCAGGGCGATCGTGCCCAATGTCGACCGGCTGCCAGCATTTATGGACGGTCCCACGGCTTTCGATACTACTCCCGCCAGCAGGATCAACAGCCCTTCGCCAATGGTCCCACCACCGCAGTTTCGCTAGACCCTCCTAGGCGCTGCCCTTCTTGGCGTTGCAGCTTGCGCAGGCACTCCTGAGGTTGGCCTCGGCGTCGGTCCCGCCCCGGGAGACCGCCTTCACGTGGTCGACCGTGGTCGCCGGCCCTCCGCAGTAGAAGCAGCGGGGGCTACGGGCCAGCACTCGGGCCCTCACCTAGCGTGTCTCCGGCGTGGCGCGAAAACCCGAAAGCGAGTACGGACACCTGATGCCGGGATCGCACGATGAGGTGCGCGAGTGAATGGATGCCTACCTCCCTCGACGGCGGCTCCGCCGGAGCGACCTTAGCTCGGGAGCGCTAGCTCATCCTGACCGGAGAGCAGGCGGAATCAAGCCTTCTGGTAGCGCTCCCGTCGCGACCACAGCGGAGTGCGTCGCCGACTCCTATCCGAGCGCCGAGAGGCTGAACACGCAGTCGTGGCCGGATACGTTGGTACCGGCAGCGACCTCCCCGGTGAGGACGTCCCGCTCCCCATTCTCCAACTGATCCCCGTAGGCGGCGAAGCTTCCGGCCTCGTAGTTGGCGCCCGTGGTGGGACCGGTGACAATAATGTCCCGAAAGGAGCCGATGAGATCGGTGTCGTTGTTGACGCCGTTAGGAGCATCGCTGTCCACCGACCAGCCAGAGCCGGTGACGGCGTATTGGATCACGACCCGTGCGCTGTTTCGGTGTCCGCACCCACCGTGTACCTCCGGGTCGCCTGTCTGGATCATGCCGTGGCGCACGGGTGGGCGCACGAGCCGTCCGGCGCGAAATCTAGGTTCCCGAGTGTCAGTCGGTTCCGCACTCCCTGTTCTGGGAGTAGCCCGTTGCGGCGTATCCGGGGACCGTCCGGTCGTCTCTCTGTAAAGGATCGGTTTATGGAGACGTCTTCATAAGAGAGAGCTGCCCCGCTCTTGAACCCGGAGCCTGCAAAGCCGTTTACGCCGGTTCCGATTCCGGCAGGTGCCCCTGGCTTTATCGAGCGGAGTTGGGCTTGTGCCCGGCGCCCGGCCGGGTCGCGCTGGCAGATGCCTGCGGGCAGCCGCTACGGCGCGGGCGCGAGGTGCACGCTCGTATGGTGATATGCGATAGGGGCCGTGTGATAGCCGATCTGAGTGGTCCGCGGGCCAGGCGAAGGCCGCAAAGAAAGCCCGCCGCGCTGGCGACCGTCGCGGCGCCGGCATAGACTGACTACACAGCGTAGGACTTGAACGGAAGCGATCAGGTGGACGACCAGGCTGAGGAGACACGATGGGCGTAGCGGAGATCCTCGTCACTGGCGGGGGGCTGATGCTGATCATCGCCTTGGCCCGGTACTTCTTCGGCCCGAAGGAGGCGCGGGTGGCTGAGCTGCGAGGCAAGATCCAGGAGGTCGAGGTCACGGTCAAGGGCGGCTACTCGCCTGACCTGATCCGCGTCCGCGAGGGAGTGCCGCTGCGCCTCGTGTTCGATCGGCAGGAGTCGGGAGACTGCACGGAGCGAGTCGTCTTCCCCGACTTCCGGATCAGCAAGAGCCTTCCGGCATACAGCAGGACGACGGTCGAGCTGGAGCCCGCCAACTCGGGCCGCTTCGCCTTCGCGTGCGGCATGAACATGGTCCGCGGGGAGCTGATCGTCGAGCCGGAGATTGCGGACGGCGACTCTCCGCTCTCCGGTGAGCTGGCCGACTCCACCGCGGCGCTGAGCGCGGCGCACGCCGATGGCCACACTCACGACGGCGCCGGAGCCGTAGGCATCGGCCCGGGCGTAGATGCCGGTGGGCTGGCCAGCGCGGAGGTGGCGACGATCAAGGCCGCCGTCGGCGAGGCCGGCTATCGGGTGGAGGAGCGCCCGGACGCGGGCTCGGCCGAGAGCGAGGACGCCGAGGGCGAGGCGCGGCGCGCCGAGATAGCCGACCTGAGCCGCCGCGTCCTGATCTCGGCCCTGCTCACGTTGCCCGTTCTGGTTCCCGTCATGGCTCGCGACTTCTTCGGCGCGGAGAACCTGCCCGGCCTTCTCACCAACCACTGGTTCCAGCTCGCGCTGATCACGCCCGTAATGCTGTACGCGGGCCGGCCGATCCACAGGACCGGCTGGCGGGCGCTCCGCAACCGCAGTGCGGAGATGAACACGCTGATCACCGTCGGCACCACGGCCGCCTTCCTCTACAGCGCCTTCGTGACCGTCGCCCCGGACCTTTTCCCCGAGGACGTGCGCGACGTCTACTTCGAGGTGGTCGGGGTGATCCTGGCCCTGATCCTGCTCGGTCGGCTGCTCGAAGCCCGGGCCAGAGCCGGGACGGGGGAGGCGATTCGCAAGCTGGTCGGATTGCGAGCCAAGACCGCGCGTGTGATTCGCGGCGAGGTCGAACAGGAGATCCCCGTCGAGGCGGTCGAGCCCGACGATGTCGTGGCGGTGCGCCCGGGCGAGAAGGTTCCTGTGGACGGCGTCATCGTGCAGGGTCGCTCGACCGTCGATGAGTCGATGGTCACCGGCGAGTCGCTCCCCGTCGGCAAGGAGGTCGGCGGCGAGGTGATCGGCGCGACCCTGAACCAGACCGGGGCCTTCCGCTTTCGCGCGACCAGGGTCGGGCGCGAGACGATGCTCGCCCAGATCATCAGGCTGGTCGAGGAGGCGCAGAGCTCGAAGGCTCCCATCCAGCGGCTCGCCGACAAGGTCGCCAGCTACTTCGTGCCGGCGGTGATCTTCCTCGCCGTCGCCACCTTCGTGATCTGGTTCGACTTCGGGCCCGACCCGGCCTTGACCTTCGCCTTGGTCAGTGCTGTTGCGGTGCTGATCGTCGCCTGCCCGTGCGCTCTGGGCCTCGCGACGCCGCTCTCGATCATGGTCGGAACCGGCAAGGGCGCCGAGAACGGGACGCTGATTCGCTCCGCCGAGGCCCTGGAGACAGCCCAGCGTCTCGACACCATCGTGCTCGACAAGACCGGGACGATCACTCGCGGCGAGCCTGCGCTCACCGACCTGGTCGCTGCCGGCGCGCTCACCGAATCCGAGCTTCTGCGCCTGGTCGCCTCCGCCGAGCGCTCCTCCGAGCATCCGCTGGCGGCGGCGATCGTCGGCGCCGCCGAGCAGCGCGGCAGCGAGTTGGCCGAGCCGACCGAGTTCGACTCCGTGACCGGAAAGGGGATCCGGGCAGAGGTCGAGGGCCGAAGCGTCCTGGTCGGGTCGGCGCGTCTGCTCGGCGAGGCGCAGGTCGAGACCGACGTGCTCGTGGCCGGGGCCGAGCGGCTCGAGCGCGAGGGGAAGACGGCGATGCTCGTCGCCGTCGATGGCCGTGCGGCGGGTCTCGTGGCGGTCGCCGACACGGTCAAGGAGGACTCCGCCGCTGCGATCCGGGCCCTGCGCGAGCTGGGTCTGGAGGTGGCGATGATCAGCGGCGACAACCGCCGCACGGCCGAGGCGATCGCCCGCCAGGTCGGGATCGACCGGGTGATGGCCGAGGTCCTGCCGCAAGACAAGGCGATCGAGATCCGCCGTCTTCAGGAGCAGGGCAAGATCGTGGCGATGGTCGGCGACGGGATCAACGACGCGCCCGCGCTGGCTCAGGCCGATGTGGGCATCGCGATCGGCACCGGCACCGATGTGGCGATCGAGGCCGCCGACGTGACACTCGTATCCGGTGGGCTGCGCGGCGTGGTCATGGCTATCGCCCTCAGCAGAGGGACGATGCGCAACATCCGCCAGAACCTCTTCTTCGCCTTTGCCTACAACACGGCCGGGATCCCGATCGCCGCCGGCATCCTCTACCCGTTTTTTGGCCTGCAGCTGAGCCCCGTGATCGCCGCCGCGGCGATGGCGATGAGCTCGCTCTCCGTGGTTTTGAACGCCAACCGCCTGCGGCGCTGGCGCCCGGTCGCGGTGGCGTGAGCAGGCGCGCGCCGCTCAGGCGTGCTCGCCGGGACCGCCGCAGCCTTCTTCGAGGTCCCACAGCCGCGCGACCTGACCCGCGCTTCAGTCGCGGCGAGCGAGCAGGAAGTGATCCTGCCCCTTGAATGCCTGCCAGCGCCAGCACGGGCAGCAGCAAGGCCCGCCCTGCTCCGATAGCTCGGTCGCTTGCTCGTAGGCGGCCTGCTCGCCGCGTCAACCTTGCGAGGCAACATTACGGTTCTCTAAAGGCGTGCCGCACCGAGCCTGCGGGAGGTCTCTGCCGGGAGCTGCTGCGCGGCTACTATGGCGCGTAGGGGACTGCCGCGACAAATGATCGACACTCCAAGCATCGCCCTGGCCTTCGCCGCCGGGTTCGTCTCCTTCGTCTCGCCCTGCTGCCTGCCGTTGGTCCCCGGCTACCTGGCCACGGTTTCCGGCGTCGCGCCGGCCGAGCGCAGCGGGCGCCTCGATCCGCGCGTGATCGGCCGCAGCCTGCTCTTCGTCGCCAGCTTCTCGTCGATGTTCATCGTCCTCGGGCTGACGGCTACGGCGCTGGGCGCGTTCGTGTTTCGCAACCAGCCGACGCTGAACAAGGTCGCGGGCGTGGCGATCATCGCCATGGGCGTGCTCTTTATCGCCTCGGTCTTCGTCGCCCGCCTCAACCGCGACTGGCATCCCCAGGCCCTGCTCGAGCGGGCCGGCGAGGGCGGGCCGATCGTGGTCGGCCTGGCCTTCGCGATCGCCTGGACGCCGTGCGTGGGCCCGACGCTCGGCGCGATCCTGGGCCTCGCCGCAACCGGGCAGTCGACCGCCGGCGGAGCCGGGCTGCTGGCGATCTACTCGGCGGGTCTGGCAGTTCCCTTCCTGCTCTCGGCGCTGGCTTTCAACGGCGCCCAGCGAAGCTTCGAGTTCCTGCGCCGCCACTACGCGCCGATCCAGGTCGGCGCCGGGCTACTCTTGATGACGATGGGCGTCCTGGTCCTGAGCGGGGAGCTGTTCCGGCTCAACATCGAGGTCCGTGAGGCGCTCGACGGGGTCGGTCTCGACTTCTGGCAGTCGCTCTAGCCGGAAACGAGCAGCCCCCGAAACGTCCTGTTACACTGGCGTCGTACTACACACCGTCGTAGCAACGATGCGAAGGAGACAACTCGATGGACCCTCTAGTGCTGTTAGCCGTACTGGCCTGCCCGCTCGGGATGGGCGTGATGATGTGGATGATGGCCCGGGGGATGATGGGCGGCAGGAACGAGGACGACTCTGCGGGTGAGGTCGAGGAGCTTCGCGCCGACCAGGAGCGACTCGCCGAGGAGGTCGAGCGCCTGGAGCGTGAGCGGGCAGGCGAGCGCAACGTCGCGGCGCGCTAGTGGAGACCGCGCTGCTCGCCGCCGCCGTCCTCGTCGCCGGGCTTGCGTGCCCGGCGATGATGTGGTGGCAGCGCCGCCGCGGGCGCGAGGCCGCCTGCTGCATGCCCCGGGACAGCGATGCCGAGGGCGGTACCGAGCTGGCCGAGCTGCGCCGCCGGCACGACGCGCTCTCGATGCGCCTCGCAGAGCTGCGCGGCGAGCCTCAGCCACTGACCCCCGGCGCGCCGGGCGGCCGCCCGGATGGATAGCAGCCTCTTCTTCGGTGGGTCCGTCGTCGCCGCCGCGGTCGCCGGCTCAGTCTCGCTCTTTGCCCCCTGCTGCATCTCGGTGATGCTCCCCGCCTACTTCTCGACCGCCTTCCAGAACCGCCGCGTCCTGGTCGCCATGACCTTCCTGTTCGCCGCCGGGGTGGCCACGGTCGTCCTCCCGATCGCGCTCGGCGCCTCGGCTCTACGCGACCTGATCCTCTCCGAGCACACAGCGATCTACGTGGCGATGGGGCTGGCGTTGCTCGCGCTGGCTGCGTTCACCCTCCTTGGAGGCCGGCTGCGGCTGCCGATGCCGGGAGCCCGCGCCCAAGGGCGGGCCGGCCCGCTGAGCACGTACTCGCTCGGCGTCTTCTCCGGGATGGCGACCTCGTGCTGCGCGCCCGTCCTCGCCGGAGTCGTGGCGCTCTCGGGAGCGGCCAGCTCGTTTGCGGCCTCGCTTGGCCTCGGCGCCGCCTACGTGTTCGGGATGGTGGCCCCGTTGTTCGCGATCTCGCTTCTGTGGGAGCGTTTCGACTGGAGCTCGAGTCGCCTCTTCCGCTCCCGCACGTTCAGCTGGCGGCTCGGGCCGCTGCGGCGGACGATCGGGGGCACGGCGCTGGCCAGCGGCCTCCTGCTGGCTCTGATCGGTGGCGCTGTGCTGTGGGTCGGCCTGACGAGCGACGGCATGCCCTCTCCCGAAGGGTGGGTGGCAAGGGTCTCGGCGGAGCTTCGCCACTACGGAGACGTGGTAACCGACTGGCTCGCCTGGGTCCCCGGTTGGCTGGGAGCGGGACTGCTCGTTCTCGCGGTTG
Organism: Solirubrobacterales bacterium; assembly: GCA_051004675.1. Lineage (GTDB taxonomy): Bacteria > Actinomycetota > Thermoleophilia > Solirubrobacterales > 70-9 > JBDTSW01. Next base: position 12,716 of record JBPCKC010000073.1, read on the forward strand.
CCATGCTGGCTCGTCACGCGTTTCGCCAGCTCGAGCTGCGACCCCGAGCAGGAGGGGGCGACGTCACACCGCCGCCGGATAGAGGCTTCGACTCGGCGGCGGCCGATGAGGCTGAGCGCGACGGCGACCCTGCTCTCGAGCGCGAATACGCCTGAAAGGAAACCATGGCAGCGAAGGCGCAGCGAAAGAACGACGAGAAGGAGGCGCTGAGGAAGGAACGACAGCGCGAGGCGGAAACGCGCCGCGTGGAGGCGGCCCGCAGGCTTCGCCTCCGGGTTGCGGGCGTTCTTGCCGCGGCACTCGTCGCGCTCGTCGCGGTGTTCCTGATCGGTCGCGGCGGCGACTCGTCGAGCGGCGCCGGCGCCGGGGAGTACGACTTCGAGGTCGGCACTCCCGGACCGGGGGAGCGGGCGCCGGACTTCCAGCTCACGACCACCGAGGGCGAGAGGTTCGACCTCAGCGCCCAGCGCGGGAAGCAGGTGCTGCTCTACTTCCAGGAGGGCATCGGCTGCCAACCGTGTTGGGACCAGATCACCGACATCGAGCCCCGCTTCGACGAGTTCGAGGCCCTGGGGATCGACGAGATCGCGAGCATCACGACCGACCCCCCCGACCTGCTTGAGCAGAAGGTGGCCGACGAGGGGATCACCACGCCCGTGATGACGGACCTCAACCTGACCGTCTCGGATGCCTACTCCACGCCTGACTACCGGATGGCGGGAATGAGTGAGTCGTTCAACGGGCACAGCTTCCTGCTCGTCGACGAGAACGGCATGATCGAGTGGCGTGCCGACTACGGAGGGCCGAGCACGGGGAACACGATGTACGTGCCGGTGGAGAACCTGCTGGCCGACATCGAGCAAGGGATCGATGACGCCGGCTCCTGAGGCGAGAGAGCCCGGAGAACCCCTCGAGGTGCTCGTCCTGACTCAGGAGGACTGCGAGCTCTGTGAGCGGGCCCGCGAGCTGCTCGCCCGGCTCTCCGAGGAGTATCCGTTTTCGATCCGCGCCTTGGCTTCGGCCTCATCGCAGGGACGAGAGCTCGCCGCCAGCGGAGGCATCCTCTTCGCCCCCGGGATCTTCATCGATGGTGTGCCCTTCTCCTACGGGCGCGTCTCGGAGCGCAAGCTGCGCCGCGAGCTCGAGCGGCGTCTGGTCGGCGCATAAGCTGTATCGCCATGGCCAAGAGGAAGACACCGCCGCCTCCGCTGCACGAGCTTGAAGCGCTGGTCATGGAGGAGGTGTGGCGCCAGGGCCAGGCCACCGTCCGCGAGGTGCTGACCACGCTCAACCGTGGCACCAGGGAGCGCGCCTACACGACTGTGATGACGATCATGTCGCGGCTCGACGACAAGGGCCTGATGACCCGCACCCGGCAGGGGAAGAGCGATCTCTACAAGCCGGTGATGAGCCGCGCGGAGTACCTGAACGCCCGGGCGGAGGCGGAGGTGAAGGCGCTGGTGGACGAGTTCGGCGACATCGCCCTGGCCCACTTCGCCGAGCAGGTCGACGAGCTCGACGGAAAGCAGCTGCGCGCGCTTCGCGGGCTGGCCGACCGTGGTTAGCGCCCGGGGCCTCTATCGCCTTCATCTCGGCCTGGCGCTGCTCGGGGCCGGCGCCGTCCTCGCCGCCGTGATCGTGGCCCTGACCAGAATCACGCCCGGTCTCCCCCCGGCCGGCGAGCTGCTCGCCGCCTGCAGGCAGATCGTGCCGCTCGAGTCAGGCCCGGGGCTCCTGCTCATCGTCCTGCTCTTTTCGCTCGGCCTGGTGGTGGCGCTCCTCGGCGTGCGCTCGTTTCGGCGGCAGCTTCACGCTCAGCGGCACTTCCTACGGGCGCTGCGCCCTGTCGAGCAGGCGGCCATCGACGGAGTCGCGGTGACGATGATCGAGAGCGACCGGCCCCAGGCCTTCTGCGCCGGCCTGCTTCGGCCCCAGGTCTATGTCTCCACGGCGTCACTGACGCTGCTGACCCCGATCGAGCTCTCGGCCGTGGTTGCCCACGAGGCGCACCACCGCGCGATCCGCGATCCGCTGCGCATCCTCGCTGCCCGTGTCCTTGCCGACGCCTTCTTCTTCCTGCCGGCGCTGCGTCGCCTAAGCGAGCGCTATCGCCAGCTCGCCGAGCTTGCCGCCGACGAGGCCGCCGCGGAAGCCAGGGGGCCATCCGCCCTGGCATCGGCGCTGCTTCGCTTCGGCGAGCGCGGCGGTGCGGCCGCCCCGGTTGTCGGGATCGCGCCGGAGCGGGTGGAACGCCTGCTGGGCCGTGAGCCACGGTGGCAGCTGCCGCTCTCGATCTTCAGCGGCTCGCTGGTCATCCTGGCCGGATTGCTGGGCCTGGTGCTCACGGCTCCCGCTTTGATCCAGAGCGAGAGCCTCAGCCTGGCGATGATCCTCGCGGAGAGCTGCATGGTGGCGATGATCGTCGCGCCGCTGGCCATTGCCGGTAGCGCGCTCTGGCTCTCTCGCTCCTGGGTCCACCGCCGCCTGTCCCTGCGATGACCCGGGCGCCGGTCGAGGCGCGTCCGGCGCGGCATCCTGAGCTGGCACCTGCGGCCGCCCCGGGTGCCGGTTCGCGCCGCGGCCTGCTCGCACGCTCACTGGCCCTCGGAGGCGTCGCAAGCCTGATCGGCCTGCTCACGTTCGGGCTGTTGGGCAGCGCTCCGGACGACACGATCGACCAGAGCCTCGCCGATGGTCAGCCGGCGGCTGCGCCGGGATTCGAGCTCGCGCTCCTTCAGGAGGGTCGGCTTCCCGCGAGCCTCTCTCGCGAGGTCGCCCCGGCGCTGGCGGATGGCGAGGTCGGCCTGGATGAGTTGCGAGGAACGCCGGTGGTGCTCAACTTCTGGGCCTCGTGGTGCGTGCCCTGCCGCGAGGAGGCGCCGCTACTGGCGCAGAGCTGGCAGCGCTACGGACCGCAGGGGATCCTCTTCGTCGGCCTCAACATGCAGGACGTCACCGACGACGCCGGTGAGTTCATGCGCGAGTTCGACAACGACTATCTGAATGTCCGCGACCCGACGGACGCGACTTCGCGAGATTGGGGGGTGACCGGCATCCCGGAGACGTTCTTCATCACGCCGGGCGGCCGGGTGGTCAGCCACGCGATTGGTGTCCTTTCGAGTCAGCAGATGCGGAGCGGTGTTTCGGCGACGCAAACCGGGCAAGCGATCTCGCCGCTCTCCGGCGGCGACCAGCGTCCGACTCGCTAGCGCGAGGGGCCGGCGCGGTTTCTCGCGCGCGTCCGCGGCTTCTACTCGTTAAGGTAGGCACGCGCTACGACGCCGCGTCGTAGGTAATCCCAGACGCAAGGCGAACAGGGGGCCACGGACACCGTGCTGGCAACGCTGAGAATCAATATCGACCCGAGCATCGACCTCGGCCCGCTCGATCTCACCTGGCACGGCGTGATGATCGCGGTCGGAATCGTCGTCGGGGGGTGGCTGGCCACCGCATACGCCCGCGAGCGCGGCCTTGATCGCGAACGCGTGGTCGACTTGGTCGTCGTCGTCGCGATCGCCGGGATGGTCGGGTCCCGGCTTTTCTACCTGGCCGAGCATGGGGACCTCCTGCGACCGGGCGAGTGGCTGGGGCAGTTCGGGTTCTCGATCTACGGCGCGGTCATCCTCGGCCCGCTGGCGGGCGCCGCCTACATGCGCTGGCGCGGGCTCGGGACGAGCTACCTCGACGCCCTTGCCGCCGGCTTCCCGCTTGGCCTCTTGGTCGGGCGGACCGGTGATCTGATCAACGGCGAGCACTACGGACCGCCCTCCGATCTCCCCTGGGCCGTGCAGAACGCGCATCCCGATGCCCTGACGCCAAACCCGGAGCTCGCCTACCACGCCGGCGGTCTCTACGAGATGGTGCTCGGGCTGGCGATGCTGGCCGTGATCTGGCCACTGCGCCATCGCTTCCGCCGCCCGGCAATGCTGTTCTGGTCCGTGATCGCCCTCTACAGCGCCGGGCGCTTCGCGATGTTCTTCTACCGCTCAGACAGCGACGCGGTCGCCGTCGGCCTCAACAGCGCCCAGTGGACGAGCCTCGCCTTGCTCGCCGTGGCCGGAATCGCCGCCTACCTGACGCTTAGGGCCGCGCCGCCGGGTGAGGAGGCCGCCACGGCCAGGGATCGAGCCCCGGCCTGATGAAAGGGCGGGCGGCCCGCATCCTCTCCACGGCCATGATCACGGCGGGGCTTGTCCTCCTGCTCGACGTCGGCATGACCCTGGCCTGGAGCGAACCGGTCTCGACCCTGCAGGGCTGGCTCGCCCAGCGCGACGCCGAGAAGCAGCTCGAGGGCCTCGAGGAGCGCTTCACCGAGCGCCGGACGATCACCGTCGATGGCAGGGTCGATCCGGCGCGGGTAAAGTCACTCGCCGACCGTCTGGCGACCCAGGCCCGCGAAGGCCAAGCGATCGGCCGCCTGAAGATCCCCGCGATCGACCTCAACATCGTCATGATCCACGGGACCGAGACGGCGAGTCTGCAGAAGGGCCCCGGCCACTTCCCCGACACGGTCTTCCCCGGCCAGCCGGGCACGGTCGGGATCGCCGGCCACCGCACCACCTACCTGGCTCCGTTCCGCAAGATCAACGAGATCGCCCGCGGCGACGAGGTCGTCGTGGAGATGCCCTACGCGACCTTTACCTACCGCTTCGAGAAGCAGCGGATCGTCGACCCCTCCGAGATCGGGGTCGTCCGCGATGTCGGCCACGACCGGGTCGTGCTGACCGCCTGCCACCCGCTCTACAGCGCCGCCCAGCGGATCGTCGTCTTCGCCCCTCTGGTCGACGTCGACCCGCCCGGGGGCGACGACGAGCGAACGGTGGGAGGCGAGCGCAGAGCCGCGCAGGAGATCGCCGAGCCGGGGCTCGGCCCCACCGTCGCCTCGGTCGGCGGGCTGGTGCTGATCGTCGCGCTGATGTCGCTTACCGGCGGGCATCGGCGGGTTGCTACGCACCCGCCGGACCGCGCCACCTAGTGGACCTTTACACACCGTTTGAGGGACGATCCACGTCGACGGGAACCGCTCGCTCAGCGCTGTTGCCGGTTCGCCCCGCCTTGCTTCGCGCCCAGGATCCGCCCGCTCTTGGCGGCCGACGCTCCGGTGGCCAGCTGCCGGGGTGAGACGACGCCAAGGACGTGACCGACGATCCGCCCGCGACCGCTGATGAAGTAGGTCTCCGGCAACCCCGTCGAACCATAGGCGCGAGCGATGCTGTTGCTGGGCTCACGGACGCTGGGGTACGTGATCCCGTACTCGCGCAGGAACTCGCGCGCGTCCTCGGGTACGTCCTGGATATCGAGACCGAGGAAGAGCACGCCGCGCGGTCCCCAGCGGCGCCAGCCGCGCTCGAGGGTCGGCGCCTCCTCGCGGCAGGGATCGCACCACGAGGCCCAGATGTTGACGACCACCGGACGCCCTTTGAGCTCGCCGAGGCCCAGGTGACCGTCGCCGAGCGCCGGGGTCAGCGTCTTGAGCTTCGCCGGTAGCCTCCCGGCCTGCAGGAGCGGCAGCTCGAAGCGCGGGGCCAGCGGCGCGTGGCCCTGGGCCAGGTTCGCATCGACGCCGTCGTTGCTCGTCCTCAGCAGGCCCCAAGCCAAAAGACCGGCCAGGGGAAGGACAAGGAATCCAGCGAGGATGCGCGCCGGGCGCCGAGCAGAGGTCGGACCGTCGATCGGGGAGCGACTCACCTCGGCGCTTTGAGATCCAGGGGCTGGTCGAAAGCGAAGTAGCGGCGAGTCATGTAATGACCCCCGGTGATCATCCGCTCGCGGACTATGCGCTTCGTTTCTCGGTCGATCTCCAACCGGTACCAGATCGGCGACGCCGGGTCGAACAGGGCGATGCGCGTGACGCCGTTGGCGGAGCCGAGCCAGCGCACGCTTCGCCCGTAGACGCTCCAGCGGAAGAGCTGGTCGAGGTGGAAGCCGTCGGCGCCGAACGGACGCCGCTCGACCTGCCCGTCGCTGGCGATGTCATAGGCGGTCCTGCCGATCGCGATCAGGTCCGTGCCGGTGCTTGACTTGTACGCCATCCGATCGGGTGCCTCGAGGCGGTACCGGGTGCGGATCAGGACTCGGGGGCCGCTCGTCACGGACTCGCGTATTCGCAGCGTCTCCAGCCGGCGCATCCGCGCCTGGGCCTCGCGCAGCAGGCGCTCGGCTTGGGCGCTGCGGGGCTCGCTCCAGCGGCTCGGCACGGTGACGTCGTACTGACGCCCCTGGTCGGCGACGATCGCGGTCAGTTCGTGGCCCGGGTCAGGCGCCGTGAATCGCCAGCAGCCCGCGTCGCAAGAATCAAGCTCGGCGCCGGCGATCCCGACCTCGGTCTCGACCGGCCGGGCGTTGTAGTCGTAGACGCGCAGGGTGCCGCTGAGCGCTCCGGGTTCGCGCCGAAGCCAGAACGCGGCGATCCTCGACCCAGCTTGCTCGGCCACCGGCAGCTCGCCGCTCGAGGCACGGGGAAGCGGGCAGGGGTCGCAGGCCGCGGCCGCGGCCTCGGCCTCGTCGCTCTCGCCGAGCTGCTTCGGGGGCAGCGGGAAGGCGACCAGGGCGGCGACGGCGGCGATGGCCCCAAGGCCGAGCCAGGGCTCGGCGCCGAGCAGGCGCCAGTGTCGGCGTTCCAGCTTCGGAGACGGATGTGGGTTCGCGGCGAGGAGCGCCGGGCGCAGGCGCAGGGCATGGAAGTAGCTGGCGAGCGCGATCAGGGCGACCAGGCCGATCTTCACCGCCAGGACCCGCCCGTACGCCGTCTCCCAGAGGGCGTCGACGCGGCCGAGCTGCGCAATGGCATTGAGCGAGCCGCTGGCGGCGACAACCACGAACGCCGGCAGGGCGAGGCGGCCGAAGCGCCTCAGCACCGAGCGCATAACCGCCATGCGCATCTGCGTGCTTCGCCGCCACAGCGCCGGGAGCCACGCCCAGGCGATCTGGGCGATGCCGCCGATCCAGATCGCCCCGGCGATCAGGTGGATCCAGTCGGTCGTCACGGCCAGGCCGCGCAGGTCGGCAGAGTTGGCATGGCCGCTGAGCGCGATGGTCAGGAAGGCGAGGGCCACCCACGTGGCCGAGGCGAAGCGCATTCGGGCGTCGGCCAGGAGGACAGCTACGACGATGGTCGCCACGGTTGCGACGCGGGCCAGGCCGGCGGTGTTGGAGAGCAGGAAATCGGTCATCCCCCCGAGGCCCAGACCGCCGCTGGCGTCGCCCGCCTCGAGGACGGCGACGGTCGCCGCCGCGCTCGCGGCGAGCCAGCCGGCGTCGATCGTGCGCCGCCACAGGCTCTGCGCTCGCTCGGAATCTTCGGTGCGATCCGGTTTGCGCTCCGGCAGCAGCCAGGCGGCGGGATCATCGGGCCGGCGAGTGAGCAGGGCGGCGGTCAGCACCCCGCCGGCGAAGAAGAGGAGGCAGGCGTAGAGCAGAGCGCGACCGCCGATGCGCAGCCAGCCGTCCCGAGCCAGCGGGCTCTGCTCGACGTCGTGCTCGGCGCCGACCGCGGCGGTCTGCACCCCGAAGCCGAAGGTGCCGGCCAGGGTGTGGCCGTCGACGGTGGAGACGGTCTGCCAATCGACACGGTATGGGGCTCTCGGCATCGGCGCCTGCGGCCGGAGGACGACCTCCTTCTCGCTGCCGCTCGAAACCTCGGCCGGGGCGCTCTCGCCCGTATCCAGGTTGACGAGCGTGGCCTCGCTGAGGCTGCGGTCGAGCGGCTCGGTGAACTCGAGCCGGATCTCTGCCGGGCTGCTGCCCAGGCGCTCGCCGGGCGCGGGCTGGGAGTCCAGGAAGGCGGCGTGGCCGAGGGCGCTGGCCGGAGCCAGGAGCAGGCCGAGCAAGCTGAGAACAAGCACGACCCGCCCGCGAGCGATGCGGGGGTTCGTCGCCGCCACCTCCTATGGAGTGTAGTGGGCCGCGCCTGCCGGTTCCGGAGGGCGGACCGCCGGATGGGGTGGCTGGTGGCGCGCGAGCTACGCCGGCTGGGCGAAGCGCTCCGGCTCCGCGGCGAAGCGCTGAGCGCAGTCGAGCGAGCAGAAGCGATACTCGACGCCATCATGGATCAGGAGACCGGCCTGCCGCGCGGGATCCACGGCCATGCGGCAGACGGGATCAATCGGCAGATCCTCGAGTTCATGCCTTCCGGCGACCGCCAGTGCTCTGAACAGCAACACCGGCTCTCCGACGTTCCGAAACCGCCGACGACCATGCTCGAGCAGGTCGACGTCGCCGAGCTCGCCCGCGGCGGCGCGGGTGGCGTTCGTAACCAGCACCTCGCCGCCGGCGGCTGCACCCGAGACCCGCGCCGCCAGGTTGACCGTCGCCCCGAACCAGTCTTCGCCACGCCGCACTGCCGGGCCGCTATGCATGCCCACGCGAACGCTGGGGAAGCCGTGGCGGCCCCCGATCTCGCCGGCAAGGCGTAGGCCGAGGCGCACCGCGGGGGCAGCATCGGAGATATGAATCATCAGCGCGTCGCCGATCGTCTTGACCTCGCGCGCCCCGTGCTCGTCGAGGATCTCCCGAGCGCTGCCGAAGAACCCCTCGGCGACGGTCACCGCCTCCTCGTCGCCCATGACCTCGGTCAGCGCCGTGAAGCCCGCCATGTCGGCAAACAGGAACGTGTGGTGTTCGGCTGCCTCGTCCCCCATGAGCATCATTTATAGAACGTTCTCCGCATCGTCGCGCGGGCCGAACCACCGCAGCGACGACGTGCGATCCATGCCCGCCTACCCACCGCTCATGCCGAGGATCAGAACCAGGCAATCTCCATCAGCGAGCTCGTGGTCGCCAAGGACCTGCTGGCCGTTGACGGCCGTCACCAGCTTGCGTCGATGAGAAGACCGAACGCGTCCGTCGCATCCTGGACAAGGAGGCACCGCGCTACGACCGCCAGATGGGCTTCTTCGAGCGGATCCTGTTCGGAGGTGGGCGCGAGTGGGCGTGCTCGCAGGTCCGCGGCGAGGTGGTCGAGATCGCGATCGGGACGGGACGGAACCTCCCGTACTACGCGGACGACGTCCGGCTTACGGGCGTCGAGCTCAGCCCGGAGATGCTGGCGATCGGCACGAAGCGGGTGCAGGAGCTCGGCCGCGACGTTGAGCTTCGAATCGGCGGCGCCCAGGCGCTCGACCTCGAGGATCAGAGCTTCGACACGGTGATCATCACCTTCGCCCCCTCTGCACGATCCCCGATGACCGCGAGGCGGCGAGCGAGACCCACAGGGTTCTAGAAGACCGGGTCCTAGGAGCCTGCAAAGCCGTTTACGCCGGTTCGATTCCGGCAGGCGCCTCTGATTCGACGGCGGCTCCGGGCGGGTGATCTCGGGCGAGAGGTATGGCCGCGACCGTCCTCGGCAGGAGGGCCCAGGCAGGTGTCACGCGTCCGCGCTGGGAGCGCCCTCCTCGGACAATCCGGCGGCTGCAAGAGCCTGCTTGCGGCTCCCGAACCACGCCACGCGGATGATCTTGCTCGCTCGGATCGTCCAGAGTCCGGCGTGCTGTTTTTCGACCTCGGCTCCACTTGCGAGCCCGCGTCCACGAGAGCGCACAACCGAGATCACGTGCTCGCCCGCATCGATCAGCTCCTCTACCTGGTCCTCGAAGCTCGCCCATGCGTCGTCATACCGCTCGCCGATGCACTGGCGGATGCCATCGTGCCCGCTGTAGACGTTCCTCTTCAGAAAGTCGCGGAACGGGCTCTCCGAGAAGTCCCATTCGACTGCGGGGTCATAGACCGCGAGGACGGCTTCGGTGTCGCCCCGACGCACCGCCTCGTAGACCCGGCGAACAAGCTGCACGTTTTCCTCCGACATCGTCCGCGCAGTATCCCGCCCACGCAGCGGCCGCGCCGTTTAGTCTGAGACAGGCGGGTATTCGAGGAACAAGCCCCGGTTCACGCCAGGGAATCGCGGGGCTCCAATTGAGCGCGCAGCGGCAGGGGTCTCCCTGAGGGATTCCTGTCGAGCGCTCAACCTCCGCGGTGCACCGACGATGCGTCGTCTAGGCCGTCCTAACCCCGAGATGTGAAGACAGCTCGGGCTCATCTCACCGTTCCCATCTTGCGGGCCCCGAAGACTATGTCTGCCGGCACCCTGCCCTTGGTCAGGCGCCCGGTGTGGGCGCGGTC
>JBPCKC010000074.1:0-4899 GCA_051004675.1 Solirubrobacterales bacterium
CGGCGGTGCCTTCCGTGCTGCTGTTGCCAGAAAAACCCATCTCCCTCCCGATGCCTTTTTTCGCCGCCTCGCGGTGGCGACAGAGCTCGGGCAGCGTTTCGACCTCGTTGTAGACCGGTACGACGACGCTCAAGAGTCGGGGCTCTCGCCTCTCCGGCACGTTGGCCCTGCGATCGGTCCCTGATGGCATCTGCCTATTCCATCAGGGACCGACAAGTTTTCGCGCAGGTCACCATGCGAGTACCCTTCGCCTACTTCTCTAGGGCGCGCAATCCCTCGCGCCCACAGGATCGGTCATTGGACAAAAAACGCGTTCTGGTCACAGGGGGCACCGGCTTCATCGGGCGACAGGTCGTCCCGCTTCTCCTCGGTGCGGGACACGAGGTGCATGTGATCTCCTCGCGAGCCGAGGCGAGGATCGACCCGCGCTCCGAGCTGCACGTCATCAATCTTCACGACCCTGAGAGCCGGGCAGAGGTCGTAGCGTCAATCGGCGCGGACCACCTGCTGCATCTCGCCTGGTACCTCGAGCCCGGCCAGGTCTGGAACTCGGTTGAGAATGTCCGGTGGGCGGAGGCAAGCTTGGGACTGCTCCGGGAGTTCGCAGCGAGCGGCGGGAGGCGGGCTGTCCTTGCCGGCACGTGCTCCGAGTATGGCCCGAGCGAAGAGCCCTGCAACGAGGAGGGCACGCCGATGGCCCCGCAGAACCTGTACGGCATCTCCAAGGACGCAACCCGCAGGGTCGCCCTGTCCTTTGCCGACACCGTGGGACTAAGCACTGCGTGGGCCCGCATCTTCTTCGCGTACGGTCCGGGCGAGCATCCGGTCCGCCTCGTTTCCTCGGTGATCCGGCGCCTCCTTGCGGGCGAGGAGGCCCCCGTCTCACACGGCCAGCAGGTACGCGACTACCTATCGACGCCCGAGATCGCGGCAGCCCTTCTCGCAGTGCTCGAGAGCGACTTCGAGGGTGTCGTGAACGTCGGGTCTGGAAACCAGGTGAGATTGCGCGAGATGGTCGACTTGATCGCCGCAAGGATCGGACGGCCTGACCTGGTCCTCTACGGCGAGATCATTCCGCCCGCGGAAGACCCACCGGTCCTGGTTGCCGACACCACCAGGCTGAGGGAGTCAGTCGGCTGGGAACCGACGCTGACGCTCGCCGAGGGTCTCAACACCGCCATTGAATGGTGGCGCGAACATTCCGACGGCCCAACGCAGCCGTAGCTCAGCCCAGCGCGCGTGTAGCGACCTCGAGGAGACGCGAGCACACGGCCTCGCACTCCTCGTCGTCCGGCGCCTCGACCATCACCCGAATCAGCGGCTCGGTCCCGGAGGGCCGAACGAGAACCCTCCCCCGCCCGTCGAGGGCCGCGTTCTCCGTCTCGACGGCGTCCCAGAGCGCCTTCGCGTCCTCGACGGCCCCGCGGTCGGCGACCTCGACGTTGCGCAAGAGCTGGGGCAGCCGCGTGAACGGCTTCGCGTCGGCGAGCGATCCCTCGCCCAGCGCCCCGGTCAACAGCAGCGCCGCGGCGATGCCGTCGCCGGTGGGGGCGAACTCGTTCCAGATGATGTGGCCGGACTGCTCGCCGCCAAGGGCCCAGCCCCGCTCGTCCAGGGCGGCGGAGACGTGGCGATCCCCGACATCGGTCGTCGCCACCTCGATCCCCGCCTCGGCCATCGCCTGGTGAAAGCCGTAGTTGGTCATAACCGTGACCGCGATCCCGCCGCCCAGGCGTCCGGTATCGACGAGGTGCTTGGCGACGATCGCGATCATCTCGTCGCCGTCGCGCACGGCGCCGCCGGAATCGACCGCGATCACCCGATCGCCGTCGCCGTCGAAGGCGAAACCCAGCTCGGCGCCCACCGCCGCGACGCGCTCGGCGAGCCTCTCTGGATGGGTCGAGCCGACGCCGTCATTGATGTTGCGCCCGTCCGGGTCGGCGCCGATCAGCTCGACCGTGGCCCCCAGCGCCTCGAAGGCCGCGGGCGCAGCCCGGTAGGTCGCCCCGTTCGCGCAGTCCAGGGCAACCGTGCGGCCGGTGAGGTCAAGGTCAAAGGCCCGCCGCAGCTCGCGCAGATAGTCGGCCAGGGCCGCCTCCAGCGTCTCGACGCGGCCGAGGGTGTCGGCCGAGTGGCTTACGCCCTCGGCCGCCGGCTCGCCCTCCAGGCGCTCGTGCACGAACGTTTCGATGCGCTCCGTCGCGCCGTCGCTCAGCTTCGCCCCGCCGGGGCCGAAGAACTTGATGCAGTTGTCGCGCCAGGGGTTATGTGATGCCGAGACGACGGCGGCGAGGTCGAGGGCGTGGCGGCGGACGAGCACGGACGCGGCCGGCGTCGGCAGCACTCCCCCGAGCAGGGCGTCGCCGCCGCCCTGCGCGATCCCGGCGGCCAAGGCCGCTTCCAGCATCGGCCCGGAGTCGCGGGTGTCGCGGATGATCAGGACCTGCGGACGCTCGGCCTCGACCACCTCGGCCGCCGCGTGTCCGAGCGCGGTGGCCAGCTCGGCCGTGAGCACCTCGCCCGCGACCCCGCGAACGCCGTCGGTTCCGAAGAGCTCTTTGGCCAAGAGGCCTACCGCTTCGAGAACTGGGGCTTCTTGCGGGCCTTCTTGAACCCGGCCTTGCGACGCTCCTTCTCGCGTGCGTCGCGCGTGAGGTACCCACGGCGCTTGAGCTCACCGCGAAGCTCCGGGTCGATGTTGGTCAGCGCGCGGGCGATGCCGTGGCGGACCGCGCCGGCCTGCCCGCCGACACCGCCGCCGTGGACGCGCACGTGCACGTCGACCGTGCCCTCGTAGCCGGCCGTCACGAGCGGCTGGCGGGCCATCGTCTGGTGCCGGTGGCGGGGGAAGTACTCGTCGAGCTCGCGCGAGTTGATCTCGAACGTGCCCTTGCCCGGTCGGACCACGACGCGGGCGATCGCGCTCTTGCGCTTGCCGGTGGCCTGGATGCGGGCGTCGGCGTCGAGCTTCACGGCCTTGCGGGCGAGCGGTTCCTCGGCGACCGTGTCGGACGCGGCGGCCTCGGCCTGCGCGCGCTCCTCGGCCCCGGCCTCGGCGCGGGCGCGCTCCTCTGCGCTGAGCTCGCGACCCTCGTCGAGCTTGATTGGCTCCAGATCCGCGCCCGGGGCGACATCCTTCTTCTTCGGAGCAGGCTCCTCGCTCTTCGGTGCGGGCTCCTCGCTCGCCTCAGGCTCGGGCGCGGCCTGCTCCTCCGCGGGAGCATCTCCGGCGACCGGCTCAGCTGCGGGTGCCTCCTCCTCGGCGGGTGCCTCTTCAGCAGCGGGTGGCGCCTCCGGCGCGTCGGCCTGCGGCTCCTCCGCGGGAGCGTCGTCGGCGGGCAGGTCGGGCGTATCCGGGGTCTCGGGGGTCTGTTCGTCGTTCAAGTCTCGATCTCCAGCGATTTGGGCTGTTGGGCGGTGTGCGGGTGCTCGGGGCCGGCGTAGACCTTGAGCTTCAGGAGTTGGGCGCGGGCAAGCTTGTTGCGGGGAAGCATGCCCCTAACGGCCTTGCGGATGACCTCTTCGGGCTGGCGCTCGAGCATCTCGTTCAGCGTGCGGGAGCGCAGCCCGCCCGGGTAGCCGCTGTGGCGGTAGTAGGTCTTCTGCTCGCGCTTGCGGCCGGTGACGACGATCTTCTCGGCGTTCACCACGACGACGAAGTCGCCCGTGTCGCAGTGCGGGGTGTACTCAGGCTTGTGCTTGCCACGCAGCGTGTCGGCGATGCGCGTCGCGAGCCGTCCAAGCGTGAGACCGTCGGCGTCGACGACGAACCAGTCGCGCTGGCGGTTGGCGGGAGTTGCAACGAAGGTTTTCATCGTGCGAAAACCGCCCTTGGCCAGTCGGCCTCGGCGCGGCCGGGTGATGATAGAGAAGCGCGGGAGGGTCATTCGCGCATCCGTCAGGCACGAATGCACGCAAAAGTGCGTATTAGCACCTGCTAACGAACGCCTTGCGCTTCGCTATACTGCCGCCGCTATGCGCCGTGCCCTCCCCCCCGTCCTCGTCCTCGCGCTCGCCAGCGCGCTCGCGACCTCTGCCCTCGCCGGCGGCACCGGCGGCATCGGCACAGGCGGAGAGGGCTCCGGCACGGGCGATACAACGACCGAGGATCACGTCTTCCCCGTCCCCGCGAAGCACACCTACGGCGACGGCTACGGCGCCGGGCGCGGCCACGAGGGACAGGACATCTTCGCGCGCTGCGGCAAGCGGATCCTCGCCGCCCGCCGCGGACGCGTCAAATACCGCGGCCGCCAGGCCGCCGCCGGCAACTACGTCGTGATCAACGGCGCCGGAACCCCCCGTGACTACGCCTACCTGCACCTGCAGAGCAAGGCTTTCGTCAAGGTCGGCCAGCGCGTTCGCACCGGCGAGCTGATCGGCCGCGTCGGCGACACCGGCAACTCCTCGGGCTGCCACCTGCACTCCGAGCTCTGGCGAGGCGACTGGAACGGCCGCCCCGACGTGACTCGCAAGCTGCGGGCCTGGGACAAGTACTCGTAGCCGGCGGGGAGTGGCAGCCCTGGAGCTACTCCCACTCGATCGTCGCCGGCGGCTTGGAGCTGATGTCAAGCGCGACTCGATTGACACCCGCGACCTCGTTGATGATCCGGTTCGAGACGCGCTCGAGCAGGTCTTAGGGCAGCCGGGCCCAGTCTGCGGTCATAGCGTCGTCGGAGTTCACGGCGCGGATCACGATCGGGTAGGCGTAGCTGCGCTCGTCGCCCTGGACGCCGACCGAGCGCACGACCGGCAGGACGCAGAACGACTGCCACAGCTCGCGATACAGGCCCGCGGCGCGGATCTCCTGCTGGAGGATCGCGTCGGCGTCGCGCAGGATCTCGAGCCGCTCGCGCGTCACCTCGCCGCCGACGATCCGGATCGCCAGCCCCGGGCCCGGGA
>JBPCKC010000075.1:0-20681 GCA_051004675.1 Solirubrobacterales bacterium
TGTCGTTGGCCAGGTCGACGCCTTCGGTGTCTTTGAAGGACTTGACGAGCCAGTCGATGACCCGCTGGTCCCAGTCGTCGCCGCCCAGCTCGACGTCGCCGTGGGACAGCCCGGCGTCCTTGACGGCCTGCTCGAAGGGGGTGCGGCAGCGCTCGAGCAGGTCGGCGGTGAGCTCTTGGAACTTGGCCCGGGTGCGCTGCTCGTCGAGGTGCTTGGGACCGTCCTGGGTGGCGGTGATGAAGGGCAGGTTGATCTGGGTCGACTGGGTGGTCGACAGCTCGATCTTGGCCTTCTCGGCTGCCTCCTTGAGGCGCTGCGCTGTCATCTTGTCGACCCCCAGGTCGATGCCCTCCTTGGCCTTGAACTCCTGGACGAGCCAGTCGATCACCCGCTGGTCCCAGTCGTCACCGCCGAGGTGGACGTCACCGTGGGTGCTCTTCACCTCGAACACGCCGTCGCCGATCTCGAGGACGGAGACGTCGAAGGTGCCGCCGCCGAGGTCGAACACGAGGACCGTCTCGTCCTGCCCGGCCTCCTTGTCGAGGCCATAGGCGAGCGCCGCCGCGGTGGGCTCGTTGATGATCCGCTTGACCTCGAGCCCGGCGATCTTGCCGGCGTCCTTGGTGGCCTGGCGCTGGTCGTCGTTGAAGTAGGCGGGGACGGTGATGACCGCCGCGTCCACCGTGTCGCCCAGCTTGGACTCGGCGTCGGACTTCAGCTTCTGGAGGATCATCGCCGAGATCTCCTGCGGGGAGGAGAGCTTGTCCTGCGCCTTCACGCGGACGTCTCCGTTGGTGCCGCCCTCGATCTCGTAGGGGACGATCTTGGCCTCCTCGGAGACCTCGGCCATCTTGCGGCCCATGAAGCGCTTGATCGAGAAGATCGTGTTCTCGGGGTTGAGGACCGCCTGGCGCTTGGCGGCGGTCCCGACCAGCCGTTCGCTCGTGTCGGTGAACGCGACCACCGAGGGGGTGGTCCGGTTCCCCTCGGCGTTCTCCAGCACGGTGGGCTCGCCGCCCTCCATGACCGCGACGCACGAGTTGGTCGTACCCAGGTCGATTCCGATCGTCTTCGCCATGGTCAAGCGCTCCTTGTAGTCAAAGTCCTAAGTAAATCTGAGTGCGAGCCTAGCAGATATACAGGGGAGTATGTACTTGACACAGGGTTTGTGCTATGCTGTCGGCACATGGTTACTTCGTCTTTTCCCCTTGTTCACGCGCTTTCTCGGCCTTCTCTTTGGCCTCTTTTCGCGCTCTCGCAGGGAACAACTTGCGTAGCACCTGATCGTCAGTCAACTCGCGCGCTCGCTTTGGGCGCCTAGGCATGGAGACCTCCTGATGGCAACGAAGACGCTTGACCTACCGACGCTGATTGAGCGGTTCGGATCGGAAGAGAAGTGCCGCGCCTATCTCGAGGATTTGCGCTGGCCGCAGGGGGTCGAATGCCCGCGCTGTGCGAACCGCTCCATCTCTCGGATTGAGAAGCGCCGCCAGTACGAGTGCAACGAAGAGTCATGCCGCTACCAGTTCTCCGTGACCGCTGGAACGGTCTTCCACGACTCGCACCTGCCGCTGTGGAAGTGGTTCCTGGGCATCTACATGATCGCCGAGTCCAAGAAAGGCATCAGCGCGAAGCAGCTTGAGCGCACCCTTGGCGTGAGCTACAAGACGGCTTGGTATCTCAGCCACCGCATTCGTAGCGCGATGGAAGAGGAGTCGCCTGTGCCGCTTCGCGGGATCGTGGAAGTGGACGAGACTTTCGTCGGCGGCAGGGTCACCGACCGTGGACAGGGACCGTGGGCGAACAAGGTCATGGTCCTGGGAGCTGTTGAGCGCGGCGGGAACATTCGCCTGCGCGCCACGGGCAAGGGGGTCACGCCGAACCGCGAGAACCTGCATGGGTTCATCGGGGCCGTCACCGCTCCCGACACGGAAGCGATCTACACGGACCAGCAGCGGGGCTATCGCGGCATTGAGGACGAGGACACGCGCCATGAGGTCGTCAATCACCGACGCGAGGAGTGGGTTCGCGCTGACGTGCATACGAACACCGTGGAAGGCGTGTGGAGCCTCCTCAAGCGCTCCATCGTCGGCTCCTACCACCAGCTGTCGGCAAAACACCTGCCCGCCTACTTGGACGAGGTCGCCTTCAAGTTCAACAACCGGGACAACCCCTACTTGTTCAGGGACACGCTGTTGCGCATGATCCAAGGCGACACGCTGCCCTATGAAGAACTGACCACCTAACCTCATCGCTGGAGCCTCCGCCGCAGGCGGTTCCCAAGCCCTCGCACTCCGCTGACCTCGCGGAGCGCCTCCCGGTAGAGCTCCACGTCCGTGGCGTGGGGCGGCTGGCCTGGTCCTGTGTTCGTGACCGTGAAGTCCCGCCGCACCGTTTTGAAGTTACCGCGTAGGGCGACCTCTATATGGAAGGACTCGCCTTGCGTTAGGTGCGGGCCAGAAGGGCCGTGGGTAGCGGGCGCACCGTTCACGGCATACATGTGAGCCTCTGATCGAATCTTCTCCACGAGGAACAGCGTGTGTTCCTCGCCCGAGGGAGAGAAGTCCAGATGCCCGCCCACGTCCCAACCCTTATGGCGCGTGATCTGCCTGTCTTCCATGTCATTGACGATGACCTCAGGCATGACGTGCTTCGCAGTCGCCTCCTGGCCGGCTCCCTCTCGACCGTTGTAGACGCGTACCACTACGAAGTCCTTGGTTTCAGGGGGGTTGTTTCCAATCTGGAAACCGTGCGAAACGAGCTCTGGCCCCGTGGTGACCATCCGCGGGGTGGAGCGCTTGCTGGCGACAGTAAAAGGCAGCCTCTTACTGAGGGGCTCCCATGTGAGGAGGGAAATCGCCGTGCAGATGATGAGGGTCGCCCAGACGAGCGCTTCTCCACCATCGCTGAAGTTCATGCCGTCAAGAACCCGGTCCTGAACCAGCAGGCCCGCTGCGGCCAGGCCCACTAAACGGACAAGGGCAAGCACGGGGGGAGCCTACCCCGGATCTCGGACGAACCCTGCGTGAAGTACATACTCCCCGATATACAAGGCCCTAACCCGACTCCACCCTCCCCGCCCCCCCACCCGGGGTCAGACCCCTTCGCCCCTCTCAGGCACGGCCGACACACTTTCGTGACAGGGGTCTGACCCCGTCGGGGCGGCGAGGGGGTCTGACCCCCTCGGGGTGGTTTGGCGGTTACTTCGCGGCCGTTTTTGCGGGTGCGGTGTCGCCCGCGCCGCTCGCGCAGGCGTCCGGCCCGGGGGTCGAGCGGTCCTCGGCGGGGACCAAGGGCCCCTGGTCGTCGCCGAGCTGGCCGGCGTAGGCGGCGGCGAAGCCCGCGACGTCCTCGGCGTCGTCGTCTTGGAGGATCCCGGCGGGCATGCGGCCACCCAGCCCGCAGACGACGGCGGAGAGCACCCGGCCGTAGACCCCGTCGTAGGCCTGCTCATTGGCCTCCGCGACCTCCTCTCCCGACCCCTCCGGCGGCGCCACCTGGGTCGGGAGGATCTCGTCGAGGTTGGGCCCGACGACGCCGTCGGTGCCGGCGGCCGCCAGGGTGTGGCAGGCCCCGCAGTTGTCGGAGAAGATCTCTTTCGCGCGCTTGTCCTCGGGGTCGACCGGGACGGCGACGGCCTCCTCGCTCCCCTCCTTCGAGAAGGCGAGCCAGGCGATTGCCCCGACGAGGGCCAGAAAGGCGCCGAAGATCAGTAGGGGACGTTTGCTCATGGTCTGGGGGTGCCCGGGGCCAATCCCGCGGCGGGCGAGATACTAATGCTCACCGGGCAAGCCGTCCACGCACGCGAAAACGCCCCCGCGACATCGGTGCCGCGAGGGCGCTTTCAGGCGAGCGTCTGAACTCAGTCGCTCGTCGGGAACTGGAGCGTGGTGATCACGCCGTTATGGTCGGACGGCCACAGCATGTGGGGGCTGACAACCGCCGAGGCGATCCGCTTCGTGTTGCCGACCACCTTGCTCTTGACCTCGGAGATGTCCGGATCCGTCACGAACACCTTGTCGATGTGGTGGTCGAGGTCGTCGAGGGCCGTGGCCGGATCCTCGTCGATCGTCACCGCCTCAAAGCAGCAGCTGTTCTCGACTCCACCCAGCGTGCTGCGCTCGGTGAGGGCGTTCGGGCCGCTGGTCAGGGCGTTGTAGGCGAGCTGGTCGTCGCCGGAGACCGTGTCGTCATCGGAGTTGAAATCGCCGACTGCGACCACGGGCATCCCGGCGCTCTGGTAGGTGGCCGGGCCGGGCTTGGCGGCCGGCGGGAAGCTCGCGATGAGCTCCTCGGCCTGCGACTCGCGCAGCTGGCCTGCCGGCTGGTCGGCGTCGCCGAACGCCTCGAGATGCGTGTTCAGGAACCGGAATTTGGTCCCGCGGACATTCGCCTCGGCGAACGCCCAGCCGCGGTCGACGGTGACGTCCAGCGCCCCGCCTGCGGCGGAGATCTCGAGCAGGTTGTCGTAGCGGCCTCGGTCCTCGAGGTTGGTCTTCACTCCGGCGCCCTCACGAGCGAGGATGACGTCGCGCATCGTCAGTCGCTTGTCTCGGTCGGTAGCGGGAACCTCGACGTCGGCCTCACGGGCCGTGATTACGACCCTGTAGTCGGCCCCGTCCTTCCTCAGCTCCCTCATCAGGGACTTCAGGAAGTCGTAGCGAACCGCGGTTGCGGGGGTAAACGGCCCGTCCTGCACGTTGTTGAGCGGGTCGCCCGGATCGGGCCCGTTCTCGTCGATCTGCTCGTCGATCACGTCCTCGCGGTAGGTGGTGACCTCCTGGAGCCCTACGAGGTCGGGCTTGTTCTCCGCGATCTCCTCGGCCAGCAGCTTTGCCCGCTGGGGAAAGTCGGTGTACTGGACGGTGTTCCAGATCCCGGTCGTCGCAAAGGCGAGCGCCGCGGTGTCGGCGGCCTCCAGCGCAGGTGAGAGGCTGGCGCCGAGGTAGAGGTTCCGGGTCATGACCTTGACGCGCCCTTCGGGCGGTGCGGCCTGGGCGAGGGTGGGCACGGTGAACGCAGCCATGCCGGCAGCGATCAGCGCGACCGTAGCCACGCGTGGACGGGCGAAAAGCTTGCGGTTGCTCAACGAGACTCCTTCGGCGTCGAAATGGGCTGCTCCCTGAAACAGCCTCAGCCCTGATTCTGGCCCCTTCTGCGCGCGTTCACAACGCGGAGAGCCCGCCGATCGGTTGCGGGAAACTACGGAGCCGTCGCCCGTTCGGCGCGCCCGTATGGGCACATCCGAAGCAGCGGGCACGCCTCGCAGCGCGGGCGCTGGGCCTTGCAGACGGTCCGGCCGTGGCGGATCAGGTTGATGTGGAACTCGTACGCGTCCTCGGGATCCACGAACCCCAGGATCTCGTCGTGCGCCTCCTCGAAGGAGGCGCCCGGGCGAAAGAGCCCCAGCCGGGTGCCGACGCGGTAGACGTGCGTGTCCACCGGGATCTCGGGGCGGTCGAAGGTGAAGATCATCACGCACGCGGCGGTCTTGCGTCCCACCCCCGGCAGGTCGGTGAGGAACTCCAGGGCCACGTCGCGATCGGCGCCCTCGAGCCAATCGAGGCCCGGATGGGGCCCAAGCTGGGAGAGGATGGCCTGGATCCTCGGCGCCTTGGTGTTCGCGAGGCCCCCGGGCCGAAGCGCCTCGATCACGTCAGCGGTCGGCGCGTCGCGAACCTCCTCCCACGTCGGGTAGCGCTCGCGCAGCCGCTCGAAAGCACGGTCGCGATTGCCGTCGCTGGTGTTCTGGGACAGGACCGTTCGCACGAGCTCGGCGATGGGATGCCCGTGCGGCTGGTTGATGGGCCTGCCGTAGGTCTCGCGCAGGCGATCGCGAATCGCGCGCACCCGCGAGCGGCGCGGGCGCCTCCAGGCACCCGTGATCATGCGACGGCCTCCAGGGCCTCGCACGCCCTGGCGCCGGCGAGGGTCGCGGCGGGCAGCGCAGCGGCGATCGCCTGCGCCCCCCAGCCTCCCCTGGCCGCGCCGGCGACCAGCGCGCCGAGGAAGGCGTCGCCGGCGCCGAGCGGAGAGACGACCTCGACCGCGGGCGCCGCGGCCTCGGCGGTGACCTCGCCGCGGGCGAGCGCCCCGTCCGCGCCGGCGGTTACGACCGCGACTCGGCAGCCCAGCTCGCACAAGGCATCGGCGCTCTTCGCGAGCCCGGCGCTCTCGGAGAGGCCGGCCATCGCGCGCGCCTCCGCCAGGTTCGCCCGAACGATGCGCGCCCCGCGGGCGGCGTCTCGGCAACGCTCCAGTGCCGTCTCGATCTCGTCCCAGCGGTTCGCCCGGATATTCGGGTCGAAGACGACGGGCGTCCCGATCTCGAGCGCGAAATCCCGAGCGCGCAGCGTAAGCCGGCGCTCGGCCTCGCCGACCAGGGTGTTCGAGCCGAAGACGAGGCCCGAGGCGCCCGCGACGGCCTCCTCCGCGTGCGGGGCGACCGCTTGGACCCCGGCGCTGATCCCGTCGCCGTAGACCGAGAACGCCGGCTCGCGCCCCGGCCCGAAGGTCACGAACGCCACCGGCGTCTGCAGGCCCGCCACGAGCGAGAACCAGCGCAGCCCGACGCCCTCGGCCTCCAGCCGTCGCCTCAGCCACTGCCCCCACTCGTCGTCGCCCACGCCGCCCGCCAAGGCCGCCGGGGCGCCGTGGCGCCGAGCGGACACGGCGACGTTGGCGAGTGCCCCGCCAAAGTGCGGGCTGAAGGCCGTCGCATCGCCAAGCGTCGCGGCCTCGTGGTCGCAGACCAGGTCCACAATCGCCTCCCCCAGGCAGAGGATCGGCTTCTGAGCGGGGGCGAGAGGCATCGCGAGGCCCCAGGATATGCTCGGCCGGTGGGCGAGCAGCGGCCGTGATCAGCGAGGTCGAGATCGAGGTCGGCGGGATCAGGACCTTCACCCGGCGTACCGAGGGCGAGGGCGTGCCGACCGTCTTCGTCCACGGAAACCCGACCCACTCGGAGGACTGGATCCCGTTCCTCGAACGGCTGGACGGCCCGGGCTTCGCGCCCGACCTGCCGGGTTGGGGCCGCTCGGAGCGCCCGGACCCCGCGAGCGCCGACCCCTCGATGAATGGGCTTGCGGACTTTCTCGCCCGCTTCCTGGACGCGGCGGGAATCGGCGAGTACCAGCTCGTCTGCCACGACTGGGGCGTGGTGTCGCTGATCACCGCCCAGGCCCATCCCGAGCGCGTCCGGCGGCTCGTCCTGTTCAACGTCGTGCCGCTGCTCCCCGGCTACCGTTGGCACTGGATCGCGCGCTACGTGTGGCGCCGCCGGTTCCTGGGCGAGCTGGCCAACGCGACCGCGACCAAGGCCGCAGTGCGCCTGATCCTGCGCCAGGCGACGCCGTTGCCCGGCTCGATGCCGGACCACTTCGTCGAGAGGGTGTGGCGCGGCCGCAACCCCGGCACCTGGCCGCAGCAGCTCGCGCTGTATCGCTCCGCCGACCCGGAGGCACTCGTCGCAGCCGGCGAGCGGCTCGAGGGGCTCACCTGCCCGGCCCTGATCCTCTGGCCGCAGCAGGACCCCTACCTCGCGCCCGAGTTCGGCGAGGCCTACGCGCGTCGACTTCCCCGCTCCGAGCTCGTCCGGGTGGACGGGGCCGGGCACTGGCCATGGATCGACAGGCCCGAGCTCGTCGATACCGCCGTTGGGTTCCTCAATGGCTGACGCTCGGTGAACCCCCTCTAGAATCGGCGTCCCCTTGCGTCGGCGCCTGTCCTCAATTGCGGCCCGCCTCCCGCGTGGCTGGGGCGATCTCGTCCTCCAGATCGTCCTCTTCCTGGTCGTCTATCAGGGCTATCAAGTCGTGCGCGGATTCGTCGACGGGAAGGCGGAGCTGGCCTTGGCCAACGCGCATCGCATCGTGGACCTCGAGCGCTCGCTCGGCACATTCTTCGAACCCGGTTTCCAGCAGGCCCTGCTGGACCAGCGGTGGTTGATCGACCTCTCCAACTGGGCTTACTTCAACACGCACTTCGTGGTCACGGCCGGCTTTCTCACCTGGCTCTACCTCTGCCGCAACGATCACTTCTACTTCGTGCGCAACATGTTCATGGTGGCGATGGTCCTGGCACTCGTGGGATACGCGGCGTTCCCGACGGCACCACCGCGGATGCTTCCGGAGCTGGGCTTCACCGACACGATCGCGACCTTCACGGGCATCGAGCAGGACCGCTCCGGCGCCAGCTTCCTCGTCAACCCCTACGCCGCGGTGCCCAGCATGCACATCGCGTTCTCGCTGATGCTGGCGGCGCCGGCGGTGGCCCTGGTCTCGAGCGCCACGGCGCGGGCCGCGTGGTCGGCCTATCCACTTCTCGTCTTCTTCGTGATCGTCGCCACGGCCAACCACTACTGGCTCGACGCCGCGGGCGGCGCCGCGGTCGCCTGCACGGCCGCGCTCGCCGCGCACCAGCTCGCTCGCGCCCGCCCGGAGACGTGGTCCTGGCGCGGCGGCCACGGCGAGGCAGTGGCCTGAGCGCCATGGAGGGGACGCAAAAGAGCACGGGGGAGCGCCCGCGGCCCGCTCAGGACCTGCGCGTGTACGCGCGCAACCGGCTGATCGAATCACGCCTCACGCCGAACGCGATCTCGATGACCGGCCTGCTGCTCAACCTCGCCGCCGCGGCGCTGGTCGTGGCCGAGCACTTCTTCCTCGGCGGGATCGCCTTCATCGTCGGCTCGGTCCTGGACACCCTCGACGGCCGCTACTCGCGCATGTCGGGCAAGGGCACGCTCTTCGGCGCCTTCCTCGACTCCACTTTGGACCGGATCGAGGAGGGCGTCGTGCTGGCCGCGGTCGCCTACGTCTTCGCCGAGAACGGCGACTCGATCGCCGCTGCCGCGTGCGTCGTCACGGTGCTCGGCTCGCTCATGGTCTCCTACACGCGCGCCCGGGCCGAGGCGCTGGGCATGGAGTGCAAGGTCGGCCTTGCCACCCGCCCCGTGCGGGTCGTCATCCTGTCAGTCGGCTTGGTGTTCGGCGCCAGGGAGCTGATCGACGGCGTCGAGCTGCTCGAGCCGGCCGTCTACACGCTGGCCGCGCTGACCGCGTTCACCGTCGCCCAGCGGGTCTGGCACGTGCGCGGCGAGCTGAAGGCGCTCGAGACGGACTGAGGGCGGATCGGGCCCGTTCCGGGCCTAGTTCGACGGCTCGCGGTGTAACTCGGGCCTCGGTCGGGCATAGTTACCTCTCCACCCGCCGCGAGGAGGACTTCGTTCGCATGAGTGAAAACGGGGCCAGCGTCAACGGCCACAAAGACGACGACGGCAAGGTCCGAGTTGCCATTGTCGGCGTCGGCAACTGCGCCAACAGCTTCATCCAGGGCGTCACCTACTACAAGGACGCCGATCCGGCCGAGGCGGTCCCGGGCCTGATGCATGTGGACCTCGGCGGCTACCACGTCCGCGACATCGAGTTCGTCGCCGCGTTCGACATCGACTCCGAGAAGGTCGGCAAGGACCTCTCCGAGGCGATCTGGTCGGGCCAGAACGACACGATCAAGTTCGCTGAGGTCCCCGAGATGGGCGTCGAGGTCCATCGCGGCATGACGCATGACGGGCTCGGCAAGTACCTCAAGCAGAAGATCACCAAGGCGCCGGGCGAGACGGCCGACATCGTCGGGATCCTCAAGGAGACCAAGGCGGACGTGCTCGTCTGCTACCTGCCGGTGGGCTCCGAGGACGCCACAAAGTGGTACGTCGAGCAGGCGCTGGCCGCCGGCGTCGGCTTCGTCAACTGCCTCCCGGTATTCATCGCCCGCGAGGACTACTGGGGCAAGCGCTTCAGCGAGGCGGGCCTGCCGATCATCGGCGACGACATCAAGTCGCAGGTCGGCGCCACGATCGTCCACCGCCAGCTCGCCCGGCTCTTCCACGAGCGCGGCGTGGAGCTGCAGCACACCTCGCAGCTCAACGTCGGCGGGAACATGGACTTCTTCAACATGCTCGAGCGCGAGCGCCTGGACTCGAAGAAGATCTCGAAGACGAATGCCGTCACCTCCGTCATGGGCACCGAGCTTCCCGAGGACGACGTCCACGTCGGCCCCTCGGACTACGTGCCGTGGCTGACCGATCGCAAATGGGCGCACATCCGCCTCGAGGGCAAATCGTTCGGCGACGTCCCGCTCAACCTGGAGCTGAAGCTCGAGGTCTGGGACTCCCCGAACTCCGCCGGCGTCGTGATCGACGCGGTGCGCCTGATCAAGCTGGCGCTAAACAACGGGGTTGCGGGCCAGCTCGACGGCCCGTCCAGCTACCTCATGAAGTCCCCGCACACGCAGCGCCCCGACGACGAGGCCCGCCTTCACACCGAGGACTTCATCGCCGAGCACGCGCGGACCCGTGAATCCGCTGAGGCCGCGGAGGCGGTCAAAGAGCGGATCCAGGCCGAGGCCTAGCCGCCTGGCGAACGGTGGAAGCGGGGACTAGGAAAGGTCCTCGCAGGACCTGTGCGTGTCCTCCGGCCCGACGTCGCACTGGTCGTTATCCGGCCCGCCGTTGAAGTCGTCCGGATCGTCGATGTCGTTCGAGACGAGCTGGTCCTTGCCGTCTCCGCCCCTCAACCTGTCCTCGCCGAGGCCGCCGTTGACGCCGAGTATCAGACCGGTAGAGGCCTGACCCGAATCCCTGCCGGGGCCTCCCCTGACCAGGTCGTCTCCAGCCTCCCCTAACACCGCGTCGCCCCCGGCCTCCCCGTCCACCCTGTCGTTGTCGCCCTGGCCGGTGATCAGGTCGATGCCCAATCCGCCACACACCGTGTCGTCGCCATCGCCGGCGAAGACACGGTCGCTCCCGGCCCCGGCGACGATCACGTCGGGCCCGCTCGTGCCGGTGATCTCGTTGTCGCCACCGCCCTTGACGATGGTCGCTGTCTTGCCGAGGCATTGCGGCGCTCCGCCACCTGTGGCCGAGCCCGTGAGCGCGACGGTCATCGCGACGACCAACGAGACGGTGAACAGAATTCGTGCTATCACGGGACCTACGCTAACCGCGATGGGCGGTGTCGCAAGTCCTCGCTGAAACCGGTGACGTCCTCGCGCGGGGGTGGGGGTCATATCCTGCGTCGGTGCCCGACGAGCCCCTCTCGATCGCCCAGGTCTCGCCGTACCCCTGGGAGGTTCGGCACGAGGTCAACGAGTTCGCCGGCGGCGTGGCCGCCGAGCTCGCCCAGCGTGGGCACCGGGTGCTCGTGGCGGCTCCCTCGGAATCGCGCACCGCCGTTCGCGAGACGAAGAAGCTCCTTCGTGCCGCGGGCGACCGGCCCGCCTCGGCGTTCGGTGCCGGGTGGAAGGGCGCGCGCGTGGCCGGCGACGGTCCGCCGGTCCTCGCCCTCGGCTCTGGCCTTCCGATGCTCTCCCTGGGCCCTCGGCCGCGCGTGGCGCCGGTGCCGCTCGACATCAATCGCACGACCGAGGCCCTGCTCGAGGCCGTGGAGCTCGACGTGGTTCACGTTCACGACCCGTTCATGCCGTCGGCGGCATCGACCGCGCTTCGCCACTCGCACTCGCTGAACGTCGGCACCTTTCACGAGCCGACTGAACGGGCGCTCTCGACGCAGGTTGCCCGCCCGCTGGTGGAGATCTTCTTCGGTCGTCTCGACGCCCGCAACGTCACGAGCCAGGCGACGGAGGGGCTGATGGAACGCTTCTTCCCGGGGCGCTGGGAGCTGATGGAGCCGGGCACGGTGACCGCGGACGCCTGGTGGCCGAGCCCCGGGCGAAGCGAGGATGCGGTTCGCATCGCCTACTGCGCGGTCGAGGAGCGCGGAGGCGTACGGACCTTCCTGCGCGCCCTGCGCCGCCTCTCCACCGAGTCCGAGTGGGAGGCGACGATTCTTCTGCCCGATCGCCGCGAACTTCGCATCGCGACGGCGCTCCGCGACCGCGTTCACGTGGTGCGGGCCGGCGACACATCACCCGAACAGCTCGTGGCGGGTGCGGACATCATGTGCGCCACTACGGGTGGGGCGTACCCCGCGCCCTGGCTGGTGCGCTCGGCCCACGCCTCGGGGACGGTGCCGATCTGCTCCCATGTCGCGATCTACGAGGAGCTGACCGGCGACGGCGATCGCGGTCTGCTCTTCGGGCCCGGCGACGTGATCACCCTGGCCGGCCAGCTCGAACGGCTGATCGCCAACCCACGTCTGCGCGCGCGCCTGTCCGGCGCGGGGCGCAAGGCAAGCCGGAGCTGGTCCGATGTCGCCGACGAGGTCGAGGACAGCTACCGCCGCCTCGCGGGGCGGCGGCACGATCCCGCGGGCGACGCCGGGGTGCGGCGGCGGATCTCCAGACGACGGACGATTCACGTCGACCTGCACATGCACACCGACCACTCGCCCGACTGCGCCACCCCGCCCCTGGCTTTGCTCGAGGCGGCGAAGGAGGCGGGTCTGGGCGCGATCGCGATCACCGACCACAACGAGGTCTCGGGGGCGTTCGCCGCCCGCGATCTGGCCGAGGAGATCGGCGGGATCAAGGTGATCGTCGCCGAGGAGGTAAAGACGGCGGAGCAGGGCGAGGTGATCGGCCTCTTCCTCACCGAGCGGATCGAGCGGGGGCTGACGATGGACGAGACCATCGCCGAGATCCGCCGCCAGGGAGGCCTGGTCTACGTGCCGCACCCTTTCGACCGCCTCCACTCGGTGCCCGACTACGAGCACCTGCTCGACATCGTGGAGGAGATCGACATCCTCGAGGTCTTCAACCCGCGGGTGACCCTGACCGCCTTCAACGAGGAGGCCGTGCGCTTCGCGGCGAAGTACCGGATCGTCCCGGGCGCCGGGTCCGACAGCCATGTCGCCCAGGGCCTGGGCAGCGTGATGATCCGCGTGCACGACTTCGACGGGCCCGAGGAGTTCATGGAGGCCATGCGAAGCGCGGACATCGTCCGCAAGCACAAGAACCTGATCTACGTCCAGGCGCTCAAGTTCCTGCAGACCTCCGGCGGGCGCGGAGGGCTAGGCAAGCTGTGATGCACGCCGAGCAGCCGGCAGGAGCGGAGCACCGCTCGTCAAAGAATGGGTTGGCCGGGCGCGATCCCGGGGATTCGATGCCTACCACCGACGACGAGATCCAGGAGAAGTACCTGGAGCGCGCTATCCGTGAGCTCAACTCACTGACCCAGCGCCTCCAGGAGTGCTCGCACTGCCCGCGCGGCAACCTGATGCCGGTCCTGGGCTCGGGCCATCCCCAGGCGGACATCATGCTCTTGAAGTTCGCGCCGACCGCTGCCGAGACCGAGGAGGGGGTGGCGTTCTACGGGCGTGCGGGCAACGCGCTGATGAAGAGCTTCACCCGCCTCGGCATCGACCCGCTGGCGATCTACGGGACCCTCTGCGTCAAGTGCCCGGTCTCCGATCCCTCGCTCGCAGGCGCGGAGTGCATCGACCGCGTCGTGGAGGAAATCGCCATCGTCCAGCCGCGGATGATCGTGCTGATGGGCGAGCAAGCGTTGCGCTCCCTCAACCGGATCGACGTGCCGCTCGCGGGCGAGCTGGAGCAGCGGATGGGCGAGATCCAGTCGTACACGCCGACGATCGAGGCGCTCCTGGTGCCCGACATCGACGAGTCGCTCGACTCGGAGGACTCCAAGCGAAGCTTCTGGTCGGCGTTCAGGACGCTCGGCGAGTGGTACGCCGAGCTGCCGCCGTACTAGGCCTCAGCTCGCGGGAGTCACGACCACGCCGACCTCGCCGGCGCCGCGGTGACGACGCAGGCGGAGGACGCGCGCGCCGGGCCGCGAGACCGCCCGGGCGCCGGTGGCCTTGACCTCGTAACCGCCGGGGTAGTGGAGCCGGGGCACAACGACGCGGGTCGCGGCGCCCCGGCGGCGAAGCCT
This sequence comes from Solirubrobacterales bacterium, assembly GCA_051004675.1. GTDB lineage: Bacteria > Actinomycetota > Thermoleophilia > Solirubrobacterales > 70-9 > JBDTSW01. The sequence continues at coordinate 13,844 of JBPCKC010000075.1, forward strand.
GGTACCGGCCGGGGTGGTCGTGGAGTACGTCAGCTCGAAGGTGCGCGACTGGGAGTCGAAGCCGTATGAGAGCGGGGTTCCCGCGACCGCCTGGGGATAGGGCCGCGCGCTCGCCACGAGCTTGTCCCGGTTGAGGTTTTCCCCGCGCGGGGGCTTGCGCGGGTCCTGCACGACCGACTGGATCCCCGTCCCGGCGGTCGTCGGGTCGTCGCACTCGCAGTAATGCCACTGCTGCCAGCCCACCATGTGGTCGTCGGCGAGCTCGTTGATCTCCTCGATGATGTCGATGTCGTCGGTCGCCGCGTACTCGGTCATCAGGAGGGCGTCGCCGGTCTGCTCAGCCTGCGTGTCCGCGTTGTCGAGGGTGAGCTCGTAGGTCTCGCTGCACGAGAGCTCGCCGGCGGGATTGGTGGGCAAAAACCCGCCGGCCAGGCAGTACATGTTGAACGCGAATCCCGCGTGTTCGTCGCCGGTATCCCCGTGCGAGGTGTCGGCGCCGAAGTCGAAGATCACCAGCGGCGCGTACCAGACCAGAGTCCGGGGGTCGGCCTGCCGGATCGCCGCGATGACCCGCTCCGAGAACGGCTGCAGCGTCTGCGTGTCGAAGACGGGGCAGCCGGTGGGCGACAGGCAGGTCGGGTACTCCGAGCCGGGCCAGGGCTCGTTGATGATGTTGTAGCCGACCAGCCTGCGGGCCCGGCGGAAGCGCTGGGCGACGTATCGCCACGCCGCCGCGTAGCGGTCCTGGAGGCCGACGCCCTGGACAGGCGTGTTCGCCCAGAAGTTGTCGAAGGCGCGCTGGAGCCCGAGGTTGACGACGTAGTTGTTGGGGAAGCCCTGCTTCGGCTCGGACGGCACGCCGTCGTCGAGCACCTGCCAGTCGGGCCAGCCCTCGCCCTCGAAGCGCTCGTTGTAGAGGTCCTGGTGGAAGTCGAGCAGGGTGTAGATGCCGTGACGGGCGAGCATGCGCTGGGTGCGCTTGATGCTGCGGATGTAGGCGCGGTTGTAGCGGGGCCGGCCGTCCGCGCCCGGCGCCTTCGGCTCGAGGGCCTTGTAGATCACGCCCAGGCGGATCGTGTTGAACCCGTGGCGCTTCAGGAACCGGGCGTCGTTTGCCCCGAACCCGGTGTCCTCCGGGCGGTAGGAGCCGACCTTCGAGACGAGGTTCCAGCCGTGCAGGATCACGACGCGGCCGCGTTTGTCGGTGATCCAGCGGCCCTCGTGGGAGAGCTGGCCGTTGGTCGCGCTCGCTGCCTGTGCGCTGGAGCCGCCGAGGACTCCAGGCGCCGGAAGGGCGAAGACGGCCAGGGCGGCGAGGAGCTGGAGCCGGCGCATGCCGCGAAGGTAGCCCGTCACGCGCGCCCCTGCGCCGCTTCCCGGCCGGAAGTGTCCTGTCCTCTCCACGCTGTGGGTGGGCCGGGCAGGACACTTGCCGGGGTGCCGCCGTGCATTGATGAGGACAACTAGGGGGCGGCGGCCTCGGCGACCGCCGTCATGGCGTCTGCGTTCGCCGACGCGAGGCCTCGAACGACGGTCACGTCCAGGGCGGCGTACCGCCCGAGCGCGGACTGCACCGCGTCGCGGTCGGCGGCGGCCACGCCCACCGTCCCTTCGGGCTCGCCGAGGCGCTTGAAGTGGTTGCGGTAGCCGTCGTGGAGGTCGCGGTAGAACGCCTCCTCCTTCGCCAGCCGCGCGGCCGCGCCGTCGCCCACGGCGGTTCGCACGTAGCCCAGGACCGGGGGCCTTGAGCGCCCCGCCTCTCGCGCCCCCGCCTCGACGTGCTCGCGGGCCGAGTCGGCGAAGGCGGGTGTCATCCAGTTGAAGAAGACGCCGTCGAAGCTCGCCCCGGCGAACGCGCACATCTTCGGCCCCATCGCCGCGAGCACCAGCTTCACGTCGGGAAGGGCCTCGCGGAGGGCCGGAAGCGCCTCCTTCATGGCGGTCAGCGGCTTCTCCGAGAAACCGGCGCCGACCCCCAGCCAGAGGCGTCGGCGGTTAAGCCCGACCCGGTCGATGTGCTCCGCGATCGACTCTGGATCGTGCCGGTCGAGGGCCATGACGGCGACGCCGAGGTCCAGCTGTGGCGCCGCCTGCGCGAAAGCGGCGAGCGTCTCGAGGCCGAGCGCGCCGGGGTGGTCGTTCGACCACATCGACGAGTACCGCAGCTCCGAGCAACGGGCGGCGAGCGCGCCCGCCACCTCCGGGTCCAGCCCCGCCGCGACTCCGAATCCACGGTTCACGCGCAAGACCCTACTCGCGCTCGAGCACGGCGACGCACTCGACGTGTGGGGTCTGCGGGAACATGTCCACCGGGGTCACCCGGCGAAGCGCATACCCAGCCTCGCCGAGCTGTGCGGCGTTCGGGGCGAGGGTGGTGGGGTTGCACGACACGTAGACGAGCCGCTTCGCCTCGCACTCCAAAAGCCGCCGCACCACCTTCTTCGAGAGGCCGGCGCGCGGCGGATCGACCACGACCACGTCGGGCCGGCCTGCCTGCTCCAACAGGGGCCGGACGCCGAGGCGGGCGTCCGCGGCGACGAAGCGTGCGTTCGAGATGTCGTTGCGGCGCCCGTTGTACTCGGCGTCCGCGACGGCGTCACCCACGATCTCCAGGCCCCACACCTCGCCGGCGTGGGCCGCCATGGCGAGGCTGATGGCCCCGATTCCGCAGAAGAGGTCGAAGACGCGCTCGCTCCCCGTGAGCCCGGCCGCCTCGATCGCGATCCCGTAGAGCCGCTCGGCCATCGTGGTGTTGGTCTGGAGGAACGCCCTGTGAGCGACTCGGTAGCGAAGCTCGCCGATGACCTCCTCCAGGTGCTCCTCGCCCAGCACACCCGTGGGCCCGTCGGTTCCCGAGCCGGATCCCTCGATGACCGTATGCAGGTCGACCGGTGGGCGCTCGAACGCCGCGGGCGAGGTGACCAGGCGGGTCTGGACCTGCCCGGTGCGCGCGGAGTCCCGCACCACGAGATTGCGCAAGACGCCGGCGCGCTCGCGGGGGTCCCACGCCGGGATCCCGTGCTCGCGGGCCCATTCGCGCACGGCGTTGCGAGCCCCGTTGGAGGCGGCGGAGGCCAGGCAACAGTCCTCGACGTCCACCACCTCCTGCCAGCTGCCGCGGCGATGGAAGCCGAGCAGGGTGAGGCCGTCGCGCTCGCCGAAGGAGTACTCCAGCTTGTTTCGGTAGCGCCAGGGCTCGGCGGCCTCGACGATCGGCTCCAGCTCAAAGCCCTCGAGCCCGCCGATGCGCCGCAGGGCCTCGTCCACCTGCCGCTGCTTCTCGGCGGCCTGTTGCGGGTACGGCAGCCCCTGCCAGGCCGCCCCGGGGCAGGGCTCGGAGTCGTGCACGCAGGTGTCGGGGATGCGGTCTGCGGAGGGACGAAGCAGCTCGACGGCGACCGCCTCGCCATGGCTTCGCTTGGCCTTCCCGATCCGCGCCCGCACCCGGTCACCGGGAAGCCCACCGGAGACGAAGACCACGTAGCCGTTCGAGCGCGCCACGCCGCGTCCGCCCTGGGCGAGCGAGTCGATCTCCAGGTCCAGCTCCGAGCCGCGCGGCGGGCGCGAGGCCCGGGGAACCGCTGCTTCTGGAGGGGCGCTCACGCTGACTAGGGTGACAACCCCGTGGCGCTCGACCTCGACACCTACCGCCAGGGCGCGGAGACGTTCGTCTCCGAGCTCGACCGCGAGTACTACCTGCACCTGGCCGGCCACAAGCCATCTCTCGAGATCGAGGCCATCTACGGGGCTCACTCGAGCCTCTTCGACCGCTCGGTCGTGGCCGCCATCCGGGAGGAGGCGGGCGCCGTGAAACCGGGCGGCGACGAGGAGCGCCGGCTGCGCTGCCTGCTGTCGTTCGCGCTCGATGGCCTTCTCGGACGCGAGACGCGCGGCGAGGCCGAGGAGGGCGCCCGGCTCGAGGCGACGCTGGTGGTGGACGCCGGCCACGGCGCGATCCCCTTCCGGCAGGTGCCGATCGAGCAGGCGAACGAGCCGGACCCGGCCCGCAGGGCCGCTCTGGAGGCCGCTCGCGACGCGCTGCTGGCCGAGCACCTGAACCCGCTGCATCGAGCAGCGATGGAGCGCTCGCACGCGCTCTGTCATGACCTCGGCTGGGCAAGCTACGCGGACGCGTACGCGGAGGTCCGCGGGATCGACCTCGATCGCCTCGCCGGGCAGACGCGGGCCTTCCTGGCGGCGACGGACGAGACCTACCCCGAGCTCGTCGATCCCAGGTTGGATGGCGCCGGGCTGCCGCCGCTCGGGCGGCTTGCGCGCTCCGACGTCCCCCGCTTCTTCCGCTCAGCCGAGCTGGACCCGTTCTTTCCGGCCGACTCGCTCGTCGGCTCGCTGGAGCGGACCCTCGGCGGGCTCGGCGTGGATCTGCGCGCGCAGTCGAACGTGCACCTCGACACCGAGCCGCGCGCGACCAAGTCGCCCCGCGCGTTCTGCTCGCCGGTGAGGGTGCCGGGGGAGGTCTACCTCGTGATCGCCCCCGTGGGCGGACGCGACGACTTCGCCGCCCTGTTCCACGAGGCGGGGCACACCGAGCACTACGCGAACACGGCGGCCGGCAACCCCTTCGAGTTCCGCCACCTGGGGGACAACTCGGTCACGGAGTCGTTCGCCTTCCTACTGGAGCACTTGACCGAGGACCCGGTCTGGCTGGGCGACGTCCTGGGCATGGCGGACCCCTCGGCCGCGATCGCTCAGGCCCGCGCGTCGCGCCTGGTGCTGCTGCGCCGCTACGCGGCCAAGATCACATACGAGCTCGACCTGCACGGCGCCGACCCCGATCTGGCGGAGATGCCGGCCCGTTACGCGGAGGTCCTGGGCTCGGCCACGCGGATCCGATGGCCCGAGGCGGCCTTCCTCTCCGACGTGGACGCAGGCTTCTACGTCGCCAGCTACTTGCGGGCCTGGGCCCTGGAGACGCATTGGCGGCGCGCGCTGCGGGAGCGCTTCGGGGATCGCTGGTACTCCTCCGAGGAGGCCGGGAGGTGGCTGCTCGGGCTCTGGGCGCACGGACAGCGCCTCGACGCGGACGAGCTGCTCGCCGAGGAGCTGGGGTCAGAGCTGGACTTCGCCGACGTCGCCGCGGAGGTGGCGGAATGGACGGCGGGATAGGTTCGCCCCGCCTACTTCAGCCGCTTCTCGATATCCGCGAGGATGCCCTTGCGCGCCTTGCCGGCCTTCTCCCGGGTGCGGACCTTGCGCAGCTCGGTCTTGGTGAGATCGGCGAGGCGGGACTTCACTTGTGCCGCGGTAAGCGTGTCGTAGGCGGTGATCGGGTCGCCCGGCCCGCCCGCTCGGCGGCGCACCTGATCGGCCCTCGCGAGCGCTGGATCGGCGGCCCCGCGCAGCGTCCGTGAGGCCCTCGACGCCGCGCCGCTCGCGCGCTTGCGAACGGGCTGGACCCGCGTCTCGACCTCCTTGCGTGCCTGGTCGACGAGCTTCTCGAGGTCGCGGACCAGATCATCGCTTGCCTGGCGCCCGCGGGAGAGGAGGCTGGAGACGACCTCGTTGGCGTCGTCGCGCGTCATCCGCCCGCGGGAGACCGCATCGTCGAAGACCTCCTGAAGGCGCTCGCGCGAGAGCGTGACGCTGCGATCGAGCGCGTCGCGGTAGGCCTGCACGCTCTTGTCGGTACGCGAGGCGGCGGTCGAGGCCGGCGCCTTGCGCTTCACCGTCTTGCGCTTCGGAGTCTTCGCCCTCGCCTTCGTCGTCGAGGCCTTCTTGCCCGTTGCCTTCGCCATGGAGATCTCCTTCGGTAGCAGGGCGGTTAGCGGGACTATCTCATCCCTGGGCGAACACCGCAGCGACCGGTGAGTGGTCGGAAAGCCGGATTGCGAGCCCGTCCTCGGTGACCTCCCGCGCGGCGGGCGGCCAGGCGCGCGGCGGTTCGACGACCTCGAGGCCGCGGACCAGGACGTGATCGATCGCCTGGGCGCCGGCCGCGGCCGAGAACCCGTATGCCTCCGTCAGGCGCCTGAAGACGTTGCTGTGATCCGGCCGCACGTTGAAGTCGCCGCCCAGGATCACCGGAGCGCCCGCGGCCCAGGCCACGGCGCGCTCCGCGGCCCGCGAGAGGTCTTCCGTCGCCAGGTGGTCGGCGGTGCTCGCATGGAGGTTCGCGACGCAGATGCCGCTTCCAAGGCGCGCGAGGCCCATCGTCCGGCGCTCGGGCCTCGGTCCCGCACGCAACACCACGGTGAGCCCTTCCTCGAAGCCGCCCGCGCGGTCGAGGATCATGTTCGCTCCGCCTTCGTTCGAGGCGATCAGGTCCGGGTTCTGGCGGGCGAGGAGGGCGCGGAGGCCGCCCAGCGAGTTGCGGGAGGTCAGGCTCACGAGCGCGGCGCCGCCGCAGGCAGCCCCGAGGGCCTTGGTCCACCGGGGCGGGCATTCCTGCAGCAGCGCCAGGTCCCAGTCGGCGCCGGCGAGCACCCGGGCGAACTCGGGGAGCAGATCGCGGTTCACCTGCAGGTGCGTGGCGTTGCGCTCGTCGATGCGAAGGATCCGCGAGCGCCACGTGCGAAGCGCCGGATCCGGCGGGAAGTCCCGGCCGTGGAAGAGGTTCCAGCTCAGCACGCGCAGCTGCACCGCCCAAGTATCGGCGGCGCGGCGATTTGCCGGCGCGTACCATGCCCCGCTTCCTCGGATGCCCGACCTCAGCCTTACCCACGCATGACCCGCCATCTGCTCACCGGCTCCGAGCTGGAGGAGAGCGAGATCGCGGCGCTGGTGGTGAGGGCGAGGGAGATCAAGGACGACCGGTTCCGCGGGGAGGGGGCCTCCTCGCTCTCGGGGGAGAAGGTGGTGCTCTTTTTCTAGCGGCCCT
>JBPCKC010000076.1:0-42113 GCA_051004675.1 Solirubrobacterales bacterium
GATGCCGTCGCTGGATCGCGCCCGGGCTCCTCGCCCGTACCTCCTGGTACGGGCCTCGTCCCCCGTCCACGCCCAGCTCGGCACCGTGCGCCCCCGCGCACGCGCGGCCGTGGAATTGCTCATCTAGGCGGGGATGACCGGCGGGGCGCCGGCGTCGACCAGCGCCTGCGGGAGCGCGACGGTCCCGTCCTTGCGCTGCCCGTTCTCGAGCAGCGCGATCAGCGTTCGGCCAACCGCGACGGCGGTTCCGTTCAGGGTGTGGACGGGCTCGGGCGAGGTATCGGGGACGCGGCGGAACCGCGCGTCCAGGCGGCGTGCCTGGTAGTCGGTCGTGTTCGAGCAGGAGGTCAGCTCGCGGTAGCGCTCTTGGCTGGGAATCCACGCCTCCACGTCGAACTTCCGAGCGGCCGGCGCTCCGAGATCGCCGACCGGGATGTCGACGACCCGGTAGGGCAGCTCGAGCGCGCCCATGATCCCCTCCTCGATCGCCAGGATCCGTTCGTGCTCGGCCTCCGAGCCGGAGGGATCGACGAAAGAGAACATCTCGACCTTGTCGAACTGGTGGACCCGGAAGATGCCGCGGGTGTCCCTCCCCGCCGCGCCCGCCTCGCGCCGGAAGCAGGTCGAGATGCCGGCGTAGCGGCGTGGCAACTCGCCCGCGCCGAGGATGTCGCCCGCGTGAAGGGCGGCCAGCGAGACCTCGGAGGTCCCGATTAGGAAGAGCTCGTCGCGCTCGACCTCGTAGATCATCTCGCGCTCCCCCGGGAACATCCCGGTGCCGTAGAGCGGGCCCTCGCGGACGAGCACCGGCGGCACGACCGGCTCGAAGCCCTCGGCGCGCACGCGCTCGACGGCGAACCGGATCAGCGCAAGCTCGACCATGACGAGGTCACCCAGCAGGTAGGCGAAGCGCGCCCCCGAGGCCTCCGCCGCCTTCTCCATCTCGATCCACCCGTGCTTTTGGGCGAGGTCGAGGTGGTCGCGCGGCTCGAAGCCGAAATCGGGCCGCTCGCCGGCCTCGCGGAGCACGACGGAGTCGTCCTCACCGCCGTCCGGGGCGCCCGGGTGCGGAAGGTTGGGCAGCTTCGCCGCCACGTCGTCGCGCGCCGCCTCGACCTCGGCGAGCTCGGCGCCGAGGCCCTTGGCCTCGCTGGCGACCTCACGCATCTCCGCGATGAGCTCCTCGGCGTCGCCCCCGGAGCGCTTCGCCTCGGCGATGGCCTGCGAGGCGGCGTTCTGGCGGGCGCGCAGCTCCTCCACTCGCGGGAGCAGCTCACGGCGGCGGGCGTCGAGGCGAAGCAGCTCGTCCAGGTCGCCGGCGGCCCCGCGGCGAGCCAGCGCCGCGCGCGCGCGCTCCGGGTCCTCGCGAATGCTCCGCAGGTCGAGCGAGGGCGCTCCCTGGCCCCTCGGGCTACTCCGAGCCCGGGTTCGCCGAGCCCTCGGCGGAGCCCTCGGCGTCGAGGCTCTGCGGCGAGGGCGGCCGGTCGACCTCGGTGCCGGCGTAGCTCGCGACGAACTCGGCGACCAGGTCCGCATCGTCGCCGACCACGATGTTCTGAGGCATGATCGCCCCGGAGAACCCGCCGTTTCGGATCGCGTACAGGACGTCCTCCTCCGACTCGATCCGCTCGTCGAGGTTGGGGCCCTGGTTTCGCAGGGCGCGGTTGGCCGAGCCGGTGGCGCCCGCGGCCGAGAGCGTGTGGCAGCCGCCGCAGCGCTCGGCGAAGAGGACCGCGCCCTCGCGAAGTGGGTCGTCGGAGGCCACGTCGATGCCCTCGCTTCCGCAGGCGCCGAGCGCCAGGGCGGCTGCGAGCGCCGTTGCGATGATCAGAGGCCGGCCGGGCACGCGGCGGCATCATACTTTCCGGGCAGATGGCGGCAGCACCCTCCCCCGACGAGTTCCGAGCGGCGATGGCCCGCCTGCCCACCGGGGTGACGGTCGTGTGCGCTCCGAGCGAGGCCGGTCCGCTCGGCGCGACGGCGAACGCGGTCACCTCGCTCTCGCTCGACCCGCCCCTCATGCTCGCGGCGCTCGACGTGGGCTCGCGGACCCTCGGGGCCGCCCGCGCCAGCGGCCGGTTCGGCGTGAGCGCGCTCGGCGGCGGCCAGGAGGCCGTGGCCCGGGCCTTCGCGACCAAGGCCCCCCACGCGGAGAAGTGGGCCGACGTGCCGTGGCGCGAGGAGGCGGGCGTCCCCATCGTGGAGGGCGTGCCCCTGTGGGTGGCGTGCGAGCTGCGCGAGGAGCACTCCGAGGGCGACCACGTGATCCTGATCGGCTCCGTGAGGGCGCTGGGCGGCACGGACGGTGAGGCCCTCCTCTTCCACGGCGGCAGCTACCGGACGACCTAGCTGAGCCTCTGCCGCGCCCGGCCCCGGGGGACTGTCCTGCCCTCTTCACCTATTGCGTAGTGAGGGCAGGACGCTTTAGACGGGGCGCCCCGCGGCCCCGCGAAGTGTCCTGGCCCCTTCACGTACCGCGTGGTCGGGGCAGGACACTTGCGTCCCGCCCGCCCGGGCGCGCCCGCCGTACCCCGCCGCTGCTTCAACGCCGCCGGCGGCCGGCGGCGGTCTAAAGAAATGGGGTCGAGGCTGCCGCGCGCAGCGCCAGGAACACGATGATGAGGGCGGAGACGGCCATGATCCCGGTCTCGCGGCGGACGATCGCGAGCGCGATCGCGCCCTGGCGCGCCTTGGGGAGCGAGTCGAAGTCGAGGCCCTCCAGCTCGCGGTCCGCGGCGCCGGAGCGGATCGCCTCGGCCGTCAGCGAGACGAGGATCGGCAGGACGCCATAGAGGTAGTGCAGGTCGGCGGCGGCGCGTCCGAGCAGGAGGAGCACGGCGCCGATCATCACCTGCCCCACCACCGCGACCTGCGCGAAGCGCAGCACGTACCAGAACCCGACCGCGGGCTCGTGGCGGACCCAGGCCCACGCACCCCACCCGCCCGCGGCGATGTTGGCGGCGAGGACGGTGAGCCCGACTACGAGGTGGACGGCATCCATCGACGGATACCCGTGCTACGCGGTCGGGCTTTTACCTTGTTCATGCGGAAAATCACTATGTGGCACATGGTCACAAAGTCGTACCCTACGGGCGGTGCTGCGCAGCTACCTCCCAGTGATCGTCTTCGCCGGACTCGGGGTCGTCGTCGGGGGAGCGCTGGTGATGCTGAACAGCCTGGTCGGCCCGCGCAAGCCGAACAAGGTCAAGTCCGAGCCCTACGAGTCGGGGATCCCGACCGACGTCTCCCGCACGTTTCGCTTCGGGGTCTCCTTCTACCTCGTCGCGATGCTCTTCATCTTGTTCGACATCGAGGTGGTGTTCCTGTATCCGGTGGGCGTCATCCTGAACGGCGCCGACTCCGTCTTCGTCCTCGCCGAGATCCTCATCTTCATCGCGCTGCTCCTCGTGGCGTTGGTCTACGTCTGGCGGAAGGGCGCCCTGGATTGGAAGTAAGGCGCGAGAAGATCCGCGGCCTCGCGCCGCTCGATCAGCCCCGCTCCAACGAGGAGCTGCGGGTCCGCCAGCTCCGCGCCCGCGACCTGCTGCGCGGCGACCTCGAGGGCCCGGCGCTCGAGGAGCACGTCGCGGAGTCCGTCCTGGCGACCCGGCTCGAGAAGGTCCTCAACTGGGGCCGGGCCAACGCGATGTTCCCGGCGACCTTCGGCCTCGCCTGCTGCGCCATCGAGATGATGTCGATCGTCTCGCCCCGCTACGACATCGCCCGCTTCGGCGCCGAGGCGATGCGCGCGTCCCCTCGCCAGGCCGACTTCCTGATCCTCTCCGGACGGGTCTCGATCAAGATGGCCCCGGTCGTCCGCCGCCTCTACGACCAGATGCTCGAGCCGAAGTGGGTGATCTCGATGGGCGCGTGCAGCTCCTCGGGCGGGATGTTCGCCAACTACGCGGTCGTCCAGGGAGCGGACAAGTTCATGCCGGTCGACATCCACGTGCCGGGCTGTCCGCCCCGGCCCGAGGCGCTCATGTACGGATTCAACAAGCTCCAGCGGAAGATCCTCGGCAACCCGGATCCGGGCTGGCGCACCCGCTACAACGCGCACGGCACCGAGGAGTGGGCCCGCGACGAGGCGATCACCACGGGCGGGACCGAGGAGTACGAGCGGGCGCGTGAGATCGCGCGCGTCGCCGGCGGTGGCGCCGATGCCTGATGCCCCCGGGCTGGAGCTGATCGCCCAGGAGCTGAACGGCGCTCACGCCGGCTCGGTGATCGAGACCTACCACGATCGGGGACAGGCATGCCTGATCGTGGACCCCGAGCAGGTCCTGGGCGTCTTGAAGTGGCTGCGCGACACGCCGGGACAGGAGTACACGTTCCTCGCGAGCCTCCACGCCGCCGACTACCTGCCGGCCGAGCCGCGCTTCGGCGTGCACTACGAGCTCCTCAGCATGGCCCGGGTCGAGCGCCTGCGGGTGCGCGCCGCGCTCGCCGACCCCGGCCCGGACGCGCTCCCCGAGCTGGACTCGGCCATCGAGCTGTTCCCGACCGCCGACTTCCAGGAGCGCGAGGTCTACGACTTCTTCGGCATCGTCTTCCGCGGCCATCCGGATCTGCGTCGCATCCTGATGCCCGAGGAGTACGTGGGCTGGCCGCAACGGCGCGACTTCCCGATCGGCGGCGAGCCGGTGATCTTTACCCACAACGAGAACGAGGTCCCGAGGTGGTACGAGTGAGCACCACCAGCGACCCCGCCGCCCCGGGGCGCGAGGTCGCCGACGCGGCGGAAGGCGTCCGCCATGGCACGGCTCCCGCCCCGGGGCGCGACCGCGTGGCGCACACCGAGGCGACCGTCATCGGCACGTCGCCGATCGAGAAGACGGGGCTCGATCCGGGCAGCGCCGACTCCGAGCTGCTGACGATCAACATGGGCCCGCACCACCCTGCGACCCACGGCGTCCTGCGGCTGCTGGTCAGCCTCGAGGGCGAGATCGTCCGCGACCTGAAGCCGATCATCGGCTACGTCCACACGGGGATCGAGAAGTCCTGCGAGGACAAGAACTACTGGATGGTCATCCCGTTCGTCGAGCGGATGGACTACATCTCCTACTACTTCCAGATGCAGGCCTACTGCGGGGCGGTGGAGCAGCTCCTGGAGCTGGAGATCCCCGACCGCGCGAAGTACCTGCGGGTGATCCACCTCGAGCTCAACCGGATCCACTCGCACCTGGTCTGGCTCGGAACCTCCGCGCTGGACCTCGGAGCGATGTCGATGTTCTTCTACTGCTTTCGCGAGCGCGACCGGATCCTCGACATGTTCGAGATGTCCTCCGGGCAGCGGATGCACACGCGCTACTTCCAGATCGGCGGCGTGTTCGAGGACATCCCGGTGGGGTTCGCCGAGAAGGTGCGGGCCTTCTGCGACGAGATGCCCTCGCGAATCGACCAGTACGAGGCGCTGCTCACCCGCAACGAGATCTTCCTCCAGCGCACGAAGGGGGTCGGCATCGTGCCGCGCGAGCGCCTGCTCGCCCTGGGCGTCACCGGCCCGCTGCTACGCGCCGCGGGCGAGCCGTGGGACCTGCGCAAGACCGACCCTTGCCTCTCCTATGCCGACCATGAGTTCTCCATCCCCGTCGGGACCGTCGGCGACGGCTGGGACCGCTACCGCGTGCGGATCCAGGAGATGCGCGAGTCGGTGAAGATCGTCCGCCAGGCGATCGACGGGCTGCCGGAGGGGCCGTGGATCGCCGACGACCGTAAGGTCGTGCTCCCGCCACGCCACGAGCTGTCGACCTCGATGGAGGCGCTGATCCACCACTTCAAGCTCGTCACCGAGGGCTTCCGGGTCCCGCCGGGCGAGGTCTACCACCCGATCGAGGGGCCCCGTGGCGAACTGGGCTGCTTCGTCGTGGCCGACGGCTCGTCGAAGCCTGCCCGCGTCCACTTCCGCGACTCGTCGTTCGTGAACCTCCAGTGCCTGCGCGACATGTGCCTGGACGAGTACGTCGCCGACATGATCCAGAACCTCGCGATGCTCGACCCGATCCTGGGAGGGATCGACCGGTGAGCGAGCCCCGGCTGCGGCCAACCGACGACCTCACCTCGGATGAGCGTCGCGAGCTGATCGCCTCGATGACGCCGGAGGACGCCGAGCGCGTGCCCGAGCTGCACGAGGTGGACGTCCCGGCCGCGCTGAAGGAGCGGATCGAGGCGGCGATGGGCCGCTACCCGCAGCTTCGCTCGGCCTCGATCCCAGCGCTGTGGGCGGTGCAGCGCCACCACGGCTGGTGCTCGCCGGAGGGGATCCGCCAAGCCGCGGCGGTGATGGGCCTGACGCCCGCCTACCTGCAGTCCGTCGCGAGCTTCTACGACCTCTTTCACACCCGGCCGGAGGGGCACCACCGGGTGCTCGTCTGCCACAACATCTCCTGCTGGATGAACGGCGCCGACGAGCTCGTCGCGGCCTTCTGCCGGGCGACGGGAGTGGACCTCGAGGAAGCGGCCCACGGCGGCGGCAGCTCCGCCGACGGCTCCTACTACGTGCAGGGCTTCGAGTGCCTGGGCGCCTGCGACATGGCCCCGATGGCGTCCATCAACGAGGTCTACTTCGGCCCGCTCGAGCCGGCCGACGCCGAACGCGCGGTCGGCGAGCTGCGCGGCGGCGGCGAGGTGCTGGCAGACAAGGCGCTGGCGAAGCGGCCCGCCGCGGGGGGCTCCGAGCCGGAGCCGGACGCGAGGGTCCTGGCCGCGGAGGCCGCGACCGGCGGCGGCGGCGGAAACGGAGCCCCACCGGGCGGGGGTGTCGAACTTGGCTGAGACCAGGGTGCTCTACCGCAACATCGACGACCCGAAGCTGCCGTCGATCGACGGATACCGCTCCTACGGCGGCTACACGGCGCTCGAGCGCGCCTTCCGCGGTCTCAGGCCCGACGAGCTGATGAGCACGCTCGAGGCCTCGGGCCTGCGCGGGCGCGGCGGCGCCGGGTTCTCGATGGGCAAGAAGGCCGGGTTCCTCCCCCGCGGTGACATGGAGAAATACCTGTGCTGCAACGCCGACGAATCCGAGCCGGGCACCTTCAAGGACCGCGAGCTGATGCAGAAGAACCCGCACCAGCTTCTGGAGGGCTGCCTGATCGCCAGCCTCGCCGCCGGCGCGCGGTACGCGTTCATCTTCATCAGGGGCGAGTACTGGGAGGTCGCGGACATCCTCGACGACGCCGTCGCCGAGGTCTACGACGCCGGGTTCGCGGGCGAGAACATCCTGGGGACGGGGATCGCGATCGACATCGTCGTGCACCGGGGCGCCGGCGCCTACATCTGCGGCGAGGAGACGGCCCTGCTGGACTCGCTCGAGGGCAAACGCGGCAACCCCCGCCTGAAGCCGCCCTTTCCGGCGATCCAGGGCCTCTACGGCGGCCCGACCCTGATCAACAACGTGGAGACGCTGGCCAACCTCCCCCACATCGTCAACAACGGCGCCGAGTGGTTCACCAGCTTCGGCACCGAGCAGTCGCCGGGCACCAAGGTCGTCTCGGTCTCCGGCTGCGTCCAGCGGCCCGGCAACTACGAGATCGAGCTGGGCATGCCCTCGCGCGAGATCATCGAGGACCTCGCCGGTGGGCCCCCGCCCGGGCGCTCGGTGAAGTGCTGGTTTCCCGGCGGCTCGTCGGCCCCGGTCCTGACGGCGGCCGAGCTCGACCTTCCGTACACGTTCGAGGACATGGCCGAGGCGGGCTCGATGCTGGGCTCGGGCGCGATCATCGTGGCCGACGACTCGGTCTCCGTGCCGGAGCTCGCGCTGCGCACCGCGCGCTTCTATCACCACGAGTCGTGCGGCAAGTGCACGCCCTGCCGCGAGGGCACCAACTGGACGGTGAAGATGCTCGAGCGCGTCGTCCGAGGCGAGGCGACCCCGATGGACCTCGAGATCATCTCCTCGGTCCAGGACAACATCATCGGCAACTGCCTGTGCGTCCTGGGCGACGCGATGGCGATGCCGGTGGCCTCCATGGTCACCAAGTTCCACCACGAGTTCGAGGCCGCCATCGAGAGCGCCCGCGAGGCGGCGCCGCGCCCGCTGGACGAGGCGCTGATCGAGCCCGCGGTGCCCGTCGCATGAGCCCCGCGGCCGAGCGCCAGGACGTGACCCTTGTCGTTGACGGCCTGGAGGTCACCGCTCCTAACGGGACGATGCTGGTGGATGCCGCCAAGCAGGGCGACGTCGAGATCCCGGTCTTCTGTTACGAGCCCAAGCTGGGCCAGCCGGTCGGCGCCTGCAGGATGTGCCTGGTCGAGGTCGAGGGGATCCCCAAGCTCCAGACCGCCTGCTCGACGCCGATCCGCGACGGGATGGTGGTCTACACCCGCACGGACCGGGTCAAGGAGGCCCAGAGCGCGGTCGTCGAGTTCCTGCTCGTGAACCACCCGCTCGACTGCCCGGTCTGCGACAAGGGCGGCGAGTGCCCGCTCCAGGACATCGCGATGGGCTGGGGGCCGGGCCGCAGCCGGATGACCGATCCCAAGCGGCACTTCCAGAAGCCGATCCCGCTCTCGCCGCTGGTGCGGATCGACCGCGAGCGCTGCATCCTCTGCTACCGCTGCGTGCGCTTCAGCCAGGAGGTCTCCGAGGACGAGCAGCTCCAGCTACTCGAGCGCGGCGCGCGGACCTACGTCGGGACGTTCGACGACCGCCCCTACATCGCCCCCTTCCACGGCAACATCATCGAGCTGTGCCCGGTCGGGGCGCTCACCTCCGAGAGCTACCGCTTCCGGGCCCGGCCATGGGACATCGAGGACGCGGGGTCGGTGTGCACCCTGTGCCCCAGCCAGTGCAACGTGAAGTTCACCGTCCGCGACGAGCGGGTGGCGCGAGTGCTGGCTCGCGACAACCACGACGTGGACGACGGGTGGCTGTGCGACAAGGGCCGCTTCGGCTTCGAGATGATGGCGTCGGAGGAGCGCATCACCCAGCCGATGATCCGGTCGGGCGGAGCGCTGCGCGCCGTGGGCTGGGAGGAGGCCCTCGAGGCGGCGGCGTCGGGGCTGCGCGCGGCCGGGTCGGCGAGCGCGGCCATCGCGGGCGGCGGCACCTCGAACGAGGAGGGGTATCTGATCCAGCGGATCATGCGAGGGGCCCTGGGCTCGCCCCACGTCGACTCGCGGGCCCTCGGAGCCGCCGAGCGAGGCATCCTCGCCGAGCTCTCGCGCCCCGAGCTGGGGGCCACCGTTGCCGACATCGACGCGGCCGACTCGATCCTCGTGCTCGGCGTAGACCTCCTGCACTCGATGCCCATCCTCGATCTGCGCGTGCGCAAGGCCGTCCGCCGCACCGACGCCCGCGCGGCCGTCGCCACCGAGCGGCCGACCACCCTCGACGGCGGCGCCGACGAGACGGCCCGCTACGCGCCCGGCGAGGCGGCCGCGTTCCTCTGGACGCTCGCCTCCGAGCTGGGCGTTGCGGATGCGCCCGTCACCGAGACCTACCGCCAGCCCGCCTCCGAGGTTGCCGGGGTCCTGCGCCCCGGGCGGACCGTCCTGATCTTCGGCGAGCGCCTGGTCCGTGACCCCGACGCCCTGCTCGCATGCGCGGGCGCGCTGAAGCTGGACGCGGAGGGCGCGGGTCTGATCGAGGTCCCCGATTCGCCCAACGCCCGCGGCCTGCGCGAGGCCGGGATGCTCCCGGATGCCGGCCCCGGCTTCGCGGAGGTCGCGCCGGGGGCCGGCTCGGCGGGGATCCGCGACGGCCTGGCCGCCAAGGAGCTGCACGCGCTGCTCCTCGCGAACGCGAACCCCGCCCGCGAGCTGCCGGACACCGGGGGCTGGGCGAAGGCGCTGAAGTCCTCGTTCGTGGTCGCCTTCTCGTCCTTCGAGGACGAGTCGGCGAAGCACGCGGACGTGATCTTCCCGGCGGAGACCCACGCGGAGAAAGAGGGGACCGTGGTTCACCCCGACGGGCGCATCCAGCGCCTGCGCCCATCGGTCCCGCACCCCGGCGACACCCGCCCCGGGTGGCAGATCCTGGCCGAGCTGGCGGCTCGCCTCGGCGACGAGACCCAGATCGACTCGGCATCCGAGGCCCTCGAGCAGCTCGCATCGGAGGTCCCGTTCTACGCGGGCCTGACGCTCGAGGAGATCGGCGGCCGCGGCGTCCGCTGGCAGGAGCGCGAGGCGGCCAAGTCGTTCCCGACCGAGTCACCGCAGCCGGGGTCAGATCCCCGGAGGGGGTCTGACCCCACGGGCGCCGCGAACCGGTCTGACCCCACGGGTCAGATCCCCTCCCCCTCCGGCACGCTGCGTCTCGGCACCTACAGGGACCTCTGGGCCGACGAGGCGACCGATCGAAACCCGTCGCTTCGGTTCCTCGCCCCCAAGCAGACGGTGGAGATCGCGCCGTCGGACGCCGAGGAGCTGGGGCTGGAGCAGGGCGACGAGGTCGACGTGAAGTCCAACGACACCAGCGTGCGGGCCCGGGTCGCGATCCGCGAGCGGGTGCGGCCCGGCAGCGCATTCATGATCGAGGCGACCGTGGAGGCGAACGCGAACCAGCTCTCGCCGGCCGAGGCGATCGAGGTCGTGAAGGCGGGGAAGCCAGCCCCGACCGCCCTCGGACGAGAAGCCGAGGAGGCGGTCGGCTGATGCTCTCTCTTGCGGTTGTCAACGCCTACGAGACGATCGGCGTGATGATCATCAAGTCGATCGTGATCTTCGCCGTCATCTTCGCGATCGTGCCGGTCCTGACCGTGGTCGAACGCAAGGTCCTCGGCCGCTTCCAGGCGCGCTACGGCCCCAACCGCGTCGGGCCGATGGGCCTCATGCAGCCGCTCGCCGACGCGATCAAGCTGATCGGCAAGGAGGGCTACACGCCCCAGAACGCGCTGCCCCTGCTGTTCGCGGCCGCGCCGGCGCTGGTGGTGTTCTCCGGCGTCACCGTGATGGCGCTACTGCCCTGGGGCGACGTCCAGGAGATATTCGGCGCGCAGGTCGGCCTCTACGGCATCGACGTTTCGATCGGGATTCTCTACTTCTTCGCCTTCGGCTCCTTCGCCTTCTACGGCCTGCTGCTCGGCGGCTGGGCCTCCGGCTCGAAGTACAGCTTTCTCGGCGCGATGCGCTCGGCCGCTCAGCTCATCTCGTACGAGATCTCGATGGGGCTTGCGCTGCTGGGCGGGATCATGATGGCCGGCACCCTGTCGCTCACCGAGATCGTCCACGCCCAGGAGGAGCTGTGGTACATCCTCCCCCAGGCGCTCGGCTTCCTGATCTTCATGGTCGCCGGGTTCGCCGAGGCCAACCGCGCGCCGTTCGACCTTCCCGAGGCCGACGCCGAGCTGGTCGCCGGCTACCAGACCGAGTACGGGGGCATGCGGTTCGGATCGTTCATGCTCGCCGAGTACATCGAGATGATGGTGATCTCGGGGATCGCGGTCACGTTCTTCCTCGGCGGCTGGATGGGCCCGGGGCCGCCGTTCCTCGACCCGGTCTGGTTCCTGCTGAAGACCCTCAGCCTCGTCTTCGTCTTCTTCTGGATCCGAGCCACCCTCCCCCGGCTTCGCTACGACCAGCTGATGAGCCTGGGCTGGAAGGTGATGCTGCCCCTCGCGACGCTGAACGTTCTCGTAACCGCGATCCTGGTGACGGTCACATGAGCGAGAACGGCGCGAGCGAGTTTCCCTACCTCCGCGGCGACGACGAGGTGATCGCCGTCCAGCGCGGCCCCGATCCCGGCGGGGTCGCCGGTGCCTACCGCGCGTTCGGCGAGACGCTGCGCGGGCTGAAGACGACGATGGGCCGGCTCATCGAGGGGCCGGTGACGATCCAGTACCCGGAGGAGAAGACGCCGGTGTACCCGCGCTTTCGGGGACGGCACAAGCTCCACCGCTTCGAGGACAGCCACCTGGAGAAGTGCGTTGGTTGCTCGCTGTGCGCCGCGGCATGCCCCGCGGACTGCATCCGCGTGGTGGCGGCCGAGAACGACCCGTCCGACCGCGTCTCCGCCGGTGAGCGCTACGCGGCGGTGTATGAGATCAACCTGGCGCGCTGCATCTTCTGCGGGTACTGCGAGGTCGCCTGCCCGTTCGACGCGATCACGATGGGCCACGAGTACGAGCTGGCCGACTACAACCGCGAGGACCTGATCTTCACCAAGGAGATGCTCCTCGCCGACTCGCTCGAGCGCACTCCGCTGCGCGAGGAGGGGGAATAGGCCCTCGCCTGTTGCGGGCCTCCCGCTCAGGCGTGCGTGGAAACTCGCCTAGTCCTGCGCGAGCATCCGCTCGAGCGCGGCGCGGTGATACGGCCAGGGGTTGCCGCGGCTGGCACGGCCGGAGGGGTCGAACTCGCGCACCAGCGCCAGGCCGGCGACCGTGTTCATCGCCACGGCCAGCCGGCGGTCGAAGTCGCCCTTCGCCCCAAGCTCGCCGGCCACCTCGCGAGCGACCTCGGCCGTCGCCTTGTAGATCCGGCGCTCGACGGGGATCAGTCGCTCGCGGAGCTCCTCGTCGTCGGCCGCGGCCACCCATAGCTTCGCCGCGACCGTGAACAGCGGGCTGGAGAAGTCCTCCCACAGCAGGTCGAGCAGGGCTCGGAGGCGCTCGGCGCGCTCGCCGGTGAGCTCGCGGGCGCGCTCCGCATAGCGGGCGACGCGCTGTTCGGCGAGCTGCTCGAACGCGCTCGCGACCAGATCGACGCGATGGGGGAAGTGGTGGCTCTGGGCCCCCTGCGAGACGCCCGCGCGCTCGGTCACCTCGCGGATCGTCGTCGCCGAGTACCCCGACTCGATCAGGCTCTCGACCGTGGCGTCCAGCAGGCGCGCCCGGGTCGCGGCGCGACGCTCGGACTGCGTGCGCCGGCGCTCGGCGGGGCGCGCTCGCTTCTGCTCTGCCTCCAAGCGCCGTCGTCCTACGCGATCTCGGCCAGGCCGTCCTTGATCACCAGATCGCCCGAGTCGGAGGTGGTCTCGAACGCGTAGGCGCCACGCCCATCGCGCTCCCCCGCCTCCCACAAGCGGGTCGTCACCGTCTGCTCGGGGAAGGCGATCTTGGAGAAGCGAACGGCCAGGCGCTTGAGCCGGGACGGGTCGTCGGCGCAGAAGCTCTCGATCGCCGCCACCGAGGTGAACGCCATGGTGCAGAGCCCGTGGATGATGATCCCCGGCAGCCCGACCGCCTTCGCGAACTCCTCGTCGAGGTGGATCTGCATGGGGTCGCCGGACGCCTCCGCGTAGCGGAAGGTCTGGTCCGCGTCGTAGGTCTGCTCCACGGTCGCCGCCGGCTCGGAGTCGCGAAGTGACTCGTCGAAGCCGTGCTCCGGCGCGACCTCGCCCACGTCGGGCGCTCCGCCGGCCCCGCGGACGAACGTCGTCGAGTACCCCTCGGTTACCAGCTCGCCGTGCGCGTCTCGGGTGTCGCTGCGAACCACCACGGTTACGCCGGAGGAGCGCTGGCGCATTCCGATCGGCGTGGAGACCGTGCTGAGCCTCATCCCGGGCTCGATCGGGCGGTGGTAGTGGAAGTCCTGCTCGCCGTGGAGGATCGCGCCGAGGAGCTCCCCCGGGATCACCGCGAGGCTCGCGATGCCCATCGCCTGGAACTGGGGCACTATCGAGAACACCGGCGGGGCGAGGTCGCCCGCCGCGTGCTGGGCGATCGGGTCGTTGGTGGCGGCGGCGTAAGCGGCGATGCGCTCGCGCTCGACCTCGAAGGTGACCGGCTCCCCGGGGGTGCCGATCGCGTCGGGCTTGAACGTGGGCGTGGTCTCGGTGCTGCTCATCTCGCTCCTGTGTAGCCGTCGAAGACGCCGCGACTCTAACAAACCGGGCGCTTGTTCTGTATCTTTCCCGCAAGTTCCGCGAACGGGGTCAGACCCCACGCGTGGGACAGGGCTGCTTCCTGACCGAACCGAAAGGACTTCCGCACGAGATGAGCACGATCACCGCCCCCGCCGGCAGCGAGTGGATGACCGACGAACGCAAGGCGTTCGTCGAGGCCATCCGCGACTTCACCAAGCGCGAGCTGGGCACCCGCGAGCAGCGCGCCGCCGCGACCAACGACTACGCCGAGGCCCACTCGGCCGAGATGTGCTCGAAGCTCGCGGAGCTGGGCTGGCTGGGGGCCTCGATCTCCGAGGAGTACGGCGGATCGGGCGGTTCGATCGTGGACGCCTGCCTGTTCCTCGAGGAGACCTCCCGCGGGATGGTCCCGATGGCGGGATTCCCGGTGAGCCTGATCGTCGCCGGCGCCTACGAGCGCTTCGGCACCGACGAGCAGAAGGCGGAGATCCTCGGCGGGATCTGCGACGGGCGGGTCGAAGCGATCGCGATGTCCGAGCCCGAGGCGGGCTCCGACGTCGGCAACCTCTCCTGCCGGGCCGACCGCCAGAACGGCGGCTTCGTGCTCAACGGACAGAAGACCTGGATCTCGGCGGCGCACATCGCCGATCACATCCTCGTGGTGGCCCGGACGAACCGCGAGGGCTCGAAGCACGAGGGCGTGAGCATGCTCTCGGTGCCCACCGACTCCCAGGGCCTCGAGATCCGCGGGATCGAGACGATGGGCGGCAAGGAGGTAAACGACGTCTACCTCACCGACTGCTACGTGCCTGAGGAACGGGTTCTGGGTCAGGTCGACGGTGGCTGGATGCAGCTCATGGCCGGCCTCAACGTCGAACGCCTGATCACCGCCGCGACCATCCTCGGCCTCGGCCAGCGCGCGTTCGACGACGCCCTCGCGTACATCAAGGAGCGAAAGCAGTTCGGGCGCCCCATCGGGTCCTTTCAGACGCTGAAGCACCGCATCGCCGACATGGGGACAGAGCTCGAGTGCGCCC
Source organism: Solirubrobacterales bacterium (assembly GCA_051004675.1). GTDB lineage: Bacteria > Actinomycetota > Thermoleophilia > Solirubrobacterales > 70-9 > JBDTSW01. Next base: position 14,782 of record JBPCKC010000076.1, read on the forward strand.
GCCTGCTGGTCTACGACGTCGCGCTCAAGACCGAGGCGGCACCGGACCAGATGCTCCCGCGCGAAGCCTCGATGGTGAAGCTCAAGGCCACCGAGGTCGCGAAGAAGGTCGCCCTCGAGGGGATGCAGATGATGGGCGGATACGGTTACTCGACCGAATACGACATGGAGCGGCTCGTGCGGATGACGCTCGTGTCCACCATCTATGCCGGCACCAGTGAGATCCAGCGCGAGATCATCTCCAAGACCTACGGGCTCTAACGCCCCGCGGGCCCGGGCCCAACGCTCGTGATACCGATCCGCTCGATCCTGCGTCGCGTCCGCACTCTGCTCGCCCTCGGCGCACCTCCCGCGCTCACCCTGCGCGTGGTGATCTGGTTCTGGGGCTACGTCGCCAGGGAGTTCGCGTTTCAGATCGTCGCCGGGATCCTCGTCCTCGTCGGCGTGGGCGCCCTCGCGGGCTGGCCGGGCGGGACGATTGCGACGGTCGCGCTCGCCGTCCTCGGAGGCTTTCTGCTCGTCGAGCTCTGGTTCGCCTGGCAGTCGTGGCGAAGCGCCGCCGCCGTCGATCGCGAGCTGGCGGAGGAGGTCCCCGGCGAGTCGGCGAAGAGCCGCTTCCCCCGAAGCCACCTCTACTTACCCCTCCTCATGTTTCTCCCGCGCGGGGTGATCCACCGCAGAGGTGTCGTCTATCACCGCGAGGAGCGCCGCCGGGTGCGCCTGGACGTCTACATGCCGAAGGCCGCCGCCCGCGACGACGAGCTCCGGCCCGCCATCGTCCAGATCCACGGGGGCGGCTGGATCTTCGGGTCCAGGGTCGAGCAGGGCATCCCACTTCTCAACCACCTGGCCGCCAATGGCTGGGTGGGCTTCAACGTCGACTACCGGCTCAGCCCGCGGGCCACGATGCCCGACCACGTCATCGACGTCAAGCGGGCCATTGCCTGGGTCCGGGAGAACGCCGAAGAGTACGGCGTGGACCCGGAGCGGATCTGCCTCACCGGCGGCTCGGCCGGTGGGCACCTGTGCGCGCTCGCGGCGCTCACCAGCGAAGACCGGTCGCTGCAGCCGGGCTTCGAGGAGGCGGACACGTCGGTGAGCGCCGCGGTGGCCTTCTATGGCCTTTACGACCTCCTCGACGCCGAGCGTCGCTACTACCGCCACATCCGCGATTGGCTCATCGCCCGCGTCGTCGTCAAGCGCGACCGGGATACGGACCCCGATGCGTTTCGCAAGGTCTCCCCGACGCACCGCGTGCACGCCGGCGCGCCGCCGTTCATGGTCTTCCACGGCGAGCACGACTCCCTGGTGCCGGTCGGCGACGCCCGCGCGTTCGTCGAGCGCCTCGAGCGGATCTCCGAGAGCCCGGTCCTCTACGTCGAGCTGCCGGGATCCGAGCACGCTTTCGACCTCGCGCCCTCGCTTCGGTGCGCGCGCGTCGTCGAGGGCATCGAACGCTTCCTTCGCACGGTGATCGATCCGCCAGGGGCTACCGTAGGACAGGACATGCGCGATAACGAACTCCAGAAGGTGGGCTGATGTTCGGCGGGTGGGAGATCCTCGTCCTCGTCGCGGTGATCGCGCTGTTCATCGGCTACAAGAAGTTGCCGCAGCTCGGCCGCTCGGCCGGGGAGGGCGCTCGCCAGCTCAAGGAGGGCGCGCAGAAGCAGGCCGAATCCGCCCGGGCCTACGCCGACGAACGGACCCCGGCCGCCAAGGAGTACGTCGAGGAGCGCAAGACGACCGCGAAGGCCTACGTCGAGGAACGCACGCCCGACGCCGGGGAGGTCGGCCGCACGGCGGGCAGGCACGTCCGCGAGTACCGGGAGCTCAAGGAGGAGATCATGGGCACCACGAAGCCCCCGGCCGCCAAGTCCGAGCCCGCGGGAACCACGAAGCCCCCGGCCGCCAACTCCGAGCCGGAGCCCAAGCCCGACGCCTGAACGCGCCCCAAGGGGACGCGACCGCCCCGCCTCACCGGAATGACTTTTGATCACCCCCTGATCGGAAGTCCTCCGCGTACGCCGTGTTCTCAGTAGCGGGCCCTTCCGTGTGGGCAGGGCACGACACCCACGGAGCGGGCTAGTTTCAGACGGCTCTAGCGCGGGCTCCCGCCCGGTTGCCGTGACCGCCCGCGCCATAGGATGCGGGCCATGGAGGAGGTCGCCTTCTTCATCGGCGCCATCGGCGCCCTGGGTGGCGCAATCGCAGTCATCGCGCTGCGCAACCCCTTCTACAGCGTCCTCGCCCTGGTGGTCCACCTCGTCGCGCTCGCGGGCCTGTTCCTCATGCTCCACGCCGAGTTCGTCGCGGCGGCGCAGGTCGTGGTCTACGCCGGCGCGGTGATGGTGCTCTACGTGTTCGTCGCGGCCTACGTGGGCGGGGTCGAGGAGCCCATCTGGGAGCCAATCCCGGGCCAGCGCCTGCTCGCCCCCCTGCTCGCCGCCGCGCTCTTCGTCGAGCTGTCCGTCGCCGTGCTCGGAACCGCCCTGGGCTCGCTCGAGGGCGAGGGGCCGGTGATCCCGGCCGGCTTCGGCTCGCCGGCGGCGATCGGCGAGCTGATGCTCGAGAAGTTCCTGATCGTCTTCGAGGCCTCCTCGCTGCTGCTTCTGGTCGCGGCGATCGGAGCGATCGTTATGGCGGCCCGCCGCCAGCCGCCAGCCGCCGGCGAGGCCGAGTACGCCGGCGAAGGTGGGTCGTGATGGACCTGAGCTGGTACCTCGTGCTCTCGGCGCTGCTCTTCGCGATCGGCGCCGGCGGCGTGCTGATCCGGCGCAGCCCGCTGGTGATCCTGCTCTGCCTGGAGCTGATGCTGAACGCGGGCAACCTTGCGCTCCTGGCGTTCGCGCGGGCCAACGGGGACGCCGACGGCCAGATCTTCGCGCTGGTCGTAATGGTCGTCGCGGCCTGCGAGGTCGTGGTGGGACTTGGCCTGATCGTCGCGATGTTCCGGCGCAAGCTGCCGCTGAACGTGGACGACATGCGGGGCCTGCGCGGGTGAGCGCCACCACCTTCGGCTGGCTGATCCTCGCGTTCCCCCTCGCCGGGAGCCTGGTCGTGGCGCTCGGCTGGCGCTCGTTGCCGGGCCGTGCCGCGGGCTGGATCGCGACGGGCGCCATCGGCCTGGCGTTCGCGAGCTCGATCGGGGCCCTCGCGGAGATCCTGGGCCACTCCGCCGAGGAACGGCAGCTCGTCGACTCCCTCTACGACTACGCGTCCGCCGCCGGGGTCGACATCCCGCTGACAATCCTCGTCGACCCGCTCTCGGTCCTGATGTGCCTGGTGGTGAGCGGTGTCTCGATGCTGATCCACCTCTACTCGGTCGCCTACATGACCTCGGACGAGGGGTTCCGGCGCTTCTTCAGCTACCTCAACTTCTTCGTCTTCTCGATGCTGCTCTTGATCCTCGCCGGCAACTTCGTTTTGCTCACCGTCGGCTGGGCGTTCGTCGGCTTCGCCTCCTACGCGCTGATCAGCTTCTGGTACCGCCGCGGGACCGCCACCGCGGCGGGGATGAAGGCGTTCGTGATCAACGTGATCGGTGACATCGGTCTCGTCCTCGCCGCGTTCCTGCTCTTCCGCGAGCTGGGCACCTTCGACTACCTGGAGGTCTTCGAGGGAGCGCCGGAAGCGTTCGGCCCCGACGACGGGACGATCGTCGCGATCTGCCTGTTGCTGTGCGTCGGCGCGTTCGCGAAGTCGGCTCAGCTGCCGCTCCACACCTGGCTACCGGACGCGATGGAGGGCCCGACCCCCGTCTCCGCCCTGATCCATGCGGCGACGATGGTCACCGCCGGCGTCTATTTGATCGCTCGCGCCCATCCCCTCTTCGAGCTCGCGCCGACCGCCGCGGACATCGCGGCGGTCGTCGGCGTCGCCACCCTCCTCTTCGCGGCGACGGTGGCGCTCGTCGTCACCGACCTCAAGCGCATCATCGCCTACTCGACCATGTCCCAGATCGGGTACATGATCGCCGCGGTCTCCATCGGCGCCTATACCGCCGGCCTCTTTCACCTGATAACGCACGCCTTCTTCAAGGCGCTGCTGTTCATGGCGGCCGGGTCCGTCATCGCCGCCATGGCCGGGCGCCAGAGCATCGACGGGATGTCCGGCTTCCGCCGGGCGATGCCGTTCACCTCGCTCGTCCTGATCATCGGCTGCCTGGCCTTGGCGGGCTTCCCGGGCATGTCGGGCTTCTTCTCGAAGGACGAGATCATCGCCGTGGCATTCGAGCGCGGCGGGATCTACGCGTGGATGGGCGTGGCGATGTACGTAGCGGCGTTCCTCACCGCGTTCTACGCCTTCCGGATCGGCTTCCGCGTCGTCGCCGGCAAGCCGTGCGAGGAGGCGAGGGAGCTGGAGGAAGGGCAGCTCGTGCACGGTGAGCACGAGAATCCGGCGACCGGGGAAAGGGAGGACACGGACGTCGGGTTCCCCGGCTCCGAGCACCACATCGCCGAGCGCGAGCTGCCCATGAAGGTCCCGATGGCGATCCTCGCCGTGCTCGCGGTGATCGGCGGCGCGCTCCAGATCCCCGGCGTCGATGCGGTCCTCGAGCACTTTCTCGAGGGGAGCTTCGAGGGCTCTGCGCTCTTCCACATCGTCCCGGCCACCGGCGACGCCTGGCTCGGGCTCGCGATCGGCGGCGCGATCTCGGTCGCCGGGATTGGCCTCGCCTACTACTGCTACGTCCTGCGCCCCGGCGTGACGGTGCGCCTGGCCGAGCGCCTGCGCCCGCTGCACTCGTTCCTCTCGCACAAGTGGTACTTCGACGAGCTGTTCGACGCGATCGTCTACCGGCCGTTGATCGGGATCGGGCGGTTCTCGAACGCCGTGATCGAGCGGGTGGTGGTCGACGGCATCGTGAGCGCGACGACCGGCGTCGTACGCGGGTGCGGCTCGATGGTGCGCGGCGCCCAGTCGGGCTTCGTCAGGGCGTACGCGCTGTTGCTGATCACCGGCTTCGCCGCCCTCGGCCTCTACTTCCTGGTGGTGGCGGGCTGATGCTCAACGTGGTCCTCTGGCTGCCGCTCGCCGTGGGGCTTGCGTGCCTCGCGCTGCCGCGGCGCGCCGCCGGCCCCATCTCGCTGGCCGGCGCGCTGGCGACGCTGGGGGTGACGATCGCTCTCGTCGCCGACTTCGAGACCGGGGTCCCGGGCCTGCAGCACATCGTCGACGAGGCGTGGATCACGGACCTCGGGGTTCGCTACCAGCTGGGAGTGGACGGGATCAGCCTCTTCCTGATCGTCCTGACCGCGATCTCCTGGGCGGGCGCGATCGCGTTCTCGCTGGCCCGCCAGAGCGAGCGCCAGCGCAACTACTACTTCCTGCTGGGGCTCGCCGAGACCGCCACCCTCGGCGCTTTCCTCGCCCAGGACCTGCTGCTCTTCGTCCTGTTCTTCGACCTCATGCTGATCCCGTTCTTCTTTTTGATCGGGTCGTTCGGGACGGGGGATCGCGTGGCGGCGACGCTCAAGATGATCGTGTACACGCTCGTCGGCTCGCTGTTGATGCTGGTCGGCGCGATCGCGACGGCCATCCTCAGCGCGGAGGCGACCGGCGAGCTGACCTTCGCGATGGCCGAGCTGCGCGCGAACGTGCTTCCCGAGGGAAGCCAGGATTGGATCTTCTGCTTCTTCGCCGCCGCGTTCCTGGTGAAGATGCCCGCCTTCCCCATCCACGGATGGATGCCCGACGCCTATCGCGCCGCGCCGCTGCCTGTGCTGGCGCTGCTCTCAGGGGTGCTCTCCAAGGTCGCCGCGTACGGCTTCCTCCGGGTCGCCCTGCCGATCTTCCCCGACGCGACGGTGCGCTTCCAGGAGCTCATCCTGGTGATCGCGCTCGCCAGCATCCTGTACGGCTCGGCGATGGCGTTCACGCAGACCAACGTGCGCCTGATCGCCGGATACTCGTCGATCGCCCAGCTCGGGTTCATCACGCTCGGAGTGTTCGCCCTCTCCGCCGACGCGGCCGACGGCGCCGTGCTGCAGATGGTGAACCACGGGATCGTGGTCGTGCCGGTGTTCCTGGTGATCGCGCTGCTCGCCGAGCGCTCCGGCACGGAGGACCTGCGCGAGATGGGCGGCCTGGCGTTGCGGGCGCCGGTGCTGACCGCGATGTTCCTGATCCTCACCCTGGCGACGCTGGCCATGCCCGGATCGGCGAACTTCGTGGGCGAGTTCTACATCCTGAACGCGCTCTTCGACGAGAAGACCGCCTACGCGGTCGTCGCCATGGCGGGCGTGGTTTTGGCCGCCTTCTACGCGCTGCGGATGTTCCAGCGCACCATGCACAACCGCCTTCCCGTGGGAGTGGAGTCGCGGGAGATATCGCTGCGCGACGGCCTCGTGCTGGCGCCGCTCGTGGCGGTCATCGTCGGCCTCGCGCTCTACCCCGGGCTCGTGCTCGAGCGCGGCGAGGCCAGCGCCCAGGACAAGGTGGCCGGATACGCGCCGGTGACCGAGTGACCTTCACCGCGCCCGACATCGACTACGCGGGCATCTCGCCGATCATCGCGTTGACGGCCGGTATCTGTCTCGTCCTGATGGCGGCGGTCTTCGGACGGCGCCACCAGCGCCTCGTCGCCTCGGCCCTGACCCTTACAACGCTTGCCGTCGCCGCGGGCCTTTGCGTCTGGCAGTGGGGCGAGTCCGAGGACCTCGTAGCCGGCGCGCTGCGGCTCGACGAGCTGGGCCTCGCCATCTCGCTGATCTGTATTACGGCGGCGGCGTTCGTGGTCCCGCTCGCCTGGAGGGAGGAGGCCTTCGACCCGGAGGCCGGGCCCGGAGGCCAGGCCGAGTTCCAGGCGCTCGTCCTCTCATCGGTGCTGGGGATGGTCCTGCTGGCCCAGGCCCAGAACCTGGTGGTCCTGTTCGTCGCGCTCGAGCTCCTGTCGGTGCCGCTCTACGTACTGTGCGGAGCGGCGCGGCGGCGCGCGGAGTCCCTGGAGTCGGGACTCAAGTACCTGATCGTGGGATCGCTGGGATCGGCCACGCTGCTCTACGGACTCGCGTTCATCTACGGCGGATCGGGCTCGACCGACTTCACCGCGATCGCCGAGGCGATCGGTTCCGATCTCGCCGACGACCCCCTGGTGCTCGTGGGCATCGCCCTCTCGGCGACCGGGCTGGCGTTCAAGCTCTCGGTCGCCCCGTTCCACCAGTGGACGCCCGACGTTTATCAGGGCGCCCCCACCCCGGTCACCGCGTTCATGGCCGTCGCGACGAAGGCGGCGGCGTTCGGGGTGCTGGTGCGGTTCTTCGAGGTGGCGCTCGGCCCCTCGGCCGCCGAGTGGCGCCCCGCCCTGGCGGCGCTCGCCGTCGTCTCGATCGTGGTCGGGAACGTGGGGGCACTCGGGCAGGACTCGCTGAAGCGCCTCCTGGGCTACTCGGGCGTGGCACAGGCCGGCTACATGCTGGTCGGGGTTGTGGCGTTCTCGGAGGCAGGGGTCAACGCCCTGGTCTTCTACCTCGCTGCCTACGCCCTGATGAACCTGGCGGCGTTCGCGGTGATCACGCTGCGCGAACGCCAGAGCCCCCACGGCGACTCGATCGCCTCAGTGGACGGATTGGCCGCCGAGCGCCCGGCGCTGGCGGTGGCGCTGACGGTCTCGATGCTCGGGCTCGCGGGCCTCCCGGGCACCGCCGGCTTTATCGGCAAGCTCTTCCTGATCGAGGCGGCGGTCGAAGCGAGCTACACCTGGCTCGCGGTCGCGATCACCGTGGGGACGATGATCTCCCTCGCCTACTACCTCCGCGTGGTGGCCGCGATCTGGATGCGCCCCGGGGACGAGCCGGCCACCGGCCCCGTGCCCGCGATGGCCGGCGGTTCCCAGGAGGCCGACGCGGCGGCGCGCGGCGCCCGCTGCCGCACGATCGTCGCGCTGGCACTCCTCGCTGCCGCGGGCACCGTCGTTTTCGGAGTGATCCCCTCCCCCCTGGTCGAGTGGGCCTCGCAGGCCGGGGCGGCACTCGCCGACGCCCTGCCCTAGCGAGACATATCCTCGGGGCCATGCCGCGCTTCGACACCGTCAAGGTCGCCGCGATCCAGGCGACGCCCGTGATCCTGGATGCCGAGGCGAGCGTTGCGAAGGCCTGCGACCTGCTGGCAAAAGCGGCCGCCGAGGGCGCGCGGCTTGCCGTCCTGCCCGAGACCTTCGTCCCCCTGTATCCCTCCAACGCCTGGGCGAAGGGGGCGGGTGCCTTCGGAGGGTGGGACGAACTGTGGGAGAAGCTGTGGGACAACAGCGTGGACGTGCCGGGCCGGCACACGGAGCGCATCGCGAAGGTGTGCGCCGAGCACGGCATCGTGTGCGCGATCGGGGTGAACGAGCGCGAGTCCGAGCGCCCCGGCTCGCTCTACAACACGTTGGTGGTGATCGACGGGGACGGGGTCCGCCTCAAGCACCGCAAGCTGATGCCGACGATGCACGAGCGGCTGTTCCATGGCGTCGGCGCCGGGGATGACCTCGATGTCGTCGAGACCGAGGCGGGCAGGCTGGGCGGGTTGATCTGCTGGGAGAATCGGATGCCGCTGGCCCGCTACGCCGTCTACCGCGAGGGCCCGCAGATCTGGCTTGCGCCGACCGCCGACGACAGCGACGGCTGGCTGGCGTCGATGCGCCACATCGCGATCGAGTCCGGCGCCTTCGTCGTCGGGGTGCCCCAGTACATCCCCGCGAGCGCCTTCCCTGCCGACTTTCCGATCGATCTACCCGAGGGCAAGGAGGTGTTCGGGCGCGGCGGGGCGGTGATCGTCGAGCCCACCGGCGGCGAGGTTATCGCCGGGCCGCTCTATGACCGAGAGGGAATCCTCTACGCCGAGTGCGACCTGCGCCTGGGCCTTCACGCCAAGCGCTGGTTCGACGCCGCGGGGCACTACTCCCGCGAGGACGTACTCGACGCCCCCGTTGCCGAGGGCTGAGGTGAGCCTGCATCACGTTTCGCTCGAGGTCCCTCCCGGCGAGGTCGAGCGGACGATGGAGTTCTGGACCCTGGCCGGGTTCCGGGCGCTGTCGCCTCCCGAGGAGATCGCGCCCTTCGTGAGCTGGCTCGAGCGCGACGGCCATCAGATCCACCTGATCCACACCGAGGACGCGCGCGCGCCCACGCTGGGGCACGCCGCAGTCGTCGCGCCGGGACTTCGCGGCCACGCTCGAGCGCCTGCGAGACGCCGGCTTCACGGTCGAGGCGGCCCCGGAGCTCTGGGGAGAGCCGCGGGCCTTCTCGCTCGCGCCCGCAGGCCACAGGGTGGAGTTGATGGCGGCTCCGCCGCCAGGCTAGCCCGGCTCGCCCTTGGGCAACAGCCGGTCGACCAGCTCCTCGACCGGCGCCAGCCCGTCGTCGATCGCTTCGCGGATGGCGGCCTGCGGACCGGTGCGCGGGGTCGCCGGGGCGGGTGGGGCAGCGGCCGGCGGTGGCTCGGTCCCGGGGGCGTCGCCCGCGACGACCCCGACCGCTACGGCGCCGCCACTCTGCGGCCCGACTGCATCGCCGCCGTCGTCGTCTTGCTGCGCCGGACGCGGCGACACGGCGTCCGCGTCGCGGCCCGCCGACACCTTCCGATCGCCGGCGTGCGGCCCGGCCGTGGGGGAGGTGGCCTCCTGCACGAGCGCCTCGCCCTCCGCCTGGTTGGGAAGCTCGACCCCGAGCTCCTCGAAAGAATCGTTGACGACTCGGGGCAGGCCTACGCCAGCGACGGCGAGCGCCACGCCGGCGAATGGCGTCGCGACGACGGCCACGGCCGCTCCCAGCGCCAAGCGCCGGCCCGGTCGCGGAAACGGCCGCGCCCTGACGTCGTCAAGTGGAGGTAGCGAGGGGTTCGCCGCCGGCGGCCGAGGCGTTGCTGCCTTGCCACGGATCCGCGCCGCCAGGGCGAGAGCCTCCTTGGCGAAGCTTCGATACGCCCGGATCTCGGCGTCGAACTGCTCGCGCACGCGCATCACGAGGGCCGCGGCGAGGGCGAGGACGGGGAAAGCGAGCAACGCGACCTTCGCCGTCTCACCGGCGAGGGCCGGGTCGATCAGAGCCGGGGCGATCAAGCCCAGACCGATTACCGCGAGCTGCCCCGCGAGCTCCGCGCGGCCCCTGGCGATGTAGGCCGCATAGAGCGCGACGAGGAGGTAGAAGAACGCGTAGACCGAGTCTGAGATCACGACGGCCGCGGTCACTTCGGCCGTCGCCAGCACGCCCGCGAGATGCAGCCACCCGCGGCTCATTCGCTCCCACGGGGCCAGCAGGAAAGCGCCGCCCGTCAGCATCCCGAGCATGGTGAGCAGGTAGATCGAGGCGGGCGGACTCGGCTCGATCAGTAGCGAGCTGGGCAGGGAGAGCAGCGGGCACGCCACGAAGAGGAGCCCGGCCAGCTGGCCCTCGCGCCTACGCGTGGCGAACTCGGCGGAATCGAGCCGACCGGCTTGTGCGTCGCTCCTATCGATGCGCTCCTTCACCTGCCCCCCGGACCCCCGAGATCGAGTCGTTAAATCGTAGCGCAGGGACCCTAGGGTGACCCGGGCCCCGCGCCGAGCTCCTCGTCAGCCTGTGAGGCCAACTCGCCGAGCCTGCGATCGAGCTCGTCGGCCCCGGTGGATTCCCTGCGTCCCGTGCCACGGATCCGGATCGCGAGCGATACCGCCTCCAAAGCAAACCGGCGGTAGCTCTGCTCGCGCCGCTCGAGGCCCTCGCGAAGATAAACGACGAGGGCCGCGACGATGAGAAAGACCGGAAGCGTGACGAGGATGTGATGGGCATGCTCGCGGGTGTTCGCGCCGTCATAGGCGAGCGGAGCCAGAAGCGCGACCGCGATCAGGGCGAGATACAGGGCCAGGACCCGACGGTCGGGAACCGCGTAGGCAGCGTAGGCAGCGACCGTGACGTAGTAAAACCCGAAGTTATTGCTGAAGAGCGCGACGGCGAGGGCTACCTGGAGGATGCCCGCGGCCACCAGGAGATGGATCCACAAGGGGCCCAGCCGCTCCCACGGCGCGAAGAACGCGCCTATGCCCACCAGCATGCCGCCGACGATGAGCGCGTACCGCTCGGCCTGAGGGAGGGGCTGCAGGGCCAGCGTCGCCGGAATCGCGCACGCGACGCCCGCCAGGAAAAGAGCGCCGGCGAGACGCCCGAGCACCCGGGTGTCTCCCGGGGCGAGGGACCCGAGGCCGAAAGTGCTGCGCGGCGACTCGCGATTTAACGGCTGGCCCCTGCTCATGCCACAAAGTATCTTCGACCGTCCGTCCCTTTGCGTCGGCTCCCCTCACTACGATGCCGCGCGTGCGCTATCCAGTGGAGAGCTTCACGGAGGCCGAGCGAACGGCCCTGGCTCCCCACTTCACCGATCTCGACGGGCCGGTGTTCGCCTTGGTCAACCTGCCCGAGACCGTCAAGGGCGCCCTCTTCGCGCGGTACTCCCGGTACTCGGGGTCGCTTCGCCGCCTTTACCTGGAGGAGTTCGCGGACGAGGTGCCCGAGGGCGGCCGTCCCTTCGACGGGGTCGAGGGCGAGCGGGCCGCGGGGCTCTACGAGCGGGTGTTCATGGGCTACGGAGACGACTCGATCGCGCAGGTTGGGGGCGCCCACCTCGCCTGCGAGTGGGTATCCAACGTGCTGACGAAGATCCTCCAGCGCGGTCGTCTGGCCGCCTACCTGGAGCAATCCACGCGCTACATCCCCTACGACCAGCCGATGCCGGGCGGTGGATACCGCTACTACGCCGACGACGAGCTGGGCGAGCCCTACCGCGCTGCGATCGACGAGCTGTTTCGCATCTACTCCAGCGGCCTCGAGCGCACCGAGGCCTGGGCGGCCGAGCGCTGGCCGCGCGGCGACGAGCCCGAAGGCGCCTGGAGGCGCTCGATCCGGGCCAAGTCACTCGACCTGCTCCGCGGCCTGCTGCCCGCCGCCACGCTCAGCCACGTCGGCATGTTCGCCTCCGGCCAGGCCTACGAGGGCCTCCTGCTGCGACTCATGTCCTCGCCGCTGCCGGAGGCCAGGGCGTACGGGGGGCTCATCCTCGAACAGCTCAAGCAGGTGATCCCCAGCTTCGTCGCCAGGGTCGAGCGCCCCGACCGCGGCGGCGAGTGGATCGCCTTCCTCGAGCGTCGGCGCGACGCCGCCGAGCGGGCCGTGGCGCGCTTGGGACTCGATCGCCGGGAGGAGGGAGGGGCGCCGACGGTCGAGCTCGTCCAACATGAGGGCTCGGAGGCCGACCTGATCGTCGCTTCGCTGTTTGAGCCCTCGGGGGCATCCGAGGCCTCGATCCGCCGGCGGATCGAGGCGCTGGACCCGATCGAGCGCGAGGAGCTGATCGGCGAGCTGATCGGCGAGCGCGCCAACCGGCGCTACCGGCCCGGGCGAGGCTGGGAGGCCCTTCGCTACCGGTTCGAGATCGTCTCCGACTATGGCGGCTTCCGCGACCTCCAGCGCCACCGCATGCTCACGTGCCAATGGCAGCGACTCGGCCCTGAGCTGGGGGCGGGGGCGCCGGAGGAGCTCCGCGACGCGGGGGTCGCCGGGGAGTACCGGCGCGGGCTTGAGATCTCACGCCGCGAGTTCGAGCGGCTGGAAGGCGAGGGGCTGGCGGAGGCGGCCCCCTACGCGCTCTGCCTGGGCTACCGCATCCGCTATGTCCTGGACCTGAACGCTCGCGAGGCGATGCACCTGATCGAGCTGCGATCGGGCCGCGAGGGACACCCCACCTACCGGGCGGTGGCGCAGGCGATGCATGAGCGCATCGCCGACGTCCACCCCGCCGTGGCCGCGGCGATGAGTTATGTGGACTCCAGCACCGAGCCCCGCCTCGAGCGGATCATGAGCGAGATCCGTACCCAACGCAAGCAGGCCCAGGCCGCGGAGGATGAGGACGCCGCGGCGGCGGCTCCTCCAGGGCTCAGCGAGCTGGGCTAGGAGCGCCGGCGCTTTCGCTTGCGGCGTTTGGCCCGCTCGCGGCGGGCGGCGTTCGGGTTATCGCTATCCGCGTCCACCTCCTCGGCATCCGCGAACAACTCGCTCGCCTCGGCGTCGATGTCGCGCTCAGGCGCCGGCTGGGCCTCTCCCGGCTTGGGCCACGGGACGGCCTCGCCGGCGGCCCATGCCGGGGCAGGGCCACCGGGCACCTTGCCGATGTAGATCAGGCCGAGCCAGGCGATCCAGAACATCAGGGCGAGGAGGGAGAAGGTGGCGCCGAACAGCGGGAGCGAGGCGCCGAGCGCCATGCCGAACGTGCCGAAGAACCGCGTCACCAGGCCCACCCTCATCGCCCACAGGGCCGTGTAGATGACGCCGAAGACAAGCGCGACAATGCCCGCCAGGCCGAACCCCGCTGAGAGACCGGTGGTGACCTGCTCGCGGACGAGGTCATCCGCGTACTCGCCAATCGGGATGCCCGCCCCACCCCCCGGAGTGGCGAACTCGGCGGCGGCGTTCGAGTAAGTGAAGTGCTGGAGGATCCCCGCGGCCCCGAAGAGAATCGGGCCGGCCGCGACAAGGCCGATGAAGCCGTAGCGAATTCCCTGGCTTCGGGCGGCGGCCGCCTTGAAGAGGTACACGAGCGCGACGGCGAACAACGCGAGCGACACCATCACGAGCACCGAGACCAGCAGCATCGTGCCCCGGACCTCGTCGTATTGCGTGAGCTGGTCGACGGGGCTGCGGCTGGAGACGACCCCGTTCGGGGAGACGACCAGGGCATTGACGAGGAAGAGCAGGGCCGAGAGGAACGCGCTCACCGCCGCCGGCACGGCCCAGCGGGCCTCCCATTCGAGGGTTCGCTGCCGGTTCATCTGATGCTCGGGCCGCTCACGGGCGGCGTATCTTGTCAGGCGCTGCCCTGCGCAGGCGGGGCCGTGGAATCCTTCACTCATGCCCGACTACGCAGTCACCGCCATCGGCCGGGATCGCCCCGGGATCGTCGCCGCCATCAGCGGTGCCCTCCACGAGCTGGGCGGAAACCTCGAGGACTCGCATATGTCGATCCTGCGCGGGCACTTCGCCGTCATGCTCATCGTGCGGGTACCGAGCGTCGCCGCCGAGGAGCAGCTCGCCGCCAAGCTCGGTGCGGTGCGCGACGAGCTGGAGCTCGAGGCGCTCACGCTCGAGCGGGTCGACGAGCTGGCGGACCCGCGCCCGCAGCCGACCCATGTACTCAGCGTCTACGGCGCGGATCGCCAGGGCATCGTCGCCGGGGTGACCGCCGGCCTGGCCGGCCTCGGCGTGAACATCACCGACCTCTCGACACGCCTCGCCGGCGCGGAGGAGTCCCCGATCTACGCGATGCTCGTCGAGGTCGATCTGGGCGATGTCCCATCGTCCGAGGTCGAGCACGCCGTGTCCCAGGCGGCCGGTCCGGGCGAGCTCGAGGTGTCGCTGCGCGAGCTCGATGCCGAGGCCCTCTAGCGGGCCGGCCCGACATGGCGGTCCGCGAGGTCTTGGTCTATCCCGACCGCCTGCTGAAGCAGGTGGCCGTGCCCGTGCAGGCGGACGAGCTGGAGCGCGTCTCCGCCGACCTCCTGGACACGATGGACTCCCTCGGCCACTGCGTGGGGCTCGCCGCCCCGCAGCTCGGCGAGCTTTTCCGTGTGGTGGCGGTGGACGTGAGCGAGCACCCGAAGGCGGAGACCCACAACGGCCTGCTGGTGCTCGCCAACCCGCGGATCGTCGAGGCGACGGGCTCGGAGGTGGGGCGCGAGGGCTGCCTCAGCATCCCGGACCTCACGGCGAACGTGCGACGGGCGACCGACCTCGTCGTCGAGCACCTGGGAGGCGAGGTGAGATCGAGCGGGTTCGAGGCCCGGTGCATCCAACACGAACTCGATCACCTCGACGGCATCCTGTTCCTCGACCGCGTCGAGTCGCTGGTCGACGACGTGTTCCGGCGGCGGACCTACGCCTCGGACGGTGAGGCGGCGGGTTCGGGCTCGTCCTCGGGTGGGGCGGAGCCCGGCAGCGAGAAGGCCTCTCCGGCGGATCGGATCGGGTAGTACTCATCCTCGGGCCCAAGCGTCTTCGAGAGACGGTCCCCGGCCTTCAGCATCAGGTCGAGGAACGGCGCGGCGAGGCCGATCAGGCTCTCGAACCGCTCGCGCCTGGCCACCTGTCGGGGAGTCGAGGGCATCGGAGCCGAAGCCTAGCCGCTGCCCCGCGAGCCATGGAAGCGTGCCAAATAGCATCCCTGGAATGAGCGACCCCTCCCAGGCCGGGCCCGTCGCCGTCTACGGCGCCAGCGGGTACACCGGGGCCGAGCCGCTGTGAGCGAGCGGGCCTGCCCGCTGTGCGGCTCCCCTCTCTACGGCTGGCTCAAGATCCCCGACCCCAGCACTAGACCCACCGTGGGAGCGCCGGTGGCCGACGACGGGGCGCGCGTGCTGGATCGCTGTGAGGACTGTGGTGCCGGCGTCGAGGCCGGCGGTGGGCCGGTGGACCTTCAGGCTGAGCTGCGAGCGGTTCAGACGACGTTCGGCGACGGCAGCCCAGCGGTACTGGCGGCCAACCGCACCAGCTGGCAGGCCTCACTCGGCGGCGAGGGGTGGGCCGCGATCGACGTTCACGCGGGGCGGCTGCTCCTCACCCCCCGCTCTCTTGCCCTTCTGGTGGAGCGAACCGGGGCGACGCTGGGCGAGGTCGGCTTCCCCCCGATGGGGGCCAACCAGCGCTGGATGTGGCAGACCCTCATCAACGGGCTCACCCTGCACCCCAACTTCGCCCGGGAGGTGCGGGCCGGGCGCCTGCGAATGGCGAACGCCCGCAGCAGGTTGGCATTCGTGGCCGACTGCATCGCGACCGTGCTGGCCGCGCCGTTCGTCTTCCTGGCCTCGTTTCCACTCGAGCTGATCGGCGCCCTGGCGCGGCGAGGCGGGGCGATGGTGGCGCCGCTGGAGCCGCCCGCGAACCCCGGAAGGACGGATTAGATGGCTGAGCGCCAGGCCCGCCCGGCGAGGGGCAGGAGAACGGAACGGGGCATGTGCTGCCCGCCGACTGCGGTGGCCCGCTGGAGCAACCCCGGGACGACGACCCGCTTGCCCTTCTCCGCGCCGGAGATGGCGGCGTCAGCAACCTGCTCGGCCGTGAGCCAGATGAAGTCGGGTGTGCGGTCCTCCGCGCCCTCCATGCCCGCCTCAGCCACGAACTCCGTCTTCACCGGCCCGGGACACACCGCCGTGAGGCTGACCCCGGACTTGATGCCGGACAGCTCCGCGTGCACGGCCTCGCTCAGCGAGAGGACGTAGGCCTTGGTGGCCGCGTAGACGGCGTTGGAGGGGATGGGCTGGAAGGCGGCCATCGAGGCGACGTTGATCACGCAGCCGTGCCCGCGCTCGACCATCGGCGGCAGGTAGCGGCCCTGGAGGTCGGTGAGGGCTCCGCAGTTCAGCTCGATCATCCGCAGATTTCGCTCGCCGTCGGTCTTGTGGAAGTTGCCCGCGTCGCCGAAGCCCGCGTTGTTGACCAGGATGTGGACCTCCAGCCCCGCCTCGCCGATCCGGGCGGCGAGGTCGTCGCGGCCCTGCGGCGAGGAGAGGTCGGCCGCGAACGGCTCGGCGCGGATGTCGTGCTCCTTGGTCAGCTCGGCGGCGAGCTCGATCAGGCGATCCTCGCGCCTGGCGACGAGGGCGAGGCCGTGCCCTCGGGCCGCCAGCCGGCGGGCGATCTCGACCCCGATGCCCGACGAGGCGCCCGTCACCAAGGCGACCGAACCGTCCTTTGGACTGGGGAATCCCATGAAGGCAGGAGGCTACTCGACCCCACTATCCTGCCCCCATGGAAGGAGGCGAGGGCTTCAACATCTTCGGCGACCCGGACGAGCTGCGGGCCCGGCTGGGCGAGATGGCCGAGCAGATGCAGGGGGCGCAGAAGGTCGCCTGGGCCGACAACGCCATCAAGCTCGCCGTGGACCTGACCGTGGCCGCGATCGGCGCGATCGACCTCGACGGGAACTCCGACCAGCAGGCGATGCAGGTCCGCGACGCGATCCGGGTCGTCTTCCCCGAGGCCGTCACCCTGGTGCGCGAGGCCCGCCAAGGCCTCTCCTAACCGGGGTCAGACCCCGCCTCCGCCAAGAGGGGGTCAGACCCCCTCTTGGGCCGGCCACGCCTGCCTGTGACTGATCGGGCACAAACCGCGTGCAATGAGTGATAGGGGTCTGACCCCGTGGGGGGAGGGAGGGGGTCTGACCCCCCGGGCGGGGGTTGGGGGTTTGGTGCGGGGATGGCGCGAAGCGCGTGCAA
This sequence comes from Solirubrobacterales bacterium, assembly GCA_051004675.1. Classification (GTDB taxonomy): domain Bacteria; phylum Actinomycetota; class Thermoleophilia; order Solirubrobacterales; family 70-9; genus JBDTSW01. Next base: position 31,996 of record JBPCKC010000076.1, read on the forward strand.
TGGGCGCAATCAGGCCGCCTAGCGTGGCGGCATGGATGCTCGCGGACAGCGGGGGGCGGCGTCGGTTGAGCACGTCGGGCTGGCGCTGCTGATCGCGGCGGTTCTGCTGGCCTGCGCGGCGGCGCTGGCGGGGGCGCCGGCGATCGACGGTGGGCGTGAGGTGGGAGCGGCGATCGCCCGCAAGCTGCGATGCGCTCCACGGCTACCCGGGCCCTGCTGGCGGGATCCCCTCACCGAGGCCTACGGGCGGCCCGTGGGCGGCGTCGTCCGGGCGCTGGCGCCGGCTCCCACCGCAGTCGGGGGGCTCGTGCCGGTTGATTTCCGCTACTGCCGCGGCGCGAGCTGCGCTGCGCCGGTTCCCGGCGAGACCCGGTTGACGGCGTCCAACCGGCGCACGACGGCCTTCGTCTCGGTCCGTGACGAGCGCCCGGCCGGCGGCAGCGTGCTCATCACGTACTGGCTCTACCGGCCCACGCTCGGCTGGGAACGAGTGGTGCGGGACGCGACCGCCGCCGACGTGGCCGGGCTCGCGTCCACGCCTCTGTTGGAGAGCCAGGACCCCAAGCTGGTGCCGCTGGAGACGCTGGCCGCTCGCAACCACTTCGACTTCCCCCGCTCCGAGGAGCCACCGTGGCGGTGGCGGATCGCCTCGGTGTACCCGGGATGAGAGAGCGACTCTCAGCTTAGGGCGGCGCTAGGGCCGTTCGTAGGCGCCGACATCGCACTCGTTCAGCGGTCGCGGCTGGCCGCGCTGGTCCTTCGGGGGGCAGAAGCTGTCGTCGCGCCAGCCGTTGGCGAGGCTGTTCTGGAGGATCGCGATGGTCTGGGTGGGACCACCATTGTTGGTGAGGCTGCCGATGTTGGCCGGCACCTCGCCCTGGATCACCGATCCGCCCTCGAAGGTGCAGAGCCCCGGGGTGCCCTGAGGCGTGATGACTCCGATGAACGTGATCGCACCGGCGCACTGCGGGCCGTCGCCCGACGAGCCCACGCTGTTTTCCTTCACCAGCGACCACCTCAGGCTGAGGTAGGCGTCGGTCGATTGATAAACGCCGCCGCCGTCGCCGCCGCCGGAGCTGTCGGAGTCGGCGCCGTTGTAGGCGACGGTCGTGTGCTCGGCGGCCAGCTCCGCGCCCAGGATCAAGCTGATGCCGCCGCCGCTGACCGTCGCGATGTTGAACGCGAAGGTCGAGTTCAGCGTGCTCGCCCGCGGGTCAAAAACGGCATCTCCCGAGTTGGCCCCGTCCAGGTACAGCCCGGCGCCGATCCCCGCCGTGTTGCCGCTGAAGGTCGACGAGTGGATCTTGACCGGGGGGGACCCAGAGCCCAGTGTCGCCGCAGCGCCCAGGTACATGCCGCCGCCCCCGTTGGCGGCGCTGTTGCCGGTAATCGTCGTACGCGACAACTTCATCCTTTGGAGGCTGCCGTAGATCCCTCCGCCGTGGAGGGTCGCCACGTTTCCCTGGATCACCAGGTTTCGGAGCTTGTGCTCGGCGGGGCTGAAGTTGGTCTCCGGTGGTCCGACGAGGATCCCGCCGCCGAGCTGCGCGTTGCCGCCGGTGATGTTCATGCGCTCGAGGCTCTTCTGCGGGTCCCTCAAAAGGGAGAAGACCCGTGATCCGCCGTTGGCGTCAACCGTGGTCAGGCTGCTTCCCATGCCCGTGATGCGGACCTCGCCCTTCACATCGAGGTCGCCGCCCGCGTTGTCATTCTGGGGTGTCTCCGGGAGCGTGAGCTCGAACGTGCCCTCGCCGACCACGACCTTGTCGGGTCCCGCGTGGCCGTTTGCCGCGCTGATCGCGCCGCGGAGCGAGCAGTTCGTCGGCGTGCATTTGGCCGCCGCCGGGTCATCCAGGCGGGTGGTCTGGAACGTATCCCCTGCCGCCGGGGCCGCCAGCCCCAGCCAGCAGATCGACGCCACCATCAGAAGCGCGATCAATCTTCGCATCGGGCGCACCTTACCCTGATCCGCTCGCCCCTCCAGCGCTCGCCCTACCAAGTCGCGTCGTGGAATTCCATGACGCCCAGGCCGCTCTCGAGCTCGAGTCCGCCGGGCAGGGTCCCCGTGAAGGTGCCGAACGGCTGGCGGTACGTGTACTTGACGATCAGCCGGTTCTCCTCCTTCGAGCGCTCGAACTCCTTGGCGAACCGAAGGCGTGAGCCGTCGTCGAAGGCGATCGCCTCGAGATCCTCGAACTCGACAGGCCCGGGCTCAAAGGGTTTCCCGCCGACCCAGATCGCGCGCTCGGAGCGCTCCGGCGGATCGTTGATGCCGCTGACGAGGTTCCAGCCCACGGAGCGGCCGTCTGTCGTACGCCCCACGCCGGCGGACCAGCTCCACACGGTGTGCTTCGGGTGGTACCCCGCCGACTCGTCCTCCATCCCCCGGGCCTTGACCCTCCAGCGCCGGTCGCCGACTCGGACGTCCACCTCGATCGGCACGTCCGCGCGCTTGCGCGTCCACACGTACTGGCCCTCGTCGGTGGGGCAGATCGCCTCCGCCCACGTCCCGCCGTGGCAACGGAGGAACGCGCGGACGTCGTCGGATCCTCGAACGTCGGCGTCGATGCGAACGAGCGAGCCCTCGTCCGGCGCGTAGTCGAGGACGCCGAGGTCTCCCAGCTCGGCGACCACCTCCTCACCGCCCAGGTGCTCTGTCCAGACTTCGCCACGCGCACCGGGGAGGAGCAACCGCGTCCTCTCCCACATCTCCCCCGACTCGCGATCGCAGACCACCCAGAAGCTCTGCACCAGCGGCCCGACATGAATGCGAGCTGCGCAGACGAAGAGCTCGTCGGCGAACGCTCCCACGTAGCGCCAGCGCTTGCGCATGCGCCCGCCGCTGCGCAGCGGCATCTTCCCGGGAGGCAGCGGCAGGTCGGGTCGCTCGCCGTCGGGGCCGCGCCAGGGCAGGGAGGAGATCGCATTCGTCATAGCGGCGGGAGCCTATCCGGGGTAGCCTGGTGGACGTGGAGCACCTCAAGCGAAACGCCGTGGCCTACCTCGCGCTGTTCTTCGCGCTGGGGGGTGGAACGGCCGTGGCGGTCTCGGGCACTCTCAAGCGCGCCGATACCGTCGATGGCCTGAGCGCAGCGAAGTTCCGCGTCAGTGACACCACGGCGACGACCAGCCAGACAGTCGTCGCCCTGGCCGGAATGAGGATCCTCTACGAGTGCGACGGCGTCTTTCGCAAGCGGGGGGGTAGCGCCCAGTTGGACCTGTCGCTCCAGTCGAACAACGCAGGGGCCGACGTCACCCTGACGTTTACGACCGGGAGCGATCCCGCCGGCGCCGCCTTCACCGTCAGACGGCTCGACATCGGGGCGAACGAGGACTTCGACCTGGACCGAAACCGCAGCTTCGGCGGAGGCTCCGTTACCTACAGCCGGCCCAACGGCAGGGTCGCCACGGTCGATTACGGCTTCGAGGAGACGAGCACCGAGTGCTTCGCCCACGGGACGGCGCTCGGAAGCTGACTACTCGCCCGCCGGCTCGATCGTCGCGATCGGATCGCCGGCGTTCACCGAGCCCCCCTCGCTGACCGCCAGCTCGGTCACCTTGCCGTCCTGGTGCGCCGTGATCTCGTTCTCCATCTTCATCGCCTCGATCACGCAGACCAGGTCGCCCTCGGCGACTTCCTGGCCCTTCTCGACGGCGACCTTCAAGACCGTGCCCTGAAGAGGTGACGGCAGCGTGGGCCCGCCCGCGCCGCCGCCGCCCGCGCCGCCAGAGCGCTCGCGCTTCGGTGGGCGCCGGCTTTGAGCCGCCCCGGCGGCGGCCGGCGTGGCCGCACCGATCACCTTCACGGAGTGCAGCCGCCCGTCGACCTCAACCTTGTACTCACGCTCGGTCGATTCCTCGGACTCCTCGCCGGCGGCCGGCTTCGGTGATGCGTCCGGGGCCAGCGACTTCAGCCACTTCTTGTCCTCGGTGAGGTCGCGGCAGGTCTCGCCCTTGGCCCACTGCTCGGTCGCGAGGATCGCCCGGTGAAACGGGATCAGCGTGGTGAGCGGCTCGATCCGGTACTCGCCCAGGGCTCGCAGCATTCGCGCGGTCGCCTTCTCGCGGTCGCTGTCCCAGGTGATGAGCTTCGCGACCATCGGGTCGTAGAGGGGTGTGACCTCGGTGCCGGCCTCGAGGCCCGAGTCGACTCGCACCCCGGGACCGGACGGCTCGACGTAGCTGGAGATCGGCCCCGGCGCCGGAGCGAAGTTCTTGTGCGCGGCCTCGGCGTTGATGCGGCACTCGATCGCGTGGCCGGTGAGCTTCACGTCATCCTGGGCGATCGAGAGCTCCTCACCCGCGGCGATCCGGACCTGCTCGCGGACGATGTCGATGCCGGTGACCATCTCCGTCACGCAGTGTTCGACCTGCACGCGGGTGTTCATCTCCAAGAAGAAGTAATCCTCGCCCACCTGCATGCCCTCGATGGTGCCGGCGCCCCGGTAGTCGACGGCCGCGGCGGCATCGATCGCGATCTTGCCGATCCGCTCGCGCATCTCCGAGTCCACGTGGGGCCCCGGGGCCTCCTCGATGAGCTTCTGGTGGCGCCGCTGGATCGAGCAGTCCCGCTCGCCCAGATGGATGACGCTGCCGTGGGAGTCGGCCAGCACCTGGACCTCCACGTGGCGTGGGTCCTCCAAGTAACGCTCGAGGTAGACCCTGTCGTCGGAGAAGAACTTCTCGCCCTCGCGGGCGGCGCCCTCGAAGGCGTCGGCGAGGTCGTCCTTGGTCATCGCCACGCGAAAGCCTTTGCCGCCGCCGCCACCGGCCGCCTTGCAGGCGATGGGAAAGCCGATCTCCTTCGCCGCCTTCCTGGCCGCGGCGACGTCGGGCGAGGGCTCGGTCGAGCCGGGCACGATGGGAACGCCCGCGTCCTGCATGAGCTCGCGGGCCTTGGTCTTCGAGTCCATGGCCTCGATCGCACTCGGCGGGGGGCCGATCCAGACGATGCCGGCGTCGGCGCAGGCGGTTGCGAACGCGGCGTTCTCGGCGAGGAACCCGTAGCCGGGGTGGATCGCGTCGGCACCGGAGTCCTTGGCCACCGCGATCACCTTCTCGATGCTGAGATAGCTCTCCGCGGGCACAGCCGGGCCGAGCAGGTGCGCCTCGTCCGCGTAGCGGACCGCGGGCGTTTCGCGGTCGGCCTCCGAGTACACGCCAACCGACGTGATCCCCATTTCGCGCAGCGCGCGCATGACGCGGATGGCGATCTCGCCCCGGTTGGCGACCAAGACCTTCTCGAACATGGCGCGGGAGTCTATGGAGCGCTGTCGGCCATTAGGCGGCTCGAAGCTGCGTCGAGCTCTCGCCGGTCCAGACGACCTGGTCGCGCCCCGGCCCGACGCCGACGAGGCGGATGGGCACACCGGCAGCGTCGGCGACGAAGCGCAGGTAATCGCGCGCCGCCTGCGGCAGGTCCGCCTCGGTCCGGCACCCCGAGATATCGCCCTCGAAGCCGGGCAGCTCCTCGTACTCGGCCCGTGCGGTATGCAGGATCGACTGGTGCCAGGGGAACTCCTCCAGCACGGCCCCCTCCGAGGAGCGATAGCGCACGGCGACCTTGAGCGGGTCGATGCCGGCGAGGACATCGAGCTTGGTGATGGTCAGCGCCGACATCTTGTTGAGGCGAACGGCGTAGCGCAGGGCCACGAGATCGAGCCACCCGACGCGCCGGTCGCGGCCCGTAGTGGTCCCGACCTCGCCCCCCAGCTCGCGAAGACGCCTGCCCAGCTCGTCGTCCAGCTCGGTCGGGAAGGGGCCTGCCCCCACCCTGGTGGCGTAGGCCTTCGCGACCCCCCAGACCTCGTCGATGTCGCCGGGACCGACGCCGGCGCCCACGCAGGCGGACCCCGCGACGGGGTTCGACGAGGTCACGAAGGGATAGGTGCCGTGGTCGAGATCGAGCATCGTCGCCTGAGCACCCTCGAAGATCACCCGCTTGCCGGAGTCGAGGGCCTCCCAGCAGAGGCGGGCGGTATCGCCGATGTGAGGCTCCAGCCGGTGGCCGTAACGGAGGTACTCCTCGGTCATCGCATGCAGGTCCAGGGCCGGGTCACGTGCGAACGGGCGCAGCATCTGCTGCTTGGGCTCGAGCGCCGCCGCGATCTTCTTGCGCAGGATCTTGGCGTCGAGCATGTCCTGGACACGGATGCCCAGGCGAGCCGCCTTGTCCGCGTAGCAGGGGCCGATCCCTCGCTTCGTGGTCCCGATCTCCAGCTTGCCCAGCTTCGCCTCGCCCGCCGTGTCGAGCATCACGTGGTAGGGCATGATGAGGTGCGCGTTGGCTGAGATGCGCAGGCCGGAGGTGTCGATCCCCCGGCGCCGCAGGCCCTCGAGCTCGTCGATCAGGACCGCCGGGTCGATCACCACGCCGTTGCCGATCACGCAGGTCAGCTCCGGATAGAGGATCCCCGAGGGGATCAGGTGGAATTTGAACGTGTCGCCGTCGCGAATGATCGTGTGTCCGGCGTTGTTCCCGCCCTGAAAGCGAACGACCAGGTCAGCGTGCTCGGCGAGCAGGTCCACGACCTTCCCCTTGCCCTCATCGCCCCACTGGGCGCCGACTATGACCGTTGATGGCATGGAGCGACCGGACGCCGTGGCGGCGGAGATCAGCCCTGGGGGGCGTAGCGGTGGTGGATGGAGAGCGCGTTGCCGTCGGGATCCTTGAAGAAGTCCTGGGTGCCGATGCAGATGAAGTCGGTGCCCTTGACGAGGCGCGTGGAAGCAGTCATGGCGCGAAGCTTAGACCCGGTAGCGCTGATCCTCCCCGAAGAGCGGCAGCGGATCGCCGCAGATCTCCACCAGTCGCGAGACCGTGCGCGGGCCGATCTGCTCCTCCAGGCTCGACTGGTCAAGGTTGGTGGTGACGACCATCGACCGCTTCGACTCGTAGCGCTCATCGACGATCGCGTAGAGCTGCTCGAGCACCCAGTCCGAGCGCTTTTCGGCGCCGAGGTCGTCGATCTGGAGCAGGTCAACCGACGTCAGGCGCTCGAAGAACTGAAGATAGGAATCCTCGCCGGGGTCGGCGTCGTAGGTCCGGCGGATGCGGGCGAGCAGGCGGGGCAGGGAGTAGATCGCCACCGTCCGCCCGGCCTCCGCGGTCGCCTTGGCGACAAGCATCGCGAGCGTCGTCTTGCCGGTGCCGACATCGCCCATCAGCCACAGGCCATGCCCCTCGTCGAGGTTGTGAGCGATCTCGGCGGCGAACTCCCGCACGGCCTGCACCACCGGCGCCTGCCCGGTGTTGGAGGCCATATCCGAGACGGGTGGGCGATCGAAGGAGACGCCGCGGTAGCGGGCCGGGATCGCCGAGGCCACACCCCGAGCGTGGTGGCGAGCTACTCGCGGCGCGCGGCATTCACACGGCCGCGCTACGTCCTCCGGGCCGAGGATCCATCCCGAGCCGTCGCACACTCCGAGGGAACAGGTCGGCTCGACCTCCGCGAGCCTCAGCGCGCGTCGCGGAGGGCTCACGCCTCGTCCGCCAGGTCAACCAGAGGAGGGCCGATCCCGGAAGGCTGGTCCATCGGGCGCTCTCCGGCTCCGAACTCCTTGGTGGCGAACTTCGGGTACTCCTCCAGGAACACCAACGGCACGCTTCCCGTGGGCCCGTTGCGGTGCTTGGCGACGATGAGCTCAGCCTCGGAGTCCATGACCTTGCGGTCGCGGTCATCCTCCTCGCCTCTGTTCTCGGCGTAGAGCGCCGGGCGGAAGATGAAGGCGACGACGTCCGCGTCCTGCTCGATGGATCCCGACTCCCTCAGGTCCGACAGCATCGGCTTGCCGCGGTCGGGACCGGTCCGCAGCTCAGGCGCGCGGGAGAGCTGGGAGAGGGCGATCACGGGGACCTCGAGCTCGCGCGCGAGCACCTTGAGGCCTCGCGAGATCTGGCCGACCTGCTCGACCCGGCCCGCCCGGGGGTCGTCGGGGCGCATGAGCTGCATGTAGTCGACGATCACCAGGCCCAGCTTGCCGCCGGCCTCACTGGAGGCGAGGCGCCTGGCTTTCGCCCGAAGGTCGAGGAGGCTGAGGTCGGACGAGTCGTCGAGCCACAGCGGGGCCGACTCGAGCTCGTTGCAGGCCTTCAAGACCTTCGGCCAGTCGCGCTGGGAAACCTTCCCCTTGCGCAGCTTGTCGTTGGAGATGCGCGCGCGGCAGGAGATGAAGCGGTGGGCGAGCTCGACCTCGGACATCTCCAGCGAGAAGAAAGCGACCGTCTGCCCGCTCTTCCCCGCCACGTTGTCGGCGATGTTGCAGACCAGCGCCGACTTGCCCAACGACGGGCGTGCCGCGAGAATGATCAGGTTGCCGGGCTGGAACCCGCCGAGCAGGCTGTCGAGGTCTCGGAACCCAGAGGGGATGCCGGTGAGCTCCCGGTCGCCCTTGGCAAGCGCCTCGAGGCGGTCGACCTCCTCGGCGAGGACGTCGGCGATCTTCTTGAAGTCGCTCGCCCGATCCTCGTAGGCAACCTTGAAGAGCATCGACTCGGCCCGCTCGACCAGGTCGAGGGGCTCGCCCTCGCGCTCGTGGACCGACTTCTGGATGCGGTGTGAGGCGTTCAGCAGGCGGCGAAGGAGCGCGTTCTGCTTGACGATCCGCGCGTAATGGCGCGCGTTGCCCGGGGCGGGGACGGCGCTCGGGAGCTGAGTGACGTTCTCGCGCCCGCCCGCCTCGGCCAGCTCGCCCGTCTGGGTGAGGTGCTCGGCGACCGAGATCGAGTCGACCGGGTCGCCGCGCTCGTGGAGGGTCTTGATCGCCCGGTAGACGATGCGATGCCCCTCGCGGTAGAAGTCCTCCTCGTTCAGGCGGACGTCGAGGATGACGGCGTCGATCGCCCCCTCGGAGACCATCATCGCCCCGAGGGCAGACTCCTCTGCCTCGAGGTTCTGGGGGGGTACATGGGCTGTGTCCGGGCTCGCCATCGCTCTCTTCAATTAGAGGGACGGCGGCGGCGGAATTATGCCCCCGGCGGCCCGTCGCCCCAATCAACCACAGGCGGATGCCGGGCGCGAGCGGCGAAGGCGGCTTTTGCGGGAAGTTGGAAGCGCGAGCGGCGTCTTCCGCGGCCATCGGCCGGCCGTCGCGGCGGGAGCTACTTCTGCTCGGCGACGATGGTCTTGACGCGGGCGGTCTCGCCGCCGCCGACCTCGACCTCGACCATGTAGGTGCCCACCTCGCGGATTGGGTCGTCGAGGCGGATCTTCTTGCGGTCGATGCGCAGGCCGCGCGCGTCGGCGATGGCCTCGGCGATCTCGGCGTTGGTCACCGAGCCGAAAAGCCTGCCGTCCTCGCCCGCCTGGTGCTGGATGGTGAGCACGGTCTTCGAGAGCAGCGCCGCCGTCTCGCCGGCGCGCTCGGAAGCCTCGCGGGCGGCCTGCTCGGCGCGCTCCCTCTGGCGCTGGGCGGCCTCGAGGGCACCAGGCGTCGCGGGCTGAGCCAGCTTGCGGGGCTGAAGGTAGTTGCGCAGGTAGCCGGGGGAAACATCCACGGCGGTGCCGGCCTCGCCGAGATCCGGAACGTCCTTGAGGAGGATCGCCTGAGCCATCCCGGAGCGCCTAACGCTCGCCGACGTAGGGCAGGAGCGCGATCTCGCGGGCGCGCTTCACCGCCAGCGCCAGCTGCTGCTGGTGGCGGCGCGAGAGCCCGGTGACGCGGCGCGAGCGGATCTTGCCCCGGTCGGAGATAAAGCGGCGCATCGTCGCCAGGTCCTTGTAGTCGATCGTCTCGACGTTGATACGCGTGTACTTGCGCGGGCGCATGCGGTCGCTGGGACCGCGCCGCCGACCGCCGCCGCCACGGCCGGGAGGCCCGCCGCCGCTGGTCCCGCCCTGCGCCGTGCGCTGCTGGGGGCGAGCCACTAGGCGTGCTCCTGGCTGTTTGTGGCTTCAGTCATACGAATCGCGCCGCTCGGGCGCGGCGCGAGACGCGGATGATAGCTGGGTCAGGCGTGAACGCCGGGTGACGCCGGGCCCGGCGTTCCGGGCCCTAGATGAGTAATTCCACGGCCGCGCGTGCGCGGGGGCGCACGGTGCCGAGCTGGGCGTGGACGGGGGACGAGGCCCGTACCAGGAGGTACGGGCGAGGAGCCCGGGCGCGATCCAGCGACGGCA
>JBPCKC010000077.1:0-5274 GCA_051004675.1 Solirubrobacterales bacterium
GATGCCGTCGCTGGATCGCGCCCGGGCTCCTCGCCCGTACCTCCTGGTACGGGCCTCGTCCCCCGTCCACGCCCAGCTCGGCACCGTGCGCCCCCGCGCACGCGCGGCCGTGGAATTGCTCATCTAGCGTGCGAAGCACCGTCCTCGCCTATCACGCCGTCGGCCCGACCCCGGTCGGCCACCCGCTCAGCAATACATTCGTGCCGCTTGAGACGTTCGAGCGTCAGATCGATTTCCTCGCCCGCCGCCGGAGGGTTGTCGGCCTCGACGAGATCATGCGGGCGGCGCCGGCGAGGGGCCCGGCCCGGGTGGCGATCACGTTCGACGACGCGTACCGCAGCGTTCTCACCGACGCCTTGCCGGTCCTGGAGCGTTATGCGCTCCCAGCCACCGTGTTCGCGCCCACCGCCTGGCTCGGGGATCGCAACCGGTGGGATCCCGAGTACGAGCTGGACCTGGACCTCATGAGCGGTGACGAGCTCGCCGAGCTCGGCGGCCGGGGATTCGAGGTCGGCAGCCACGGACACCGGCACATCGACCTCTCCCGTGCTTCCCCGGAGGAGATCCGCGAGGACCTGCGGGCCTCCGTCGGGCGCATCACCGAACTGCTGGGACACCCGCCCCGCTACCTCGCCTACCCGTACGGCCGCAGCAGCGAGGCCGCCCGCCGCGCCGCAAGCGAGATCGGGTTCGCGGACGCCTTCACCCTCGAATGGGAGGAGGGGCCGTTCGCTCGGTCGAGGACGCCGATCTTCCCGCGTGACACCGGCTTGCGTTTCGCGTTCAAGGCCTCCGGCCGCTACCCGGGATTCCGGCGATCGCGCCCGGTCGACGCGGTTTATTCGCGGCTGCGTCCGCTGCTGCGGCGCGGCGGCTGAGCCCAAAGAGATCACCTCGGCCCGGTGAGCCGGCCGGCGAGCCGCCGGGCACGCGGCCCCACGGCGGAGCGGCGCGCCAGCTCGCGGGCCTGCGCGCGCAGCCGCGACGCGGCGGCCACCGCCGAGAAGGTGCCGACGAATCCGTCCGCCACCGCGTTCTCGGCGTTGGCGAACTCCCGCTTGTGCCGCGCTTCCCCCTTGCCGAAGTCAAGGACTCGAAGCCCCAGCCGCTCGGCGTGCTCGGCCATCGCGAGGATCAGCAGGAGCCCGGGGGCGCAGCGCGCCAGCTCCGGGTCCTCGTCCTGCGCCGGCAGCCAGTAGTGCCAGACCGAGTCGGAGCGCAGGCCGAGGTGCAGCGCGACGGGGCGCTCGCCCGCCCACAGCGCCGACAGCAGGCCGGCGAAGCCGTCGGCCGAAGCCGTGTGGGCGGCCTCGATCACCTGCCGGAACCAGGGCCGGGCGAGGAGATCGGCCATCCCGGTGCGCCCGTACTGAGCGGATTTCCAGGCCAGCAGCGTCGCGAGCAGGTGAGGGTCGGCGACGTGGGCCTCGAAGCGCACCGGCCCGTGGTCTCGCTCCAGCTTGCGCCAGCGGGCGCGGAGCCGCTTGATCGTCTTGACGCCGGCCTCGCGCTGTACCCGCTCGTAGTCCTCAAAGCCCTGGGAGAGGTCGATGACGAGTGACGGGCTGAGGTGGCGGTGAAAAGGCGCGAATTCCTCCTGCCCGGCTATCAGGTGGTCGAACTCGAACCAGCGCAGGCCACAGGCGCGCAGGAGCTTCCCCGGCTCCCACTCCGCATCCGGGTCCGCGATCACGCCCTGGTAGTCGTTGAGGCTCGATCCCACCGGCCGCCCCACTCCGAGCGGACCGCGCTGAAACGGAAAGAAGCCGACCGGGTCGCCGTCGCGCTCGAGCACGGCGACGCGGACGTCGTCGCGCGCACCGGCCACCAGCCGCGTGAAGGCGGGATGAAAGAAGGGGCTCGCGAAGAGCGCCGTCTGGCGCTGGATCTCGGCCCAGCGCGCGGTCAGTTCGTTCGTCAGCTCCCGGGGCTCGAGCACGCGTGCGGCGGTCATGCCGAACTCCGGCGGCGTACCAGGCCGGACGCGAATGCCCACACGGCGCCCGCGTCCCCGGGCCGCGGGACCAGCTCGCTCCAGCCGAAGGACACCTGGTGGCGATAGAGGAGGACCCCGGTGATTCCGCCGATCGTGAACCCGGCGGTCGCGGCGGCCGCGGCGCCGGAGGCGCCGAACGCCGGGATCAAGACCAGATCAAGGGCGACGCCGGCGACCAGGCAGGCCAGTGGCCCGAGGGAGGATCGCCCGGGCGCGCCGGAGGCCAGCAGCGCGCTGTTGGTGATGCTCATCGCCGTGTACCCCACGACGCCGGGAAGCAGCCACAGGAATGGCGCAACCGAGGCGCGGAAGGGCTCGCCGAAGACGAGCGGCACCAGCACCGGGCCGGCGGCGGCGGCCACCAGCGCGGCTCCGATCCCGATCACACTCGCGGCACGAAACAGTCGAAGCGCCCGCTCGGCGGTGAGCGTGTTGTTACCGGCGATCGCCGGCAGCATCGCGGTCGCGATTGCGGCCGGCACGTAGAGCAGGAGCTCGGAGGAGTTCGCGGCGACGGCATAGATGCCCAGCGTCGCCTGGGTGGTGATGAACGCCATCAGGATCTGGTCGAAGCGCGCGTTCAGCAGCGCCGAGAGCGTGCCCACCCAGGCACGCGTCCCAAAGCGCAGCATCTCGCGCAGCAGCCGAAGGCTCGGTAGAGCCAATCCCAGGCTCCAGAGGGGGCCGGCCTGGAACATCAGGCCGGCCAGCGCCTGCGACACGGCCCAGGCGCCGGCGACGGTTGACACGTCAAGGCCGACCGTCGCCCAGGCCAACCCCAAGACCAACACGTACATCCATCCGGCGATCGCGATCAGGCCCGCCAGCGCGCGCATCCGGTTGCAGCCCAGCAGGAAGGATTCGTCCCAGAGGGAGGTGGCGACCGTGCCGGCGAGCAGGATCCACAGCTCGGTGGCCCCAATGTCGCCGGGCCGGATCCCTGGGGCCGCCAGCAGCACGCCGCAGAGCAGCCCAGCTCCGGCAAGCGAGCCCGCGATGGAGAAGATGATCAGGTTCGAGAGCAGGACGGCGCGCTCGTGGGGACGCTGCGCGGCGAACACCGTCGTGGCCTGGCTGATGCCCACCTTCATCACGCGCGCGACCACGAGGGCGGTCACCGTGATGAAGGCGATCGCACCGCGACCGCTGGGCCCCAGTGAGCGGGCGATGATGAGGACGGCGAAGAAGAAGCCTGCGTTGCCCACGAGCTGGGCGCCGAAGAGGAGCGCCGAGCCGCGCCCGATGGTCCCGCCCTCGGCAGGTTCGGTGGCCGCGGAGCCCGGCCCGGCGCCGGCGCCCGCTGCTCCCCGTCGATAGCGTCCACGACCCAGGCCCCTCGACATGTCCTCCCAAGCTACCGCCTCGCCCTCGCCGAGCCCTGGCCTGCGCCTGCTCGTGACCGAAGACGCCCCGTCCTACGGCGTCCTCGCCGGAATGCGGGCGTTGCGAGCCGCCGGGTACGAACCCTGGCTCGCCGCCGTCGGCCGCGACGGGTACTCGCGGCGCTCACGAGCCCGGGCCGGCCTCGTGGAGGTCCCGGATCCGGCGCTGGACCCCGGCCGCTATGTGGCCGCTTTGGCGCGGGCAGCCGAGAAGCTGAGGGTCGCGGCGGTCCTGCCCGGAACCGAGGTCGGCATGGTCGCGCTCGCCGGCGCTGCGGGCGCCTTTCCGGCCGGGGTGGCCCTGGGGGCGCCAGAACGTGACACGGTCGCCCGCGCCACCGACAAGCTCGAGCTCGCGCGCCTGGCCGCCGATGCCGGCCTCGCGACCCCGCCGACGGTGCAGACGACGCTCGCGGAAGCGCAGTCGGCCGCGGCTGCCGTCGACCTGCCGGCGATCGTCAAGGCGCCGAGGACGAGCACCCCGACCGACGCCGGCGGCCTCGCCGCGGCCCATGTGATGCGCGTCACCACCCCGGAGCAGCTGCTTGAGGCGGTTCGCTCGCTGCCGGGGGACGTCGCGCTGATCCAGCCCGCCCTGGAGGGCGAGCTGGTGGCGGCATCGGGAGTCGCCTGGCGCGGGGAGGTCGTCGCGATCGCGCACCAGGTCGCACGGCGGATCTTTCCGCCGGGATGCGGAATCAGCGCTTTCGCGGAGACGGTCCCGGGCGATCCCGCGCTCGAAGCCGGCGTGCGCCGGCTGATCGGGGGGCTGGGGTGGAGCGGCATCTTCCAGGCACAGTTCGTGGCGTCCGGCGGGACGAGCTACCTGATCGACCTGAACCCGCGCATTTACGGTTCGCTGGCCCTCGCCGTGGCGGCCGGGCTGAACCTCCCCGCGATCTGGGCCGACCTCCTGCTCGAGCGCTCGCCACGGATTGGCGCCTACCGGACGGGCGTGCGCTTCCGCTCCGAGGAACGCGATCTGGCCGCGCTCGGCGCCGCCACGCTCGCCGGGGACTGGCGAACTGCGCTCCGGGTCCTGCGTCCCCGGCGCCACACAACCCACGCGGTCGCCTCCCTGCGCGACCCGCTCCCGCTGCTCGCGACCGGCCGCAGGCTCGGTCGCGCCAGGCGAGCGCTGGAAAGCGCCCGCGGGTGAGCCCCTCAGCCCAGGCCCTCCCACACCGCGCCGGCGATCTCGGAGCAGAGGTCTTCGCGGGCGCGCTTGCCGTCGAGGCGACGGACCGCGAGTTGTGCGTGCAGCTCGTGATAGAGCTCGGCCCGCTCCTGGAGGTTGTCGATCGGGAAGTCCTGCTTGCGGGCGTACGCCACGTCGGGGGGGATGTCGAGGAAGAGGGCGTGGGCCGGCCGCCGGGCGAGCCGGTGGACGAGCGCGCTCTGGAGCCGGAAGGCGCGTCCGTGGCCCCAGCGATGGCGTAGGTAGACGATCGAGTCGAGCGCGTACCGGTCGTAGATGATCACGTCGACCCGCCGTCCCGCCGCCGTGCGGCCGCGCCGAAACGCCCATACGTGCGCGAGGGCGACCACGAACGCCAGCGCGTGGGCGACCGGCGCGCTCTGCCGGGGCAGGGGATCGACAGAGGGTTCCCCGTCGCTCGCAGGTGGCGCCG
Source organism: Solirubrobacterales bacterium (assembly GCA_051004675.1). Classification (GTDB taxonomy): domain Bacteria; phylum Actinomycetota; class Thermoleophilia; order Solirubrobacterales; family 70-9; genus JBDTSW01. The sequence goes on from JBPCKC010000077.1 coordinate 5,010, forward strand.
GCTCGGTCTCGGGAGCGCGACCGAGCGCCTTAAGGAGGGCGAGGAGCCGCCGCTTCAGCGCCGGATTGCCCTGGAAGATGACGTTGCTGGCCGGTGGCCAGACCACGACCGCCTGGTGGCCCAGGCGCTCGAGCGTGGCCTGCAGACGAACCGCCTGAAAGCTCTTGCCCGCGCCGTCGAGGCCCGAAAGCGCGACTATCGCCGGCCGCCCGGCCCAGCGCCGCGCCGTGCGCGCGACGGCCCGCCGGCGCTCCGGCGGCGATGC